>DMAW01000022.1 GCA_003446375.1 Eubacteriaceae bacterium | reverse complement strand
TGCCCTACCCGACGCTCTACCGATCTTTCATCTATCCGTTTGACCAGCCCCAGGTACTTTTCGGTTTTTTCAAGATTCATCATTGTCATTTACCCCCTAAAAAATTTAACCCATGAATTTATGGGTTTTGATTCTTGTTCTTTGATGCTAACCAACTCGTCCTCTACGGACTTTAATTTCATGATGGTTTTATAAAGAGTTCGTGATTCCATAGACTGTTTTACGCCTCCACCATCATGTTTTTCTGTTGCAATTCCCATGGATAAAGCTTCATCAACGCTTATCCATGTTTCTGCATTCATCATCTCTCTTATGATATCTTCATTTAAGTTTGAACCTTCTTGGTATATCGCTACAGATGAATCTGCCATCTTTCTCAAGTCGGATGCTGTTTTCTCAAGATCATCCGCATTCCCTGCAGCATAAACCCATGGATTGTGCCACATAAGCAAAGTTCCTGTATTCATGATTCTGTTTTTCCCAGCCATAAATATGATTGACGCTATAGAACAGGCAAATCCATCTACAATAGTGGTTATCTCTTTATCAGAATTTTTAAGCATGTTGTATATGGCCAAGCCTTCTGAAACTTCACCGCCATAGGAATCAATCCTTACGTCTATAGCAGGAGTATCTACTTCATTTAACTGTTTCTTAAAAGAATATGCGGACACATCGCTTTCTATCCACCTCCAAGAAGTGATATCCCCGTAGATATCAATTTCTGTCTTTTGATCGTCAAGCCTTTTAAACTGAAAAAACGGCTTTTGAGTCGGCTCGCCTAAATCAAGGTTTGCGCTCATAAGTATCTTTCTGTTACTTTTCACTCACTTCACCTCCTTTCAGTTCTTGTTCACTCCCATAATTCTTTGACCAATGTCTAATGTCAGCGCCTTCATCTGATACCGGCAACATGTTAAAGAGTTCTCTTAACTCATTGTGAGTAAATCCAATGCCATAGAGCTTTTCAAGTGCAACTGAACTGTCCAGTATATCTCTGTGATTTATCTTGGTCGCATCAATGAATATCTGATCCCCTTTGAGATAAGCCTCTTTTCTTATAAGCTTTGCATTTAGCTCATCGGCTATAAGCTCCAAAAACACTTCAACACCTGTTGTTATCCAGTCGTTCATGGCGTTTGACTTCTCGGTTGTCTTGCCCATAAAAACATCTATAGGGATATTCATGCCAATAGATACTGCTTCCATAGTTGCGCTCATCGTTTTTATGATGTCCTCTGCGCTTTGACCTGTTGCTTTGCCTATTTCCTCTAACTCCTCGCCATTTTGCAGCGGGACGATTGCATTTGGGTTTGAAAACACCTTCTCAAACAACTTCTCGACATAAAGCTGTGCTTTTGTCTTTCCCTCGGCATCCGTAGTGCTATCCTGGGGAATAGCGCCTATTCCAACTCCTCTAGATACGCTGGCGCCGGTTTTAAATGCTAGTTTCTTGCCGTTGTTTTGCTTGAAGTGATTAACCGCAGCATCCATGACCGAACTCATCTCTTCGTAAAACTTCTTCATCATGTCGTTGATAGTCATATTTTCAATGGTTAAGTAAATTACATCACCCATTTGATATGTCTTTTGAGTGTTAAGCTCATTGATCATCACGTTTCTAAATTCCCATGGCTTGTATGCATAGATAGTCTTATCAAAACTTTCTGCTATAAACAATTCATCTTTATAGCCTTGAACAATCAGCACCTCTCCATTTTTAAAAAGTCTTGTTATGGCTTTATTCCAAAAAAGGGTCGCATTGATGTTTTGATTAGGTCTTACATTAAGGGCATAGTATAAATCATTTTTTACAAACTTTCGTTTGCCGTTTTCAGCCTTAACTCTCTTAAATTCGCATTTGCTAATCACGTTGGCATAAAGAGTTATCCCACGCTGTATTGCAAGTTCATTGATTTTTAACTTTACCGCATCCCATGCGATTGATTCCATTTCAACATAATTTACGTTATTGTATAAAAAATCTAATAGTCCTATTGATCTCACCTCCTACATAAATGGATTTCCATCCGGATTCCACTCAGGGACATCCAGTCTGGATCTTTGTGTCATCGCATGAATCAGCGCCATAAATCCATCGTTTTTCCTTAGCTTGGGCTCTATTTTAAAGTATGTCTTATTTCCTTTCCCGTCTCTTTTGACTCCCGTATTTTGCGTATACCACCGCATGCATGGATCATCTCCATAAATAATCTTTCCATTGGTGTAGACAACATCCATAAGTGGCGCCAATTCATTATGTGTGTAGCCACCGGATCTGACATGGAGCACTTCACCATTTGGATTTTCTTTTGTCACTACAGATAATCCTCTGTTTTCAAACTTCTCACTAATTGCTTCCCATCTGAATTTGTCCATTGCAATAATCTGGACATTAAAATAGACTGCGTTCTCAAAGAACCAGTCTAAAATATCATCAGGATCTATAGTCGGTGTTTTAACGATGGTTAGATATCCTTTCTCTTCCCATTCTGCTAGGGGAGGCTTGATCGATTTAAAAAACGGCGAATTTTTATTCACCCATGTATGCTGCTTCCAACAGTAATCTTCTCCATCTTTCCAAAGAAAACCTGCTGAAGCAAAGTCATTAAGCTCTGCATAATCTATGCCCAAAACAGCAAGCGCTCCATTTGGCTCCGGCAGTGGCCTATTTGTTTTCATCACTGTTTCCCATGTGCAAAACGCTGAATCTGCATCCTCTTTGGGAAGATTCATCCTCTTTGTAATAAAGTCAGGGCGCATGTGAGGAAGCTCTTGCATTTTACCGTAGTCTTCTTCAATTTCTCGTTTTAAAATAGGCATGTGCTGCAAAGAAGGATTTGCTTTTATCCACATCGAAGGATCATCAACTTCATCTTCTGAATCCAGTTTAAAAATTATTGGCACCATTCTGGATTTAGGCAAATCACCATTTAAGCGTTTCTTTGAAATTTCTTTATAATCATCTAACGGACCACCTCTTACATATCCGTCTGTAGTTATTATGACTACCCTTGGATTTTTAACTTTTCCTTTTCCTCGAAGATGTACATTGATGTTGGAATAATCTTCGTACTGGTGCATCTCATTTAATACTACCATTCCAGGACGTTTGCCATCTTTCGTCTTGCTGTTTGAAGTATTAAAACTAATCTTAGAGTGGGTCTTTCTGTTAACGATTATCTCCAAAGTCCATCTGAAAAACTTCTTCATAACACTTTTATTATCTTCTTTAGAGTTGTAGATAATCTCAGTTAGCCCTTTTGCCTGGTCTTCACTATTGGCCACTACATCTACATTGTAGCCTTTAATGCCGTGATAATGAGTGGTGAAAAAGTCTGCTAAAGGGGCTATAAATCCGTCTTTCCCGTTCCCACGGCCTTCCATAATAAAGAATTCATCAAAGGTAGTGAACATTTTTGTCTCGTCTTCGTAGAAAAAGAACAATGCATATATAAACTTCTGAAACGGAAAAAGGGGATAGTAGTATTTCTCTGTATACTGCAAGCATTTGCGAAAAGTCTCTGCGTCAAAATACTGATCTGATATCAATAAAGGCTTTATAATGTTTTCTATCAGGAGATGAATTTCTTTTGATTTATATTCCTTGCTGTTTATATAATCTTCAATCTCTTTACAATAAATCATCTTCATCAACTACTTTGGGTTTCTTAAGATCTAGTTCTCCCAATATCTTGAGCATTTGAGCGTTGACTTTTACCAGCCTTTCCACCGATTCATTTGGCTTTGTCGCTTCAAAACCATTGCCTGTCATGTATGATATTCTCAAGCCGTTAAATCTTATATCTTCAATCAGATTATTCTTCAACTTATACAGTTCCAGGTAGTCATCTATAAGGTTGTCGTAGTGTTTTCCTGCCATTCCATTGTCATCTAACTGCTCCATAAGATCATCTCGCAGCTCTTTTTCATAATTGGTTTTTCGCCCCACTACACCACCCCCCTTTCGCGCATATAAATAAAAATTTAACCGGAGTCTGCTACCCCACATAAACGTTCTCCCTTGTTAAGCCCTTTTTCAAGATTTAACCCGGGGGTATCTACCATTTTTCTTCGTTTATCTGTGGTTTTTCTTTTTTAGTAAAGACTCTAAACTTAAACCAGTCTCTGCCTTCAACTTCATTGTGGCATCTGTTGCATAAGCTTACCAAGTTCCAAGTTTCCTTTGCATACTCTGGATACTGCTCCATTGGCAATATGTGATGCACTGTCTTTGCCCTTGTCAATTTCTTTGGTCTTGTATTTGGATACTTATCAGAATCCCATCTATGCAAACACCTTTGGCACTCATAGTGATCTCGCTTTAATATCATCGGCCTCAATTCTTTTTGCCACTCAGCTCTTTTATAGAATTTATTCTTTTCTCCTGCTTCTATTAGCTCCCTTACGTTTGACCTCTTCAATCAGCTTCACCTCTTTGTCAATGACTTCAGATTCTATTTCTTCATTTGCAACAAGCTTGGTATCAGCGATTGAAATATTGTGGTAGACCTTAAACCCTCTGGACTCGTAATTTTTGATATACTCTTTTGCAATACCTTCAGATTCAAATTTTATATCCTTTGCCCAAAAGTAATTCCCTTTAGCCAAACCAAAAATGCTGTCAGATCTGTGGAGTTTATTTATATAAGCATCCACGACTTCATTTGATACTTCTTGTCCGTTGTTATCTCCTATGAAAAACATACTTATCACACCTTTCAAAACAAAAAGAACCCTTTCGGATTCTCTAAAATAACGAAAATATTATAATTAC
>DMAW01000081.1 GCA_003446375.1 Eubacteriaceae bacterium | reverse complement strand
ATTAGTTTCGCAATTACCTACAAGTAAGTTAATATACTCAATATCATTATACCAAAAAAGAACCTCTTCGGTTCCTTTTTGGTAATATTCATGGTTAGTTGCCAAAATAACCGGCTACATAATAATCCTCAGGTATTCCATAATTTTTCGAGCTTTCATTTGCAATAGTCCACTTGCCATGATAGTTGTAATCATTCATTATCAAATCTGTATATAGCATGGCTATTCCTGCATCCAGCATATCATGTTCATGGTTTATTCCTTCTTCTGTCTTAATAGCAAGATATATCTTTTTATCTTTTATAAGAAATCTCCAGGGCTGTCTATTCAACGTTGAAGGAGCCAGTCTGATATAAAAGAAGACGTTATCCAACCCTAGGCTCTTTAGCTCTTCGGATGTAGGATGGTGCCCCCATTTGTTTAAGTAGACAATCTCTTCAGGAGCTAATCTTGTAGAAGTATTGTCGTCTACTACTTTCAAGTCAGCTTGTGAATAATTGTCACCTGTGTGAAGGGGATTTATTACTTTTTTATCCCTCTTTTTATATCCTACCGCTATTAAAGCAGCCGCTTCTCTTGAATCCTGGATGCCAAGCACCTGTTTTACCAGACTTCCATCTTCAGGTATGTTTAACCAGCATGTGTCGATTGACTTCGATTCTAGAGCCAACATTATTTTTTCTACATAATAGCCTGTCTGTATTTGGTGGTTTTCTACGTCATTGCTTAAAAACAAGATATATTGTGGAGCTTCGATCATCAAACCGTTATATCCGGCAATTCCGTTTAAAAGTTTGGAGGTTCTTTCGCCATCGTCTAATATAAGAGGCTTTATATTGGTGCTGCAGACAAGTTCTTCTTTTAGTTTGCACGAATCCACTATCTCTTTTAAAATTTCTAACGGCACCTTTTTATCCTTAAAATCCCTTACTGATTTTCTTTCCAGCATGACCTTGCGAATATCCATATATACCACCCTCTCTAATCTTTGATGTATATTTAATGTTTTTATTTTTATACCCTTGTTTGCTTTTTATAAATCAACAAACAGTCTATTGATTGAACATTACGTTCTCATTTTCGAACAATGCCTTTATTAAATACACTAGACCAATCCCAACCATCAGCGATATTCCAATATTTAAAGCAAGTCCCATAAGTGGCAACTCAAAGCTTAGCACTCCCTTTAAAGCGACTATGCTTCCATAAACCGGTATCGCATATTCTATTAGGCTAGGCGTCTGAGTGGAATACATGTTGCTAAAAGCAGCGATCATAACCATAAAATAGATCGGCATGAGATAAGTGCCAGCTTCTTTAACATTTTTGGCAACAACAGATGCAGCGCTGATCATACCTACGAATATGACTTCCATGGATATAAGTATACCAAGTATCATCATGTAATCCGTTGCTCCGTAATTTATATAGTCCGATAGATTCATGCCCATTTCTCCCGAAAAAGATTCTGCTAATAAAGGCAGCGCTATAACAATCCCCAAAAAAGATGACAATGCGCTTAAAAATGCCAATATCCCTAGGCTTATGACCTTTCCAAATGCTATTACTTCTCTTTTTACAGGAGTCATCAATAACGTGGCCATGGTTCCTCTCTCTTTCTCCCCAGCTATCGAATCTGGACCTAATGACATTGCGCCTGCAAACAAGAATATTGTTATCAACATTGGCAAAAGCATGGAAAGGAGTCTACCAGAAGCCTTCTTATCATCAACGATAATATTTTCAGGATTATTTTCATCGATATCAAATACGCTGGCATAAGATTCATCTCCCATTCTGACTCCCAGAAGATAATTTTCATACTGCATCAAAATATCTCTTACCATATAATAGGCTGTAGATGAATAATCTTCACTGGAGTTGTGGTATGTGTTTACATAAGGAGGAGGCATTTCGGTATAATTTGTCGCTTTTTGAATAAATTCAGGGTCAAATTCAATCATGACATCCAATTCCCCGGCTTTTATTTCCTCTTTTGCATTTTCCATATCTTCCTTGTCAATTATCTTAACTTGAGAACCTGTAGCTTTAATTGCCTCTTCTACTTCTTTAGGAACATCTATCAAAGCTATCCTAGATGTGTGGGACTCTATATCTTCCATCATTCCGCTTGCACCCATTCCTATTATGCCATATAGGACAACCAACATCACCGGAGGCAAAATCAATGTTGTAAAAATAAGCCTCTTATCCGTAAATACTCTTTTCAGCTCTTTTTTTATTATTACGCCAATCATTTCAAACATTTTCCACACCTCCGAAACCGTGTTTAAAATACAACTTATAAAATGCCTCTTCTAGATTTTGTTCACCTGTTTGCCGGCAAATCCCCTCGGGAGTTCCTTCTATATTCAATTTCCCGTCCAGTATTATAGCTACTTTGTCGCAAAGCTTCTCGGCGACATTCATTATATGAGTGGATATTATAACAGTTTTTCCCATATCTTTCATCTCCAAAAGATAATCCGTCACGCTCTTTGCCGTTATTATATCTAGGCCATTTGTAGGTTCATCAAATATAATGACCCTTGGATCATGAACAAGGCTTACAGCTATAGACAGTTTTTGCTTCATGCCTGTAGATAATTCGCCAATAGCCATATTTTCAAAGTCTGTCACTCCAAACCTCTTGAAAAGTTCTTCTTTTCTTTTAAAGATCTCACCTTTGGTCATTCCATGAAGCCTCCCAAAGTACTCTATTGTATATGAAGGGGTGAAATGAGTATCCAACTTTAATTCGTTAGTCAAAAAACATATTTTTTTTCTGACTTCCTCCGGATCATATGAAACTTTGATACCCTCTACTGCAATATCTCCCGATGAAGGCTTAATAAGCGTTGATATGCACCTTAATGTTGTGGTTTTACCCGCGCCATTAGGACCTAGCAGTCCGAAGATCTGTCCTGGCTCTGCTACAAATGACAATCCGTCCACAGCGACTTTTTCTCTTTGCTTCGTTTTTTCTTTTTTCATATCTTTTTTGCTGAGTTTGAATACCTTTTTTAAATTATTTACTTCGACCATTTTTTCGCCTCCTAATCTTCACATCTAATAATAACAGTCTTTTAAACAACCTTAAAGGAATAGCCCATATTTTAATAAATTTTTAATAAATAAAAAAAGGCCGTTACACAGCCTGTAGTTTGCTTGCTATAAAATAAGCAGCAACTATGATTAACCCGAATAATATGGAAGCCACGTACATTAACTTTACCGTCTTTTCTATATGGTCGGATTCAGCCTTTTTTAGATAATCACCAATTGTAGGCTTATAAACTGAAATGCCAAAATATTCGTGAGTTCCACCTAGTTCGATGTTCAGTGCTCCTGCAACAGCGCTTTCAGGCCAAGCAGAATTGGGACTTGTATGGTTTCCGTGATCCCTTTTTACAATCCTCCACGAATTTTTATAATCCAAGCCCATGAATAGTGATGCCAAAACCAGCAATGCTGCACTTATCCTAGCTGGTATGTAGTTCAAAGCATCATCTGTCTTCGCTGACGCCTTTCCTATGAACTCATACTTGTCATTTCTATATCCCACCATGGAATCCAAGGTGTTTACAGCTTTGAAAGCTATTGCTCCAACAGGACCCAACAGCCAAATAAAAAACATAGGTGCGATTACTCCATCGTTGGTATTTTCGGCAACTGTCTCAATAGTTGCTTTTACTATCTCTTCTTCAGTTAAGTTATCGGTATCCCTGCCAACGATATACGCCACTCTTCTTCTTCCTTGCTCCAAACCTTGAGCCAATGCTTTTTTTACCTGAATGGCTTCAAGATGGAGCGATCTTGATGAAAGCGCCGTATAGGCTGCAATGACTTTTACTATAAAACCCACGAGAGGACTTATTTTATCAGCTACATATATTATGATCCAAAGAGATGCAGCTGTAACAAGCACAGTATCCACCAGAAGAGCAAAACCAGCGATAATTTCTTGTTTGCTTCCTTTTAAATGCTTCCTTATGATGCTTTCTTCAAAGTTGATGAACTTTCCTATGATTCTGACCGGGTGATATAACCAGCGTGGATCCCCTGCAGCAAAATCGATTATAAGCGCAAAGATCAAAATCAACGTATTTTCTTTTATCATTTGCCCTCCTTGTTTAGATCTGAAAGCACCTTTTTCAGAGACTCGATAAGAATTCTGTTTTCTCGGTCACTTTTAACCCCAACCCTGAAATATCTCTCTCCAAGACACTCGTAGTTTGAACAGTTCCTTATCAAGATCTTATATTCTTTAAGCCTCTTTTCGATAATATCCAGTTGGATATTATCATCTTTTATTTTTACGAGCAGATAGCTTCCTTCTGAATCGAACACCTTAAAACCAAGTTTTGACAACTTACTTGCCAAGTCTTCCCGTAAGTGATTGTTTTTTATCCGGGACTGTTCCGCAAAATCCCTCAAACCCGGTAAAGCTCTGCTCGCCCCCACTGCTTGAGCAGATAGCATCCATGGCATCATGTGTTTTTGATATTTATCAATCGACTCTTTTGAAGCGAGCACATACCCAAGCCTGACTCCTGGTATTGCAAACATTTTTGTAAAAGATCCGATTATTATCAAAGAATCGAACCTGCCAATTAAATCTCTTGCAGAGCACCGCTCATCGCAGTAATCAATAAAAGCCTCATCTAACAGTATTTTCCCACCAATTTTTTCGCTGTGTTCAATCAAATCTGCAAGCAGCTTTCTTTCTACTAAATTTCCCAGAGGATTTGATGGCGAACATATAAAAATCATCGAATCGCAAGTCATCTCTTTTTTGATTCTATTGACATCCCATATTATAGAATCGTTTTTCAGCATAGGAATTCTAATAATTTCAGCTCCTGCATTTATTGAGAGTCTTTTATATTCTAAAAATGATGGTTCGATTATAATTGCTTTTTGGGGCCTTTCACATTCGACTATCAATTGCAAGGCACCTATCCCCCCATTAGCAGGCAGAACATTTAACATATCACATCTTAAAAAAACTGATATGTTCTTCTTGGCTTCCCACATGTTTTGATCGGGATAAAATCCTATTTCTTCTATCGAGTTTTTTATTTCATCCATCATCTTCTCAGGGGTACCTTCAGGATTTAAATTCGCTGAAAAATCAATCCAATCTCCAGGATCTTTCCCCTGCCACACATCTCCTCCATGTCGAAAACTATTCATCAGCATTGTCTCCTTTAAATATAAGTTCTTATAAGTTTGTATTTGATTTTCAGATTATTATCTCATTGCCGTCCATAGCTGATTTTACATGACGAATGAAAATCTTTTGTATTCCATTGATTTCACCTAAACCTTTTACGGAGAATTCAACTTTAAATCCCATACCTTCTAGAACCGATTTCCACGACTTTTCATTATCCCCTGCCATATCCCCTAAGACGTGTTTACCTGTCGCGATCATTAAGGGCAACAGTTTTATATCACAGTGATTTTTCTTTGCGAGATTATCTGCGACTCTGTAAAAACCCGAATTCTCATTTAAAGTTTCAACATAAACATCCTCAAACCCTGTTTCTTTAAACAGATAGTTCAAATACTTATATGATGCGTTATTGTTTAGAATAGACCCATGCCCCATGAATATCGCAGGGATTTCGCTTTTCAAGTCATATTCTTTACCCAATGCTTCGATTACTTCTATACAGTCGATTCTTGACGTAAGCAGAGGTCTTCCTATTAAGATTTTTTTAAACTTTTCTTTATGATCCAAGGCACTCCGGATGATTCTTTTAAACTCAATGCCATTTATCATATGAGTCGGTTGTATGATCACTTCGTCATATCCCTCATGAATAAGCTCTGATATTGATTCCTCGAAACTATATAAATCTGATTCATTAATATTATTTAGCTTATCGATTGCTGTCTTTGAAGTAATTGCTCGTTTTAAAGGCAAGCTATCCCAAATATTGCTTATTGCCGCTTCAACAGAGTCAATATTTTTTTTTCTCGCTTCAATGTTCCCGGTTCCGACACTGACGATTAAGATAACTTTTTTAAGCATAATCCGCATGACACCTTCCTACAAATATTCATTTGATTTTTTCAATAGCTTTAAAATGCGCCTTAATCGTAAAATCAATATCCTCCTCAGAGTGTGCTGTAGATATGAACCACCCTTCATACTGAGACGGGGGAAGCAACACACCTTGCAAAAGCATTTCTTTAAAATACTTTGCATATAGGTTAGTGTCTGATCTCATTACATCTTCGAAAGTTTCAACAGGCCCTTGTGTCATGAACATGCTTATCATGCCTTTAACTCTGTTTACAGTCACAGGCACATTAGATATTTTTGCGCCATCAATAAGTCCCTTTTCCAGCTTAATGGCTTTATATTCCAAATCACGATAAATTTGAAAATTTTTTTTAAGCAAAGCAAGAGCATTTATTCCAAGATGTACTGCCAAAGGATTTCCAGACAGGGTTCCAGCTTGATATACTCCACCTTGTGGAGCTACTTCGCTCATAATCTCTCTTTTTCCGCCGTATGCGCCTACCGGTAATCCTCCACCTATTATTTTCCCGAAGCAGGCTAAGTCAGGTTCAATGTCATAGTATCCGGCCGCTCCATTTCTTCCAAGTCGAAATCCGGTTATAACTTCATCAAAAATCAGTAAAGCTTTGTTTTCCTTAGTTATTTTCCTTAGAGCATGAATAAATTCCTTTTTTCCTTCTACTACTCCCATATTTCCCGCTACAGGTTCAAGAATTATGCACGCTATATCCGAACCATGTTCTTTAAATAATTTTTTTATGCTGGAGATATCATTGTACTTAGCTACTAAAGTGTCTTTGATTATATCCTCGGTCACTCCTTTGCTTGTAGGCGTATTAAATGTCAAAGCCCCTGATCCGCTTTTAACCAAAAGACCATCATAATGACCATGGTAACATCCTTCGAATTTTACTAACTTGTCTTTTCCTGTATATCCCCTTGCAAGCCTTATGGCGCTCATGGTTGCTTCT
>DMAW01000059.1 GCA_003446375.1 Eubacteriaceae bacterium | reverse complement strand
ACCACCGAGACCTACTCCCTTTCCCCACGCGACGCCACTCCGAGCGGTTAAAAACAATGTGGCTTCCGTCGTACTCACGGGGTCTTATGCTGTTGAACTTTTCGTTATACATCTTCGTGAGTTTTTCTCGGCGGGCAGGGTCAGCCCATATCCAGTCCTGAAAGCCCTGCTTTATGAGTTCCTGCTTTGCCTGTGCGATTGCCGTCTCTTTTTTGTTGAGAACGGCTTTCTTTTTGCCTTCTTCATCTTCGATATAGTCAAAGATACGGACATCTTTCAGGTTCAGTGTTTCCTCAATTATCTTATATGCGTTGATACGGGAAGTGCCGTATGTGCTGTACGCTTTAACATTGGAACGGTCATAGCTCTTTCCCTCAATGTTCCATTCTCCGGTAAACTGAGAGTAGTGAACCTTGATGTTCCACTGTGCATAGCGTGGCGTGTCGAGAAACTCAAACATAAACTGTTGGAATATTTCGGGCGGTATCCAAGTCGCACCGAGCCTTACGGAAATCTCGCTTGCCGTCAAATCCTTTGGCTGCACCTTTTCAAGTGCCTGCACATTGACGGTGTAATCTTCGGGATACAGTGTTGCAGTCCTTTTGGCTGTTGCCAGCTTCTCACGAACATTGCCCGACAGATATTCGTCTGCCATCAGATACTTCGGCTCATAAGAATTGCCGTACTCATAAAGGGGATTTAAGAAGATAACACCCTTTAGGTCAGCGAATAATTCCTCCTCACTTTTGCCGGACAACTCCATCATATATTCCATATCAATGGCTGCTTTTTCACCCATAGAGACAGCGAGAGCTTCGTCTGCGGTATCAACCTCCGTTACCGGCTTGTGCGGTTTTATCGTCCTTTTGAAGAACATATCTGCCTTGCGTTCCAGTTCGCCATCTTCGTTGATGACCTCAAGAGCAGAGAGCAGAGCGTAGGAACTGTCGTCGGAAAAGGCAGAAGTATTGGCACGGCTGTTAATAAGTCCGTACTTCTTTGTAAAGCTGTCATACAGAGTGTTCAGCTTTTCCTGTGCCTGTTTGATTTCGCTGTCCGGGTAATCCTCGGTTTGCAGTTCAATCAGATTGCGGACGCAATCTCTTATCCCAATCATACCCTTAATGCGGTTCTCGGCGGTTGCCGATACCTCCACCGGGGACATACGGGAGTTCTCACGGAAATAGATTTTGTCGTCCAAAACCGTGTAAGAGAAGTTCCTTACCGTAGGGTCTGCCGGGATAGAATTATCTTCTTCCTCCAGCTCATCGGCTACTTCGTATTCGGAGATTTCTCCGTGAATGTTTGAAACAGCTTCGTTCAAAAGCTCCGAAAGGTCGGCGTTTTCAAACGGCTCACAGGTTGCTTCCGGTCCGAAACGACCGCTTACCATTTTCATTTCGCCGAGTATCATTTCCGGGTGCTGAACAAAATATGAGTTCATCCTTATACCGTTTTCGTCGGTGTCAAGATGAACCCAGTCAGGCTCAATGTCTATTAGCCTGTCTCGCTTTTGCAAGAACAGAATATCGGATACAACCTCTGTTCCGGCATTGCCTTTGAAGGTGTCGTTCGGAAGTCTGATTGCTCCAAGAAGCTCCGCCCTCTGTGCGATATATTTACGCACATTGGAGTTTTCCTTATCCATAGTTCCTTTGCTTGTCACAAGAGCCATCACACCGCCGGGGCGTAACTTATCAAGCGATTTTGCAAAGAAATAATCGTGGATTAAGAAATTGTACTTGTCGTATCGTTTATCGGAGACTTTGAAATCTCCGAAAGGCACATTGCCGATAACGCCGTCAAAGAAGCTGTCGGGGACATTTACTTCCTCAAAGCCCTGTGCCGCAATAGAAGATTTCTGATAAAGCTGCTGAGCGATACCGGCTGAAACGGTATCAAGCTCCACGCCGTAAACCTTTGCGTTTTCCATTGACTTAGGCAGCATACCGATGAAGTTACCGATACCGCAGGACGGCTCAAGCAGGTTGCCCTCCTGAAATCCCATCTGTTCCAACACCTTGTAAATGGCAGTAGATACTTCGGGCGGAGTGTAAAAGGCGGTCAAGGTGCTTTCTCTTGCCGACGCATATTCCTCCGGCGTCAGGATATTTTTTAGCATTGCATATTCGGTATGCCAAGCTCCGGCTCGTTCGTCAAATGCTTCGGGAATACCGCCCCAACCGACATATCTCGACAAGATTTTCTGCTCATCGGGTGTTGCAAAACGGTTTTCGTTTTGACAATCCTTCAAGACCTTAATCGCTGCATAGTTTCGGTGGAAGCGTTCTTTCTTGTTCACTTCTTCAACCTGATTATTGGCAAGGTCAAAGTTGTGTCGCTCTGCCATCGGAATATCCGGGTGGAGGTCAAAGCTCTTTACCTTTGACTTTTTCTTTTGCTCCCAAGCGGGGACAATCGGTTCAGGCTCTTTGTCGTAACCGTTGCCGATACGAACACCCTCGTTATACATTTCCTCATAACTGTCAAAACCGTTTTGAGTAGCAACGATTTCTCTGTAATCCTCAATCGGTACATTTCCGATGTTCGTTGCCACCATATCAGTTCTTTCAGCGTTTTCAATGAGTGCTTCCATTGTGGCGGAGGTACAGTCGGTCAAATCCGGTGTCCTGTGAAATTCTCGGTCTACATCCACAAACCATTCCGTACCTACATCGGCAAGCTCCTGATTTGCAATACTGCCAAGGTAGTCAAAGAAATCCTCAGCCGAGTCATACTCCCTTGCAGCTTGCTGTATCTCGTCAAAAGAAAGCGTATTTGTAACATACTGACCTCCGGCATTGCTGTCGGGGTTATAATACATCCAAGTTACGCTTTCATTGTCCCGGTCGATAAAGAAGGCATCGTCATAACCGGTTTTCGGACTGAAATCCTGTACGGTTTCGGTATCGTTTTGAGCTTCGTTTTCGCCTGTAACGGATTTTTCTTCCGACGGTAATACACTGACCTTCAAGTGGTCGTTCATCGGATTTTCACGCACTTTGCGGTCAAATTCTTCCCTTGAAATCTCCTTGTTGAATAGGGGCATATCGAAGTCATAGAGCATTACACGGTTTTCATCAAAGGACAAAATCTCATACTGCGAAGCTCCGATATATACGCTGTCGCCGAGATGATATTCATACTGTGCTTCCGGTTCGTCCTCTTTGTTTTCAGGCTCAGGCGGTGCAGTAGAGAGTATCTCACGGTTTTTTCTCTGCTCTGCAAGCTCGGCTCGCCTTTCTTCCTGCTTTTCAAGCCATTCCGGGTACTTTTCTTTTTCCTTTCGGTTTAGGTATCTGTCCATACGGATAAGGTCTCCGATACGCTTTTCAACCTGAGACCAAGAAAGCGTAATGTGTGGCTTGTCGCTTCCGATACCTTTTGAAATTGTGATACCTTTTCCGTCGTGCTGTTCGTCAATGCCTGCACCGATAATGACAGGGTAAGAGCCGCCCCAACCGTATTCGTTTTTCAAGAAGTCGGCGTTTTCCTTTGCGGAAAGGCTCTTTTCAAACTGCTCATAGATACGCATTTTACCCTCGGAAACTCCGCTTCCACGGGTGAGAACTGCGTCTATGATTTCCTGAGAAAAAGTAAAGGCAGAGGTTTTTTGTTCCTCTGCCTGATTTCCCATTATGAGAGTCAACTGACCGTCCATAGACGGAAGCGGTTTCATTGTATCGGTCAATTCTCCCAAAAGTCTCATTGCTTCAAAATGCTGTGCGATAACGCCCCAGTCATAGAAGCTCTGAGCGGTTCTGTTTTCGTATTCGCCCTCCCACAAGTGGAGGACATTCTGAAATGTTTTGTATCCAACAAGCCTGCCGTCGTTTAAGGTAAGCCGGGTGTAATCGTTGTTGAAAATACCCTTGATATATTCGGTACGGGTCGCATTGTCCCTATTTCTCTCATAGAAGTCTTTGATTTCTTCCTTTGAAGCGGACAAATGCGGGGTGGTACCGAGTATCTCTCGGATAGTATCATCGCCACCGAAAAACGGCAGGCTCTTGTCCTCGTGGTTTCTGTCGTAATACTCTAAGCGAATATTACCTGATTCTTCACGATTTCCTGTGCCGAGTTCCTGATGTTGTTCATCAGGCGAACCCACTTCATCATATCTTCCGCTTTCATCTGCTCCGTCAGCCCGGCTTTCTGTGCCATCTGCTTCACGAGAGTTTCCTCCAGTTCGCTGGCTCTCTGCTGAACCTCCGCCAAGTGACTGTTCAGAATCCCTTTCGTCAGAAGATTGTAGTACAGGATTTTGTGATGTTCCTTCAGATAAGTTCTCCTCATCTGCGACCATCTGCCGAGAGTCACTTCCGTCTGCTCCGGCAGCTTCAGGTTCGGAAGATTGTAATCTCCCACCATCGTGTATGTGATTTCGCTCATCGCTTTGACTCCTTTCGTCTTTGATGTCTTTATTGTATTCGGATTGCCCCTGTTCATCAATTATGCGATTTTCCTTGCTGAGCGTGCTGATTGTTCTGCTGACAGGGAGCAATGCCATTTCAGCAATGTCGCTTGTAGCAATGCCCACCGCATTGAGAACTTCCTGTGAATTGAAGCTTGAAATCCCGGCAAAGTCATCGGGAGAATAGACCTTGTCTGCGTTCAGTCCCAATCGAGCCATAACCATATATGACACGCTGTTTCTGACAAGCTCCAAATACAAGGCATTTGCTTCGTCGGCAGACAAATACTCAATATCGCTGCCTGCACCCAAACTCATAAAGTCGGAGATATAGTCTGCGATATTGTCCTCGACGGCATTTGCAATGCTCTCTTTGACGACATTTTCAATACTCGTTGTATCGTTTACCGCACCGAAAGTATTTTCAAGCGTTTCAATAACCTCTGCTTCATATTCGGGTCTCATCTCCCAAATAGGAACAGGGCGGGAATGTCGGCTTTCGTGGGTGTCTGATATATCAAAGTAATGAATCAGCCTTTGACGGCTTCTGTCTGCGTCCTCAAATACGGCAATACCTTTTGCTCCTCGATTTACCCAGCGACCGAAAGTGCCGTTCCATCGTTCGATTTCAAGCACGGCTGTTACATCGGGTCTTTGGGCATAAATGAGAAGCTGTTCATCAAATCGGAGCCTGAAATTTCTGCCTGCTGTTTTCAGAAACGATTGCCAGTTTACCGGATTGTCTGTAACTGCAAAGCAGGTTCTTTCATACAGCTCCGAAATCAGGTCAAATTTCCTTGCCACCTCGTCTGCACCTCCTTATCGTGTTTTTTCTTTGTCCTTTGCAGGCTTCGTGTTTTCTTTTGCGGCTGGTTCTACGGTATGACCGTTTCTCTCGCAAAGCTCGGCAAATTCGCAGATATGGTAGAGATTTGTGCCGACCTCCAAATGGTAGTCGTCGATATATCTGCAAGTTCTCTCCATTGTTTTGCCGTCGCCGAGCTTGATTGAGATTTTTTCTCCGTCCGCAATGCGAAACTGCTCCTGATAGTGCGGGTCGATAAATCGGATACCACGCTCGGCATTTTTCAAGTGGCTGTTCAGCCACTCTTTCTGATAGCAATAGCAGTACAGATTGTACTCGCCCCTATTGGGGTTAAACCTCATAAGATAGCTGTACTTTTCCGTATCAAGACGAATGCCGTAGTGGTTGCGGTCATCATTAAAGGAACTGTCGGGAGTGGAATAACAGTAAGAGGACATAGCCTTTCTGCCGGACAAAACATCGCCGTCACGCAATCCGTTTATCACATCGTCAAATTCAGCCTTAAATTCATCGGTTTTCAGGTCTTTTCTGAAATCGTTCCAAGTCGTCCAAAACTCGTTCCCGGTAGAACCGAAGTCGGCTCTCAAATATCCGATAAGACCGGTCTGCATAGAGAGCTGCTGACTTTGGCTGAAGGTGTATTTACGCTCTGCTTCGGTCAATACTCTGTAATCCATTTTCATCACCTCGCTTGTTCGTTTGGTTGTCTTTGCTTTGGAATAGAAAAACCATATACGCCGGCAATATCATCGCCGAGTCTTTTGGTAACTCGTGTGATGTCGGCTCTTGTGGCTTTCCCGTTGTAGATTTTAACTTGCAGATTTTCAATCTGCGTATCGGTAACACCGTCTTTGAATACACGGTAAAGATAATGGTTTGTACCGTCGTGATGAACAGCGTCGGCTCGAAGGTCTCCGTATTTGTCAACATACCATTCTGTGTAGTCGGTGTCAGAATAAAGGCAGTCCTTAATGTTGCCTGAATCAATCATCTTGTATCCCGACACTCTGCCGTTCCATCGGCCGAGGTCGCCGATTACGATAATCGGCTGTGAAAGCTGAATGTTGAGATTTGCTCGTTCATCATAAAGATTTTCGGCATTGGATTTTACCATAATGTCGTAAAGCTCATCATCGGAATATCCGGGATACAGTTCCTCCAAAGACTCTCGCCAATCATCAAGGTCAAGGCTAATATCGCTCCAAATGATATGGCGGTCATTCTGTTCCTGCCTGCTCATCAGTGCCACCTCCCAAATAAGAGAACAGCTTATTTGCTTTGGTCTGCTTCTGAAACTCGATAATCAGGCTCATATCCGGAATAGTGATACCGGGAATTTTCAAAATGCTCTCCATATCAAGCTGCTGCAATTTCTTTTCGGTATTGCAGCCTGCGTCAAACAGTTTCGTCAGAAGCTTTGTCTTTTGCTGAAAAGTGAAATTTTCCTTCATTGCTTTGTCCTCCTTATCGTTCTTTGTCTTTGTTTCGCTTCTTGTTTGAAAGCTCCTGTGCCTTTTCCTTTGCCCATTCAGGCAGACGCTCAGGCTTTACCTCGCCCATAACATCCATTCTTTCATATCGGGTTGATTTGCCGGTGTGAAGATTGGTACAAAACACGGCGCTTCCACGGCTGTTTGCCGACGCACCGAAACCACCTGTAACATAGTAGAGCTGTCTGTCGGCTCTCTGAAATTCAGGCTTTAATACCTTGGGGTCAATGGCTATGATTTTGCCGTTGATGTCTTTGGAATAGTGGTCGGGGATACAGTCGGCTTCTGTTATGAGTGTGATTGGAATATCCAGTTTTTCGACCTGTTCCTTGAAAAGCTCCGCTTCATTTGCCACACGGCTTCCGAAAAGGTGTACGATTTCGATATAGTCATCGCTTACCATACATTCCGAACACAGTTCAAACAGGTCGTTTCGCTCTGCAAAGCCGCACATAAATTTATCGCCGTTTGTGCTTTGCTCATTGGAAGCCAAGATAACTTCCTTTTCGCCCACATTGACCGAGCAAAGAACAGTGTATTCACCGATTTTTCTTTTTCCCTCGTTCATACCCACACCTCAGCTTACTTCAATCACAATTCTGATGTTTCCGCAGTCGCAGCCACTGCACTGCCTTGACAGTTCGGGAAATAGGGATTGCACTCTCTGTCTTGCTCTGCGGATAGTCTCAAAGCACGGCAAGCCGTAGCCTTTATAGTTGTTGACTATATCCTCAAGCGGTAAATCTCCGACTCTCATATAGCTGTATCGGTTGTAATAGCAAAGGATAAGCTGCATATCATCATACCTCGTTTCGGGGCATTCTCTGAGTATTGCAAGCACCTTGCTGTCAACCGTCTTTTGCTTATTCATAATGCACCTCCGTAAAAGAACGGTGGGCGAAGTTTTCACTCCGCCCACATAAGCGTTCCTTATTTCTTTCTGTTCTTAATCTGCAAGAAGATAAAGCCGCCGATAATAAAGGCGACTAATACAACTGCTACGATTGTTTTAGCGTCCATTACTCATTGTCCTCCTTCTTCTTTTTTCTGTACGCAACAACGGCTGTGCCTACAATACCGAGGGCAGAAAGTCCCGCAAGTGCAGTCCACAAGCCGACATTGCTGTTATCTCCGGTCTTTGGTGTGTCTCTCAGCTCATTGTGCATTTCCACAACGGTAGTAGAGCCGACCTTTACGGTTGCAATCTTATCCGCAGGAAGCACATAGGAAGCAGAAACACTATCCTGAACCTCGGAAACGGTGTAATCGCCGATACGAAGTCCCTCAATAACGATTTCGCCGTTCTTATCGGTCGTGAAGCTTCGGTCGTATCCGTTTACTCCCGTAACTCTGAAAGTGAAGCCTTCAACCTTACCGTCTGAGGAAGTCTTAACGATTTTCAGGTTTCCTTTCATAGCCGTGTTAATAAAGCCGACGCCGGCTTTGTTTTCTACCTCGTAGGTGGTTTCATCTTTTTCAATGAAAACAGAGTACACACCCTTATCAAGTTCAAAGCCTTCCGGTGCTTTGGTTTCTCTTACAAGGTATTTTCCGTAAAGAAGCTCCTTCATCTCGTAAATACCCGTAGAAGTTTCGTTGAGTGTACCGATAAGCTCGTCGCCGTCGTCCAGTTTGCCATCGCCGTTTACATCTTTGTAAACCTCAAAGGTCGCTCCTGTCAGCTTGTTGTCCGGGTAATCTTCATCGACCTTAGTCAACTTGATATTGCCGTGAACATACTCATTGACGATTTCGACCTCAATGACCTGAGCGACCTCGGAGATTTTAACTTCATAAGAAGTTTCATCAAGCACGAAGCCCTCCGGCTGCTCGATTTCTCTTACAAGCCAGTTGCCATACGGTACTTTCTCAAAAGAAAAGCTACCGTCTTTTTGGGAGGTAGCAGTCATCAAAGCATTTTCTTTTGTAAATTCGGTTTCATCAGCCTTAAACAGACCGATTACAGCACCTCCCAGTGCTTCGCCGTTTTCGGTAATCTTCTTACCGGAAACAGAACCGTAAATGAGCTTGTTTTCAATCGGCTTGCCGTCATTGACCGCAATCTCAACATTTGCGGTATCCTGACCGGCATAGCTGAAAGTGAACGGATACTTGGCGTCGGTAAGGATATAATGCTCATCAGTTGCAAGTTCCTTTACATAGTAGCTTCCAAAAGGAAGGTCGGTTTTGATAACAGCCTTACCATTTTCGGAAAGTGAGATAATCTCAATCAGACCGTCTGCCGGGATAGAAGTACCGCTTGTTGAAACAAGTTCCTCAGCAGCGAAAAGTCCGAAGCTGATGTTCTTCACTTCATCGCCGTTGCCGATATTGAAGATGTCGTTCTTCTCGATAGCTTTTTCAAGACTTACCGTAACCTTTTGTCTCTCGTTTACGAAGCTGGTTGCCGTTTCGGTAACGGCGACTTCCTGACCTGCGTAGGTAAGCTCGACCTCGTGTGCTTCCTTGTTGATAACCATACCCTCCGGTGCGGTAATTTCAACTACCGTATATCTGCCGAGGTAAAGCTCCTTACTCTTTGCAAGTCCGTTTTCATCTGTGGTAACAGTATCTACGACCTCGCCCTTTGCATAACGGAGTGTTCCGTCAGGAGTGATAATATCTTCTGCTGCGGTAATCTCATAAACCGCACCTGCAAGACCTTTCACTTCATAGACAGGCTGATAAATCACATCGGCATTTTCCTCTCCGGAGATATTTACCCCTGAGAATACCTCGCCGGTCTTTTCAATGCTGACAGTACCTTTCTGTGCCATATTAGGCTTATCGACCTTAATCACGGTAATACCACCCTCATCGGAAGAATGTTCCTCTGCCACATCAAAGTACACCGGTGTGCTGTCAAGCACATATCCGTAAGGAGCCTGAACCTCAACAAGAGAATATCCCTTGCCGTATTCCAGTTTCTCCGGTGTAACAAGCTGTCCGTTTGCATCAGTGTAGAAAATATCTATCGTTGTCGGAGTAGGATAAGTGAAAGTCATTGTTACCTGATTGCCGTCCGGGTCAAAGATTTTGAACCCAGCACCGGCATAAGGAATGTTTTTACCGCTTTCTGCGTCCACCTTAACAACCTTGATATAGCTTTCAAAGTTTGCGTTGTTAATAAGATAGCGGTAGGTCTGTCCGTTCTGAGAAATGAATACATCGAAGTCGTCCATTAACTCACGCCCCTCCCAACCGGAGGTCTGATGAACGGTATATACGCCGTAAGGCATATCCTTTGTCTGACCGAAGCCGTTTTCATCACAAACAATTACATCTCTTTCATCTTCCTCTGCTGAATCAAAGCTGCCGGAAGATTTCAGATAGATTTCAAAAGTTGCACCGTTTTCCGGTGTTTCAATCTTTGTTTCGCCGTCATCGGTATGCTTGATGATAGCGATATTGCCTTTCATAACCTGTTCGGTAACATCATTTGCGGTCTGATTGTGTTCCACCGTATAAAGCTGCGGTTCAGCACCGACCTTATGGATTGTACCGTCGAGCAGATAACCCTCGGACGGCGTGATTTCACGGATTGTCCAGTCATCATCACAGATATATTCCTTTGTGGTAAACTGCCCGTTCTTATCCGTAACATATTTGTCCACAAGGGTTTCGCCCTTATAAATGCCGTAAACTGCTCCGGCAAGGGTAGCGTCGCCCTGCGGTGTGCCTTCCTCTCGGTCGCTCTTTGTTACGGTTACGCTGAACTTTTTGAGAATGTTCGTGAAATTGCGGGTAGTAACCTCTTTCCAGTTAATCGGTGCGGTCTGATTTGCAGGCACAACATAACGGATTGCGGTATCCACTTCCTCAATGGTGTATGGGGTAGTGCCGCTGATAAGCACATCATCAAAAGAAGCAACACCGTTTTTGTCTGTTACGGCATACTCATCGACCTCAATACCGGCAAGCGAAGTTCCGTAAAGGTGGAAAGTTACACCCTCGACCAGATTATCCTCCGAAGATTTGATAACCTGAAGATTACCTCTTTTTAGAACATTATTGAAGTTTACCTTTGATACCTGACCGGCAACAACAGTTACTCTGTGAACCTCCTGCGGTACATATTTGTCGATAGACTGCTCTGTGACCGTATAAACACCGGGCATAAGGTTATCAAGCTGGAACTTACCGCCGTTTGCAGTCGTAACAGTCTGATTGACACCGTTACCGCTGATGGTAAACTGAATGCCGTCAACCTTTCCGTCCTCACTTGTCTTTACAATCTGACAAGAGCCGTAGCTCACCTTCATTTTGACAAAACCGCTGACAGGGTCGCTGACCTCCTGAGCGTAAGTGACAACATCCTGAATGCCGTTGCCATTCTGGTGGATACCATCAGACCATACGACCACACCTCTGCGGACACCGTTCTTTTTTGCGGCTGTGATAGTAAATTCCTTGCTCGGAGCGGTGTCCATTGATACAGTCAATTTGTTTCCGCTGACAGAGAACGAAACGCCGTCAATGTTTGCCGAGAAGTTGTAATTGCCAAGCACACCGTTTGTATCGGTGAGAGTTGCAACATACTTGCTTCCGTTCCATTCAAGCTCGTTTACCTTTGCAGAACCGCTTGACCTTGTGCAGAAGCTCGGCACTTTCGTATGGTACTGAACGCTTGTTACCATACTGTTGTAGTACGACAAGATTTTACTGCGGAGTGGGTGTGCAGAGCTTACACATTCAAGCACGGCATTGTACCCGCCGGTAGAAACGTGATTAAAGCCTGCGTCTCTTTCGCCGACAATCGTTTCCCAAATCAAAATCTGAGTGGCATAAGCGTGAGCGATACAGTTTGCGTCGCTTTCATTCTGCGACTTCCAGCTTGTCGAAATTCCTCCACGGTAGCCGTACTGCAAGATACGACCGATAAGCAGGCGAATATCATCGCCGGAAATCGTACCGTTCGGACTGATGTTGTTGAAGAAGTTCTCGTCCTTTTCGGTGAGAGTATCTCCAGTCCGCTGACCTGTACCCGGCTCGATACAGTAGGCGATATTGCCCGAATACGAACCCATTGCACGAAGTCCCGTATATTTCGTGGACAAGCCTTTCCAACCGTTCATATAGTTGAGATTGCCGTGTCCCCATTCGCCGTTGTTATTGGTATCTCCGCTTCGGGGATAATCGACGAGGTACACATCGGCTTTTTCGCCTACGGCTGCAAAGGCTGTCGTTGCCCCAATGCCCATAAAAGCAGTAAGGCTCATAACCGCCGCCAACATAAGCGAAACGGCTTTCTTGAATTTTGTTTTAACCATTGCGTTTTCCTCCTTGAAATGCAAAAACGCACCGATTTTACTCAGTGCGTCCGCTTAAAATTTATTTTGTTTTAGCAGTAGCCGATATAGATGTTGTACTCCGTATCGGATAGCTTTTCTGCCCATATCCACACAGCGGTAAAACCCTCGCTGTTCTTGTATCGGTTCAGTCTGCTTTCAATATCAGACTTGATACCGCTTCGGTTAGGATTTGCGGATATGGGGTTGTCCCAACATTCTGTCGCCGTGCTGTCAAGAGAAAGCCCTATGCTTACCGCATACTCTTTTGCGTAACTAACATAAGAGCTGACATCGAATGTCTGCTTGGGCGGCTCTGTCGGTTTCGGTTCTGCCGGCTTTTCAGTCGGCTTTTCAACCGGATTTGGTTCAGCAGTTGTCTGTTCTTTCGGCTGTTCCGTTTGTTTTTCGGGTTCAGCCTGCGTGGTTGTCTGCTTTGGTGGCTCTGCCTTTGTCTTTTCGGTTACAGGAGTTTCAGCCGTTTTATCTTCCGCCGGTTTTGTCTGAACAGTCGCAACCGTCTGCCTTTCAGCGGTTGATTGGCTTTCTTCTGCCGTAATCGGTGTTTCTTCCTGAACTGTCGTGCTTTCCGGTTCTTCTGCCGTTTCTTCCTGAGAATCTGTTTCGGTATTACCAGCCGGAAAAGAAGTCTCTGTTTTCGTAATCTCCTGTGCAGCTTCTTTGACTGTGTTACCGTTACAACCTACGAGAAAAATCATCAGGCAGGCAAGAACACAAGGTATCAGCCTGTTTTTCATATCCATCGCTCCTTTCTGCCTTAATCGTAATCAAAACCGGTCAAAACATCAAAGGTGCGATTGGCTGAACTTTTTATCGTAGCAGACATTTTGCTTTTGCTCCAAATGTGCGAACCCTTTAATAGACAGCTATATGTTATTGAGATAGATATACTCAAGGGAGATAGAGTATATTTTTTCAGCAGGTTAATAGCCGGTATATATAGGGGTTAGAGTGTGAGAAAGGGGGAAGGCTATCGGCTGTCACGGTCGGCTCTGCTTCGCAGAAACTTGTTGTAATGCTCCAATGCCTTGCACACAAAATCCTCCGTTTGGCTTATGGGAATATTCTTCGGGATAAGCTGTCGAACCCTGTCGCCCCTTAAAACAATTTTCTCCCTTTGGTTTGGTTTTTCCTCCGACATAATCGCTTGGATTGCTTCGGTTGTGAGCTTGCCCTCCTCAAAGAACTTTCGCATACGGATTGTTTGGTCGTGGGATGGGGTTGCGTCGTTCAGGTCAATTTCGTCAACCACATCACGCTGACTGTCCTCATCGAGAAAAGACAGTTCAACCGCCGGTCGCATTTTAATTCGCCCCTCATCAACATATTCCAAAAGTTCGGGAACAAGATTGGTAAGGCGAATATATCTTTGAATTTGTGTTTTGCTGTCATCTGATTTATCGGCTAACAGCATAACAGATTTTGTTCCTGCCAACTTGTCCCCCAGTGGGTCACAAGTTAAATCATTTCTTTCACCTTGCCTTTTCATTGCGTCCAAACGCATTTTATAAGCGAAGGCTTTTTCCGAGGGAAGTATCTTCGACCTTTGGTAGTTGCTCTCAACCATTAGAATCGTGGCTTCGTCTCGGTTAAGGTCAACGACCTCACAACGGAGGGTATCAAACCCGGCAAGCTCACAAGCTCGCTTTCGTCTGTGTCCTGAAATGAGTTCGTATCTGCCATCTTCTTTCTGCCTTACCGTTGCCGGAGTAATAACCCCTCGTTCCTTGATACTCTCAATGAGCTGTGCCATATCCTCGTCATCACGCACCTTAAAAGGGTGGTCGGGGAAATCGTCAATCTCAGTCAAGGGAATATCTCGGATTTTTGAAAGCTTTTCTTCATCTCTCTGTTCCTGCGTTGAGAATAAGTCATCGAGCTTCGTGAGAGTGAAGTCGCTCTTTCTTCCTGCCATCGGCTAACACCTCCTTTGTAAATTCGGTGTACGCCTTTGACACCGTACTGTTGGGTTCATAGGCAAAAATGCTCTTGCCTTTGGAAGAAGTCTCTGCGGCTTTTACGGCAATCGGGATATATGTTCGATACATCTTAATTTGATTACCGAAGTTCTCTCTCAGAGCTTCTACCGTGCTTTTGGCGAGGTTGGTACGGCTATCCACCAAAGTGAGAAGCATACCGTCAATCTTCAAGTTCGGATTGATACGCTTCTTAACTCTTGAAATGGTCTGAACAAGCTGCGTCATTCCTTTTGCCGGTAAATACTGAGCCTGAACAGGAATAATAACGCTGTCTGCCGCAGATAGAGCATTGATTGTTACCATTCCGAGGGAAGGCATACAATCTATAAGGATATAGTCGTATTTGTCCTTCACTTTGCTGAGATAGTTTCTCAATGCCGTCTCTCTGCTCATTGCATTGACAAGGTTAAATTCCATTGCAGAAAGCTCAAGGTTTGCAGGAACAAGGTCAACACCTTCGTCGTGGTGCAGAATACCGACCGTAGGGTCATTCATCGTTTCATTTATGACATCTGTGAGTTTCGTTGCAAGCGTGATACCCAAGTTGTCTGTATCCTGCCAACCGAGACAAGTGGTTAAGTCGCCCTGTGGGTCTGCGTCTATGAGCAGCACTTTTTTTCCCTGCATTGCAAGACCGACGCCGAGGTTTACCGTAGTGGTTGTCTTTCCAACTCCGCCTTTTTGATTGCATATCGCAATCGTTTTGCAGTTCGACACTTTGTGCGTCCTCCTTTCGTAAAATTCATAGCCATCGCAGTATGGCTATGTACTTGACCGGCTCATTTCCTAACCGGTCGGGCAATATTTGTTCTCAACACCCCTTGCCGAGCAATAAGCTCACGGGAAGTCACTAAGGAACAGACTGCTAATCTGTATCATAGGAATTTCACCTCTGCCGGGTACTCCGCCAGCTCCGTAGAGAAGTATCATTATCCTTCTGACTGTCATCGCCGTAACAGGGGCAACCTGTTACTTATACCGGGAGTTCTCGCTGTTCTGCAATGCAGAAGTCACGGCGTACCCGATAAGGTGGCTAAAATCATCAGAATTAAAGTCTTAGTGAATGATTTATTCAGTTGTCAAAATACAAGTGAAAGGGCTGACCTTTTTGTGGTTCGGAATTAACCCCTTCACTCATTTGGACAAAGGGGGTCAAAATGCACACCCAAAATCACCCCTTTTTCAAAAATTTCTTGAAAATATTTTTTTAGAAACAAAAAAGCCGCCTATTTCCCTCGTAATTGAGGTCAATAGACGGCGGGTAGAAATATTCATATTTTTGGTGTATAATAAGAGTTAATCAAAAGAAAAATTTGAATTTTCTGTTGCGAAAGAGAAGAAAAAATATTATAATATCAACATTGGGAATGAGGCGCTCCCATGGGTAATAACCCCTAAACCGCAATTATGCTGATGGCTTCTGCGAAAACCACGCAGAAACTGTCAGCTTTTTTAGTTCCTGTGGTATAAGGAGGATTATATGTTAACGAGTATTGCTATTATTTTGTTGTTCGGGTTACTGGTGGGATGGATATTTTCAAAAATGAAATTACCAAGCTTGCTGGGAATGATTATCGTGGGAATTGTATTAAGTCCACATTGTTTGAATTTAGTAGATGACTCGATACTTACTATATCAGGAGATTTGAGACAGATTGCATTAGTTATTATTCTGACAAGAGCTGGCTTGTCTTTAAATTTTTCTGATTTGAAAAAGGTAGGTCGTCCGGCAATTCTAATGTGTTTTGTACCGGCATGTATTGAAATGATGGGAACAATAATTTTCGCACCGTTATTATTAGGTGTATCTATTCTGGATGCAGCAATCATAGGAAGTGTCATAGCTGCGGTATCTCCTGCGGTGGTTGTTCCAAGAATGATAAAACTGATAGAGGATGGATATGGTACGGACAAGAGTATTCCACAGTTAATTTTGGCGGGAGCATCTGTGGATGATGTGTTTGTGATTGTAGTGTTTACCGCACTTACTACTTTAGCTTCAACAGGGGAAGTATCTGCAATAAGTTTCATACAGATACCGACATCTATTTTGCTGGGAGTTCTTTTAGGCGGAGCAGTAGGAACTATTCTTGTATGGTTTTTTAGAAGATTTCACATACGTGATTCCGTAAAGGTGCTTATCATTCTAAGTGTTTCATTTCTACTGCTTGAATTGCAAAATAGACTGGAAGGTATTGTGCCGGTTTCAGGGCTGTTGGCAATAATGAGTATGGGCATTATCATCAATCAAAAATATGATGTGTTGGCAAAGCGTCTATCCGTAAAATATAATAAGCTTTGGCTTGGAGCAGAAATATTCCTATTTGTATTGGTTGGGATTGCGGTTGATTTGAAGTATGCATTAGCGGCAGGTGTTGTAGTGATTTTGTTAGTAATTTTGGCGTTGGTATTTAGGATGATGGGAGTAGCAGTATCGCTTGTCAAAACAAAGCTAAATAAAAAAGAGCGTCTATTCTGTATGGTTGCATATACACCAAAGGCAACAGTTCAGGCAGCGCTTGGAACGGTACCGCTTGCGATGGGGCTGTCTTGTGGAGAGATTGTCCTTACGGTTGCGGTAATATCTATTTTAATAACAGCACCTTTTGGAGCGATATGTGTTGATAATTCGTATAAAAAGCTATTATCAAAATAAGAGTGAAATTTCAGTTTGTCGGATTTACTCTAAAATTAGCAAAGACCGCTTACGTCGTGTAGGCGGTCTCTTTTTGTGTTTAGAAATATTTGATTTTGACCTTTCTTTTCTTGGCTGAAAGCACCTTGCAGAGAACATCGTCAACTCCGTCGGTGTATCTGCCTTGTGCTATCAGGCTGTTCTTCAAACGGATAAGTGATTGTATCACTCTGCTGTATTCGTCATCATTAAGATAGATATGGAACTTTTCTTCTCTCACAGTCGCTTCCTCCATTCATTGAATTTTGCTCTGATTACCGAAACATCTGCTTCGACATCAGAATAAATAAAGATATGTACGCTTTTGAAAACTGCTTTTACTCTATCGGCATACTCCGCTTCCGTTTCGGTTGTCTTAAAAGGGAGTTTTACAAGTTTTATATTTCGCTGCTTGCATAGATGGCTTTTGAGAACCTCCATATGTTCTGAGCCGTTCGTAAATTCTATCGCCAGCTTTTCTGACGGAATGTAGGTTTCAAGTGGTATCCCTAATAGTTTATCTGAACCGAGCTGTACCTTTAATCCTTTTTGATTGGCGTAATAGGCGACAGCCAAGCCGGGGAACACGGAGCGATATTCTTTTTCGCACACAGTGCATTTTTCTCCGATAATTGTTCTTTCGTTGATTTTTGCTTTCCAAGAGTGTCCGAGTGAACATTTCCACCACACACTTTTCATCGACCTTCTTGATACTTGTGCCGGTAGCAGAGAGTTTTTTTCGTAATCCCATTCAGCAAGCAGTTTCCTGTCCGTTGTGGCTAAATCATTGTATCCTACAAGAACCGCCCTGTCCGCACAAACCGGGCATACTGTTCCTTTTACACGAGCATTGATAACGGACTTCCACTCATTGCCACAGGTCTTACACTTCCACCAAACATTGCGTCTTGATTTTGCGTTTACCTCATCAGGCATTAGGGGATAATTTCTTTCTGCCCACTCGGCGGCAAGGTCAGGGTGCGTAGTCGCCAAGTCATTAAATCCTTTGAGCAATGTATATCCACTACAATACGGACATCTGCTCCCACCGGAACGGGTTGAAATAAGAGTGTGCCACTCGTTTCCGCAATCTTTGCATTTCCACCAAGCCTTACTGTTTGCAAAGGCTGTCACCATTGTAGGCAGCAACGGAAGATTTCTGTCAGACCATTCAGCAGCAATATCGGGATACTGTGAAGCAAGGTCATTGAACCCTGCAAGGACTTTATTATGTGAGCAGTATGGACAGCCTGTGCCGTTTACCGTTCTGCTTTTAACGCTTGCTTCCCATTCGTGTCCGTGTTTACATTTCCAAATAATCTTCTTATGAGAAGCGACAGAAACCTCAGTAGGTTTTAATTCGTTCTTTTCAGACCACTCCTGAGCCAGCAGGGGCTTCAATGTGGCTAAATCATTGATACCCTCTATTACTCTCGCTCCTGAGCATATCGGGCATTTCTCGCCCTTTGAGCGAGCTTTGACGCTCGTTTCCCACTCGTGTCCGCAAGCACCTTTCCACCACACTCTTTTATTTGAACCGAAGGTTATCTTATCCGGCGTCAGCGGTAAGTTCTTCTCTGACCATTCAGAAATAAGCTCCGGGTGAACGCTTGCTAAACTGTTGCTCATAGTTCAACCACCCCTTCCTCTGTGATAACCCCCATTATATTGAGAAAAACGGGATTGGTGTAGTTTGCGATGTAGCCCGAAAACTATGAGAAATGAAAGAAGCTCCTGAAAAGCCGTAACTTCTCAGGAGCTGTGTGAAACTTAAAATTATGCGATTTTTTAGTCTCTGCACCGTTTTCAGCACCGATTGGTGTAAATTTGGTGTAAAGAGGTAAATTTATTCGGTTTAGAAAATCCCGAAACCCGCATAACCACTGGGTTTTTCTTATTTGTCGTTCGGTAAGGACTTCATTGTCGGGAACAATATGACATCTCTTATGCTTCTTTGATCTGTCATCAGCATGACAAGTCTGTCAACGCCTATTCCAAGGCCTCCTGTAGGTGGCAGGCCTACTTCTAGGGCATTGATAAAGTCGTGATCATACGGATGTGCTTCATCGTCACCGCTATTTTTATTTTCTACCTGACCCACAAATCTTGCCTTTTGATCTATGGGGTCATTAAGCTCTGAAAAAGCATTTGCATACTCGGAACCTCTGATAAAGAGTTCAAATCTTTCAGTGTATTTAGGATTGTTATAATCTTTTTTTGCCAGAGGAGATATGTCTACCGGATGATGCGTCACAAATGTAGGCTGTATTAATTTATCCTCTACAAAAGTATCAAAGGCCTCTTCAATTATCTTACCTATTGACGTATGTTTTTCTATTTCTAAACCAAGCTTAATTCCTTTTGAATAAGCCTCTGTTTGATCATCAATCAAATCAAAGTCTACTCCAGTATGTTCTTTAACAAGATCTACCATTCTCGATCTCTTAAAAGGCGGCTTGAAGCTAATCTCATCTTCTTGGTATATTACGGTGTCCGTGCCTTTGATTTTCAACGATATATCATATAGAAGCTCTTCCACCATTTTCATTACATCTTCGTAATCTGCATATGCCTCGTAAGTCTCAAGCATCGTAAATTCAGGATTGTGGGTTGGATCCATGCCTTCATTTCTAAAAACCCTGCTCAACTCGTAAACTTTGTCAAACCCACCTACTATGAGTCTCTTTAAAGGTAACTCCAAGGCTATCCTTAAATACATCGGTATATCCAAGGCATTGTGATGAGTAGCAAACGGTCTAGCATTGGCGCCACCAGCTAAGTTAGACAACACCGGTGTCTCTACTTCTAAAAAACCTCTGCCATTTAAAAATTCTCTTATTGCATTCATTATTTTAGATCTAGTTACAAAGACATCTTTTACTGCCGGATTCATGATAAGATCTACATATCTTTGTCTATACCTTAAGTCAGGATCTTTCAGTCCATGAAATTTCTCAGGCAATATCTGCAAAGATTTACTTAAAAGAATCAGCTCCTCGACTCTTACGGAAACTTGACCCATCTTAGTCTTAAACACTTCGCCTTTTACTCCTAATATATCTCCGATATCCAAAGTTTTTGTTTCATCATAGAGTTCTTCACCAAGTATGTCTTTTTTTAAAAAAAGTTGTATTCTACCTGTAGAGTCCTGCAGATCGTAAAATCCTACTTTCCCCTGACCTCTTTTAGACATTATCCTGCCTGCTAAGGACACTTTGGCGCCTTCCATAACGTCAAATTGCTCTTCAACGTTCTTAGCGTAATGGGTAACGTTGTATTTAGTCTGCTTGAATGGATCATTGCCCTCATCAATTAATTTCGAAAGTTTCTCTCTTCGTATTTTCAGCAGTTCATTTAAATTTTCTCCAGTTTCCAACGTCAATGATCTTCCTCCTCAATTACTACTTGCTTATTTCTATTATCTCCATCATAATATTCCCATCCGGGACATCAATATTAATCTTGTCTCCTACCTTTTTACTAAGCAAGGCAGCTCCGACTGGTGATTCGTTAGATATTTTATCTTCCATGGGATCAGCTTCTGCCGAGCCTACAATATGATATGTAAATATCTCGTTTAACTCATCATCTTTGACTTTAACAGTCGAACCGACGCTTACTATGTCAGTTCCAATATCATCCTCATCAATAACCTTGGCATTTTTAAGCTTGTGTTCCAATTCCGCTATTCTGCCTTCAATGAAAGCCTGCTCATTTTTAGCCTCATCATACTCGGCATTTTCGCTCAAGTCACCAAACTCTCTTGCCGTCTTAATCCTCTCAGCTACTTCTCTTCTTCTGACTGTTTTAAGCTTCTCAAGTTCATTTTCTAATTTTTTTAATCCTTCATAAGTTAATATCAGTTCTTTCTGAGCCATATATAATTCCCCTTTTCATACTGATTAGTTTTGTTTTATATACCGCAAGTACATAGCTAAGCAAACACCCCGCTTCACAGCATATTTACTGCGGTTTTATTGATATATCTAAATATATAACTATTATTATAGTTATTTTTATAAAAAAAACAAACTTTTTTTACAAATTCTTTTGAACTGTCTTATTTCTATATTCATCTATCAATAAAAAAACTTCTGCCACGCTGGTTGTCTTATTGATTTTATTTCTGAATTCTCCGGAGCCACGTATGCCCTTTGTGAACCATGATGCATGCTTTCTTATTTCACCAAGCGCTACTTTCTCCGGCTTTATCTTTAGAAGATTTTCAAAGTATGTTTTGCATTTTTGAATTTTCAATTCATCGCTTACTTGAAAAACTTTGTCGGCATTAAAAATCCATGGATTTCCTAAAGCAGCTCTTCCTACCATGACACCATCGCATCCAGTGGATTCAATCATCCTCTGAGCTGAACGCCTGCTATCCACATCACCGTTTCCGATTACAGGAATCGAAACCGAATCTTTGACTTTTTTTATCACGTCCCAGTCTGCTTTCCCTGAATAAAACTGTTCCCTGGTTCTTCCGTGAATAGCCACAGCTGCTGCTCCAGCACGTTCAGCTACCCTTGCTACTTCAACAGCATTTATCTGTTCATCGTTCCAACCTGCTCTGATTTTTAACGTGACGGGTTTTTTGCTGACTTTAACAGCATTTTCAATGATCTTTCCAATCAAGTCCGGCGTTTTCATCAAAGCCGAACCCTCATCGTTCTTTACTATTTTAGGTGCGGGACACCCTGCATTGATATCAATCAAGGCAAAATCCATCTTGTTTATTTTTGTCTTGATCACTTTAGCGATTATTTCTGGATCAGAACCAAAAATCTGAACTCCGCACGGGCTGTCTTTATCTGTAGTCTCCAAAAGCTCCATCGTCTTTTTATCTTCAAAATACAGTGCTTTTGCACTTACCATCTCTGTATACGTCAACGAACACCCTTCTTCAACACACATCAACCTAAAAGGTAGATTTGTAACTCCCGCCATCGGCGCTAAAAAAAGATTGTCTTTCAATTCAACCTTGCCTATTTTCAAACTTTCACCTGCTTATTTCTATCATAAATCAATTTTATCCCTTTGAGGGACAAAGTCGGGTCAAAAACATCTATTGCATCTGTCTCAGGGTGAATTATCTTAGCGTAACCTCCCGTCGCGATAACTTTAGCATCGTATCTTCCAGTTTCCTCTTTGATTTTTTTGACGATATACTCTACTTGTCCTATATAGCCATACACCAACCCTGCCTGCATGCTGGTTATAGTGTTCCTTGCCAGAATGCTTTTTGGTTTTTCGATTTCTATATTTGGCAATTGTGCCGCTCTGCTCCACAATGCATCAGCAGATATTTGAATCCCCGGGGATGTGACCGCTGCACTGAAAACTCCTTTTTCGTTTACATAATCAAATGTAGTTGCCGTTCCAAAATCGATAACAATGGCAGGCCCTCCATAAATATAATATGCTCCTACGACATCACATATCCTATCCGCCCCTACTTCTTTGGGATTTTCTGTCTGTATGCTGATCCCAGTTTTAATCCCAGGTTCAATTATTATAGGCTTTATATTTAAGTATTTTTTTATCCCATTAACAAGCGAGTACATAATATTTGGCACGACTGAAGATATAATTACATCTTTTATTTTCTTTACGTCAATCTTCTTTGTGTTAAGCAATGTAATTATAAAAACTCCGTATTCATCAGAAGTCTTTCTGGTGTTAGTTATCATTCTCCAAGTGCCTACAAATTCATCATTGTCAAACAATCCAATTTCAATATTTGTATTTCCGACATCAACAGTCATCAGCATGTTAAATCACTTCTTTACATTAATTTATTTTTTCTATTTCCTACTGTACTGTATAAAAACCCTATACAGTATGGGTACTATAAGCGCAGCGCTGATCATCTCAATTAATCCATTTGATGCAAACAACACGCCCAAGGCTGTTACTAATCCCATTCCACCCATTGCATCAATCATATTTTGCCCATGGACCACATAAAGCATCGTTACCACTAAAACTGTATTAGTGAACATCGCAAAAGCTCCTGATATCGATGCAGATATTATTTCAGGTACTTTAAGTTTTACATTAAACAGATAAAAAGCTCCAGTTGCCGCCACTCCGATGAAAATCCGAGGGAATACCGACACTAGGGGATTAATAAAAAAATAATCAAATGGAGACAGTGGCAAAAACAGCGCTCTGAAAAGAGTCAATGCGCCTGCCAAAGCGCCCATCACCATACCTTCTTTGGCTCCCAATACAATCCCTGTCAGTATGGTTGGCAAAAACATAGCCACAGCCATACTTACTGCAAAGTTCGGTATAACAGTTGCCATTACAAAAACAATCGTCATTGCTAGCATAATTGCCATAAAGGTCAATCTGCCTGTGCTTGAAAACTTCTCCTTACTCATAGTAGATTCCTCCTGTTCTCGTTCCATCAGGATACAAGACATAATATTATTTTATTTTACTTTTGCTCTTATCTAAAAATTTTTCAATATCCACGATAAACCTCTCGTGAGTTCCTTCTCCGATTGTTTCAACATCATCATATGCCTCCACTTCAAAAACCAGCCTTCTTCTGTCGATTTCTACCAGCTTCGCTTTTGCTCGTACCTTCATTCCCACAGGAGTGGCTGCTAGATGCTTCACTTCGACCTTTGTTCCTACAGTGCTGAATCCTTCATCCAATCCTGCTTGAGCCAATGTTAATGCCGCATTTTCCATTAAACCAACCATTTTAGGGGTAGCATAGACATCTATGCAGCCGCTGCCAAATGCCTTTGCTGTATCATTTTCAGTCACAGTTATCTCAACGCTGAGCTCTTCTCCTACCATATCGTCTATCTTCATCTCATTATGCCTCCATACTTATTTTGTTTTTGCAAGTCATTTTAAAACAACATCTAAGAGCTCCAAAGGAGAACTTATCATGTAAGTCGGATCGCATCCTTCAATTTCATCTTTAGATCCGTAACCATAAAGCACGCCTACAGTATCCATACCGATTTCTTTTGCTGCATCAAGATCGATATTTCTGTCTCCTACCATTACCGCATCATTTGCCTTAAGGCCGGCACTTGCGATAGCTTCAATGATAAAATCTTTTTTTGTGCCTCTCTTTTGAGGCATGTCGTTTCCTACTATACTATGAAAGTATCTGCTCAAACCATAATGCTCCATCTGCTTTACAGCATAAGATTCTGGTTTATTCGTTGCAATCATCATGACTAGGCTATTGTCCTGCAATGACTTTAAAAGCTCTTCAACGCCTTCATAGACATTGCTTTCAAATAAACCTTTGCTTATATAGTATTCCTTATGTTTTTGCATAGCTGCGGCTCCTTCTTCTTCAGTAAAGCCGTATTTTGTTATTATAGTCCTGCTAAGCGGAGGACCTATCAGTCTCTTAATATTTTCCAATGTGTCGGTCATGCCTTTAGTTGCAAGTGCCATTTGGAATGCTTTTGCAATTCCCGTTTCCGAATCAATTATGGTTCCGTCAAGATCAAACACAATTCCTTTGTATTTCACGTTTTCCCCTCCATTTTTGATATTCTTAAAGCATAGATACAAGACAAACCATCCCTTTCGGGATGGTTGTTTTATTTATTCGTTGAAAAGTTCATTGAATGCTTGGCTGTTCATGGTTTCTTTTTCCAAAAGCACTTCGCTGACTTTATCGAGCTTATCTCTGTGTTCTTCCAAGATGCTCAAAGCTTTTTTATAAGCGTTATCAATTATCGTCCTAATCTCCTTATCGATTGCAGCTGCTACTTCTTCGCTGTAGTTTCTGCTTCTCGCAAGGTCTTTGCCGATAAATACTTCATCGTGCTTGCTTCCGAAAGTCATAGGACCTAGATAATCGCTCATACCAAATTCAGTAACCATTTTCCTAGCCATTTCAGTCGCTCTTTCTATGTCATTAGTAGCTCCTGTACAGATATCGTCAAGTACGATTTTTTCTGCAGCTCGACCACCTAGCAGCCCAGCTATTTCATCCGTCAGTTTCGCTTTTGATATGTGGCTGTTGTCATTTTCAGGCAATGCCAGTGTATATCCTGCGGCCATGCCCCTAGGTATTATCGAAATTTCATGAACTTCATCGCAATTAGGGAGAACCTTCATAACAATAGCATGTCCCGCTTCGTGTACTGCAGTAATCTTCCTGTCATGCTCGGTTATTAGCCTGCTTTTCTTTTCCGGACCGGCTATAACCCTTTTAATTGCTTCTTCCAGTTCTTGCATTCCAATTTTTTTCTTGCGCTTTCTCGCAGCTAACAAAGCTGACTCGTTCATTATATTTTCAAGGTCGGCGCCTGTAAATCCGGGGGTGCTCTTAGCAATCGTTCTAAGTTCAATCTCATCTTCCAACGGCTTGTCTTTTATGTGAACCTTAAGTATTTCTTCACGCCCTTTGACATCAGGTCTGCCTACAACTATCTGCCTGTCAAAACGTCCAGGCCTTAAAAGCGCAGGGTCTAAAATATCTGGTCTGTTGGTCGCAGCAATCATTATGATTCCTTCATTCTCACCAAAACCGTCCATCTCAACAAGCAACTGGTTAAGTGTCTGCTCTCTCTCATCGTGCCCTCCGCCAAGTCCTGCTCCTCTTTGACGTCCTACCGCATCTATTTCATCTATAAAAATGATGCAAGGAGAATTTTTCTTGGCTGTTTCAAACAAATCCCTCACCCTCGACGCACCAACACCAACGAACATCTCAACAAAGTCAGATCCGCTTATGCTAAAAAACGGAACTCCTGCCTCTCCTGCAACAGCTCTCGCAAGAAGGGTCTTTCCCGTTCCCGGAGGTCCTACCAACAACACTCCTTTTGGTATTCTAGCTCCAAGCTCCAGATATCTTACAGGAGACTTCAAGAAGTCTACTATCTCTTCGAGCTCTTCTTTCTCCTCATCAGCACCAGCAACATTTTTAAATGTCACACCTTTTTTCGATGGAGTATGAAGTCTGGCCTTGCTCTTCCCAAAGGACATGACCTTCCCTCCGCCTCCGCCGGATTGCTGTGTGAACATCAAGAAAAACACTACCATTAAAACCACTAGGAACAATGTAGGAAGAATAGTCACCCACCATGGAGTCTGTTCAGGCTCCATATACGATATATCTATCTCTCCTCCGCTTTGTATGTGGTTATTTACAAATTCAGTAAATGAACTGGGTATTACGATGCTTACAAATTCAGTCCCATCACTAAGTTTTCCTTCAACTTTGTATCGGTCTATATCAACGTTTAACTCTTCAACGGTATTATTGGTTATGCCAGAAACCAATTCATCATACGATATGATCTCAACGTCGGTTTGACCTGTGTTTATAGTCGTTACAGCTAGTATTATGATAAGAAGAACAATCATATAAAAGCTGATCATCCGCAAATATTTATTCAAGCTTTCACTCTCCTTCGCTAATAAAATTGTGATATATCATTCTAACATACATTTTATAGAATTACAATCAAACCTAGGCGTATACTTCTTCCTTTAATACACCTATAAATGGTAAGTTTCTGTACCTCTCGGCAAAATCAAGACCATAACCTACAACAAATTCATCAGGCACAACAAAGCCAACGTAATCTATTTCGACTTCGGATGTCCTTCTTTCAGGTTTATCCAAAAGACTGCACACCTTAATTGAATTGGTGTTTCTATCTTTAAATATTCTTATAAGATATGAAAGAGTAAGCCCACTATCGACTATATCTTCTATTATCAGCAAATCCCTTCCTTCAACGCTTTTATCTAAATCTTTCAATATCCTGACTTCACCTGAGCTGCGGGTTCCCGAGCCATAACTTGATATGGCCATAAAGTCTATTTCCAATGGGATATCCATGCTCTGTACCAAGTCGGACATGAACAAGACAGATCCTTTTAGCACGCAGATCACTAGAGGATTTTTATCCTTATATTCTTCTGCCAGCTCTTTTCCAAGTTCGCTTACCCTTTTCTTTAAAGTTTTTTCGTCAATCAATACATCTTTAATATCATTACGCATCTGCTTCCTCCTGTATTTTATAAAGCGCTAGGCGCAGTATTTTTTTTGTATCCTTAGTGACCTTAAAAGCATCGCTAGGCATCACGCCTGCAAGCCACATGATTTCTCCACCGACTTCAAACACAAGGATTCCGTCCCTTTCAACGGACGGTATCTTTTTATCTATAAGAATCTCTTTTGTTTTTTTCTTGTTATTATGTCCTAAAGGTATAATCCTGTCACCAGGCTTTCTCTGTCTTATAGTGATATGTTCCCCAATTTTATTAATTCTATCATAATCAAAAACAAATCCTCTTTGTTTTTCATCTTTTTTTTGTGTTTTATCGTTTTTTTCAACTCTAGCTTGCACTATAGCATTGATTTTGGGAAATACATAGCTTTTGCCGGGAAGCATTTTGTATTCGAAGTACGGCATGCCTAAATTCGCTTCTTCTGGCTCCACCGTAATCTCATCATAGGATCTTCTCAAAATATAGCTTTCCGGCAATGATATCGTCCACGTAGTATCTTGGGCATCTTTAATCTTTTCAACAGCCTTATCAAGATGTATATGCTGAAAATTTATATTACCGCAAATTTCTTTAATCTTTCTTAACAACAATTTCTTTTGCATTAATGGCGTTTCCTGCGCCAAAGCAAAGTAATCTATATTTTTAGCATCTTTATACTTTAGCCATAAACTATCCATGTCATTTTTTACATGCTCCTCATACTCCATTGCAACCTTGGATAAATTCGAGATGCTTTCCTCTATTGACGGATTATATCTCTTTAAGATTGGAATCAGTTCGTGCCTAATCTTGTTTCTGTGGTAATCCACCTCAAGGTTTGAGGCATCAGTTCGGTAAGGCACACGTTTTTCCTGGCAAAATCCCAGGATATCTTCTTTGCACACAGGCAACAACGGTCTTACCACTCCATCTTTTCTGATAGGTTCAATTCCCTTTAACCCATTGATCCCCGTCCCTCTGATTATCCTCATGATCACAGTTTCCACTTGATCGTCCTTGTGGTGCCCAGTAGCTATTTTTACAGACTTATGCTTTTTCTTGATCAAGTTGTAAAAATTATACCGTATAGTCCTGCCCCCCTCTTCTAAGGAAACCCCTTTAAAGTCGCAGTATTCTCTTACACGGGCATTTAACACTCTAAGCTCTATGTCGTGCTCTTTACAGTAATTTCTGACCAAGATCTCATCTTTGTCTGATTCTTCTTCCCTTAAATTGTGATTCACATGTGCTACTATTATTTTTATATAGGTTTGACTGCGCCATTCCTTTAATATGTGCAAGAGAGCCATTGAATCTGCTCCCCCCGAAACACCTACTATCACAGTATCACCCTTACAAATCATTTTAGTTTGGCTTATATGTTTTAAAACAGCTCTCTCCATCAATCCACCGTCTTTATATTTTATAATTGTATTCTACATTTTTTTATAATAGGATTCAACAGTTAAAACCCTCGTTTAATGTTTGCAGCTTATTAATTGTTCTCATAAAAAAAAAGCCCATCTGCATGAACTTAAAAAATGGTGGTCGCAATAGGGCTCGAACCTATGACCCCCTGCTTGTAAGGCAGGTGCTCTCCCAGCTGAGCTATGCGACCAAAGTGCAGTCAAAGATCAAGATCTTCGACTCCTTCAGTTAAATGAGCGACTTTTGTCTGCGCAAATAACCGTTTATTAAATTAAATGGTGACCCCTAGGGGACTCGAACCCCTGTTACCGCCGTGAAAGGGCGGTGTCTTAACCGCTTGACCAAGGGGCCAGGTTAATAAGTGAATATGGTAGCGGCGAACGGATTTGAACCGCTGACACTACGGGTATGAACCGTATGCTCTAGCCAACTGAGCTACGCCGCCAAGTAAATGGTTGCGGGGACAGGACTCGAACCTGTGACCTCCGGGTTATGAGCCCGACGAGCTGCCAACTGCTCCACCCCGCGTCGCTTGGTGCCGGAGATCGGAATCGAACCGATACGATCTTTTAGGATCGCAGGATTTTAAGTCCTGTGCGTCTGCCAGTTCCGCCACTCCGGCCCTTTTTGAAAACAACATCTTTTAAGAGACAAGCATCATTATAGTATATATATATTCTTAAGTCAATACCTTTTCTTAATTTTATTTCTTTTTTATATTATGGTACACAGAGCCTTCCAAATTGTCGCTATCACTGATTATTATCTCACGAATCTTGTCGCGCTCCATATACCTTTTTATAATTGCCGCCCCTGCAACTATAATATCCGCTCGCTTGGGTTCTAGCCCTTTTACTGCCAGCCTTTCATCTAACCTCATCTGTGACAGATCTTCAAATATTTTTTCAACATCGTCGTATGCAATCACGCTTCCATCGATTTTATCTGGATCATACGAATCAAGACCAAGGTTTATCGCAGAAAGAGCAGTAGCAGTGCCACCTATCCCCACTAAAGAGGCATCCACGTTTTCATCGCCAAAGTTCTCATCAAAAATTTCATCGAGATGCTTCATAAGCTCATCCAACTGTTTTTTGTCCGGAGGATCTTTCAAGGAAAATCTTTCATTTAATCTTACGGACCCAATGTTCAAGCTTTTTAAATACTTTTTCTCTCCATTTTCGATTCGAATAAACTCCGTGCTTCCTCCACCTACATCCATTATCATAAAATCTTGTAAATCAAGAGATCGGCTTACGCCTAAATACCCATAATACGCCTCTTCTTCACCAGAGATGACTTCCACCTTTATCCCGCTCTTATCCATTGCCCTATTTATAAATTCAGATTTATTTTCAGCATCCCTCAAAGCACTTGTTCCATAAGCAATTATTTTGTCTACTTCTCTATCATCACATATACCTTTTATCTCTTTAAGACTGTTTATGTTTCTTTCAATAACTTCTTCCGGTATCGTTTTTGATTTATCCATCCCTTCACCCATTCTAGTGAAGAACAAATATTTTTCTTTATGAACTATCTTTTCATCCTCGATTTTTGCTATCATAAGTCTCATAGAATTTGTACCTATATCAACAGCCGCTATCTTCAAACCAATACTTCCTTTGCAGTAAATTTCTTTTTAAAAAAGCACCCCTATGGGATGCATGATTTTTTATGATTGCTATCTGTTAAAACACCTGTTCTTGCCCTTTTTAGCGCTTTTTTTCAAAGCCTGCTGTCTTTCGTCGCTGTCTTTTAAAAATTGGCTTATTTTATCATCAATCGTTACTGGCGCGCTATTTATCGGCGCACTCTTTTTAAAACCAGATGGTTTTGGGTTCGACCTTGGTCTTGGCGCCTCCTCTTTTTTAGGCTGAGCCTGTCTAATGGAAAGGCCTACCTTGCCTTCAGCCACTGAAATAACCTTCACTTTTACCTTGTCGTTTACATTCAGGTGATCCGAAACTTCTTTAACGTATCCGTCAGCCACTTCTGATATGTGAACCAGCCCTACCTTACCCCCTAAATCGATAAATGCTCCAAACTTGGTGATGCTCTTTACAACACCTTCAACAATTTGATTAACCTCAAATGGCATCAAAAAAATCCTCCTTGTTTATTTGTTAGTTATTATTGCTATCAGGTTCGACTTCAATAATGATTTTCTCACGGGGATAAACGAGTCCAAAATAACGTCTCGCCAATGTCTCGATATACTCATCAGAATGGATTTGTTCCAGCTCCTGGGCAAGTTGATCGGATTTATCTTTTTCAATAGAGATTTGTTCCTGAAGATCATCCCTTTGATTTCTCAACTGAATCAATTGGATTTCGGTGGACACAAAATTATAAAGAAAATACCCGCATATCAATAAGACAATCAACCAAGTGGATCTGTTAGGTTTTTTTCTCCTTTTCTTTTTCACTGGCTTTCTCCCTTAAAGAATATTAATTACATTATTCCATAAAACCTTGAAAATTACAAGCTGCATAGGCCAATAAAGGTTATTTACTTATATCTTTTCGATACTGCATTCCTTCAAAGCTAATTTTCTCAATTTCGCTGTACACTTTTTTTGCCGCTTCGTCGAGGTCTTTTCCCAGTGCTGAAACAGCCAAAACTCTGCCGCCATCAGTTAATATTTTCCCACCCGCTGCTTTTTTTGTCCCGCAATGAAAAACAATGGCTTCTTTAACTTGATCGATGCCTTTTATATCTTTGCCTTTTTCATAGTCTCCCGGATATCCCCCAGAAGCCAACACGACACATACCGCCTTATCTAGTTTCCATTTAAGATCTTCTTTTGACAATTCTCCTTTTACTACTTTCTCGAAAATATCTACAATATCCGACTCCATCCTCAACAAAACCGACTCTGTCTCAGGATCTCCAAATCTTACGTTAAACTCTAACACTTTTGGTTTTCCGTCTTTAATCATTAGCCCGATGAACAATACTCCCCTAAAGTCCATGCCTTCCATCAAAAGGCCTCTCATAACAGGCTCGAGTATCTCTTTTTCCATAGTTTCTTCCAATTTAAAATCAAAGAGCCTATTTGGAGAATAAGTACCCATTCCACCGGTATTAAGGCCTTTGTCCCCGTCAAATATCCTTTTATAGTCCTGTGCGCTTTCCATAGGAATAATACTTTTGCCATCTACAAAACAGAGCACAGATGCTTCTATGCCTTCCAAGAACTCTTCAAGAACCACGACCTTGCCGGATTCACCAAACACTCTCTTTTTCATCATGTCATTTAAAGCATCCAACGCGACATCCTTGGTCTCTGCTATTACGACCCCTTTTCCAGCTGCAAGGCCATCTGCTTTTATCACAACAGGGTAGCCATACTTGTCGATGTCTTTTATGGCATCTTGTATATGATCATATTCTCCATACTCTGCAGTGGGGATTTTGTACTTCATAAGAAACTTCTTTGTAAATGCCTTGCTGCCTTCAAATTGAGAGCAGATTTTATCCGGACCAAATACAGCAAGATTTCTTTTGTTAAACTCATCACTGATTCCCATTACCAAAGGAAGCTCCGGACCTACAACAGTCAAGTCAATGCTTTCCTTTTGCGCAAAATCTGCCAGTGCCTCTATATCATCAACCTTGATATCTACATTTTCTGCTAAATCCTCAGTGCCCGCATTCCCCGGCGCACAGTAAATCTTATCTACCTTTGGACTCTGGCTTATCTTCCATGCCAAAGCATGCTCTCTACCACCTGAACCTATCACCAATACTTTCATTATATATTGCTCCTTTAGTGTTTAAAATGTCTCATGCCGGTAAACACCATAGCTATTCCGTACTCGTCACAAAGCTTTATCGAATCTTCGTCTCGGATGGAACCCCCTGGCTGAATTATGGCTGTCACTCCCGCTTTACTTGCCGCTTGCACCGAATCTTCAAATGGGAAAAATGCATCTGAAGCTAATACTGAGCCAATAACATTTTTTCCACCTTGTCTTATTGCATTTTGCAATGCCCAGATCCTGCTGACCTGACCCGGCCCATTTGCTATGAGCATTTTACCCTTAGCCAAGCTGATTCCGTTGGATTTTGTGTTTTTTACGACCTTCCACGCAAATACAAGATCTTCCATCTCTTCTTTTGTGGGCTGTCTTTTTGTAACGACTTTAAGTTCATCGCCTAAAAGAATGCTGTCTGTATCTTGCAAAAGAACGCCACCCATCACTTTCTTTAGTTCGTACCCTTTGTATCTTTCTTCTATGCCTTCCAACTTAAGTATTCTTATGTTTTTCTTTTTAGTCAATATCTCAAGGGCATCTTCGCTGTACGAAGGAGCTACAAGCACTTCAATAAAAAGTTCATTTATCTTTTCCGCTGTTTTCTTATCAACTTCTCCATTTGCAACCACTATCCCACCAAAAATCGATACAGGATCACCTTCGTAAGCCTTAATGAACGCCTCGTAGATACTGCCTGCGCTTCCAACTCCACAGGGATTAGCATGCTTTACGGCCACGACTGTGGGCTCGCTATAAAATTCCTTCAAGACCTCAAGCGCTCCATTCGTGTCGTTTATGTTGTTGTAGGAAAGCTCCTTGCCGTGAAGCTGAATTGCATCTACTAAAGTTCCTCTTTGCTTTCCGACCTCTTTATAAAACGCCGCCTTTTGATGAGGATTTTCACCATACCTTAAATCCTGGACCTTTTCAAAAGTTACCGTTAAAGTCTCATCTAACGTATTTTTTCCCACTTGCTCTTTTAGATAAGCACTTATCATTGCATCATAATTTGCCGTATGTTGAAAAACTTTCAGAGCAAGATCGTACTTTACATCAAGGTCAATTTTATTATTTTTCTTAAGTTGGTCGATAACGCTCTTGTAGTCTGCAGGATCCGTAATCACTGCCACATCTCGGTAATTTTTTGCAGCTGCCCTTATCATGGTAGGGCCTCCGATATCTATATTTTCTACAGCTTCCTCTAGGCTGACGCCTTCTTTTGATATAGTTTCCTTGAAAGGGTATAAATTTACAGCAATAATATCAATCGGCTCTATATCCAGTTCCTTAAGCTTCTCCATATGAGAAGGATTGTCCCTCATCGCAAGTATGCCCCCATGTATGCTTGGATGAAGAGTCTTTACCCTTCCATCTAAACATTCAGGAAACCCTGTCACATCGCTTATGCCTTTTACTTTTACCCCATTATCCTTCAAAAGCTTTGCCGTGCCTCCTGTAGATATTATCTCTACATCCATTTCTTCCAATGCTTTTGCAAATTCTAAAACTCCGTTTTTATCCGAAACACTGATTAACGCTCTCATAAAAACCTCCTTGTCATTTTATCCGCACTTTTCTGCCTTCAACCTGGATGTTTCCCAGACAATGCTCCTTTACCGCTTTCGGCAATATTTCATGTTCAATCTCTAAAACCTTCATCTGCAAGGATTTTGGGCTATCTCCATCCACATTTACGCATTTTTGCATTATTACAGGTCCGGTGTCAGTCCCTTCATCTACAAAGTGGACTGTAGCTCCTGATACTTTCACTCCATATTCTATAGCCTTTTCATGAACCTTAATACCGTAACATCCATCTCCACAGAAAGCCGGTATCAGGGAAGGGTGCACATTAATTATTCTGTTTCTAAATTTTTGTACCATCTCAGCTGGCACAATCTTCAAGTAACCTGCAAGCACTATCAGATCGATTGATTTAGCCTCTAGAAGATCCATTACCATTTTATGATAATCTGGATCCTTCCCCGATATGTATACTGATTCGATATTGGCCTTTTGAGCCCTTACGAGTCCGTATGCATCCTTTTTGTTAGAGATCACCAAAGCTATCTCACCATAAATGTTATGCACCTTGTCTATAAGACTTTGAAGATTACTTCCCCCGCCTGAAACCAATACTGCTATTCGCTTCATTTATTCAGATCAACCCCTTCGCCTTTTTCAACGACTCCCAATTCAACAGCTTTTTCTCCTGCTTTTGCCAATGCTTTCAACACACTATCTTTTCGGTCTTTAGATGCTATTATCATAAGGCCAATTCCCATATTAAACGTAGAGTACATTTCCTTATCAGAAATATTCCCCTCTTTTTGTATGAATTCAAATATTGGCAGTTTTTTTATTGAGTTGGTATCTATTACAGCTTTCAATCCTTTAGGCAACGCTCTAGGCACATTTTCGTAAAAACCTCCACCTGTTATATGCGCTACGCCTTTTACTCCTCCAGCTTCCAATGCTGCTTTTATGGCTTTGACATAAATTTTCGTAGGCGTCAAGAGCACGTTTCCCAATTTGTCACCAAGCTCTTTTATCTCATCATGCAAATCGTATTTCTTGTGATCCAAAAGAAGCTTTCTTACGAGAGAAAATCCATTTGAATGAACTCCACTCGAAGGAACTCCTATTATCACATCCCCCTCTACGATATTGCTGCCATCTACTATGTTTGCTTTCTCTGCAACTCCCACGGCAAAGCCTGCCAAGTCGTATTCATCTTCATTGTACATGTCCGGCATCTCCGCCGTCTCTCCTCCGATAAGAGCCATTTCTCCTTCTACGCAACCGTCGCAAACTCCCTTGACTATTTCCTCTATTACTTCCGGATTATTCTTTCCACACGCAATGTAGTCAAGGAAATATAATGGTTTAGCTCCTTGACAAGCTATATCATTTACGCACATAGCTACACAATCCACGCCTATGGTATCGTGTTTTTTCATCTTCTGGGCTATCAAAAGCTTCGTGCCAACTCCGTCAGTTCCAGATATCAAAACTGGAGCTTCATATCCTTTAGGAAGTTCAAACATCCCTCCAAAGCCTCCTAGGCCAGACAACACCCCGGGAACAGTGGTTCTGGCTACATGCTTTTTGATGCGATCAACCGATTCGTAACCAGCCTCTATGTCAACTCCTGAATCTTTGTACGTGAATTCCTTCATGAGACATCCTCCTAATTTTATTCTTCCGCCACAGGCACTTCCATGGGATAATCCCCGTCAAAACACGCCCTGCAATAAGTAGTTCCTCCCCCTACGGATTCCACCAACCCTTCTACAGATATGAAAGCCAAAGTATCGGCACCTATCATCTCTCTTATCTCTTCCACGGTTTTCATGGCTCCCACCAAATGCTTTCTGTAAGGTGTGTCAATCCCAAAATGACAGGTATGAGAAACCGGCGGACTGCTCACCCTAAAGTGAACCTCTGTTGCTCCAGCTTCCCTTAGAAGCTCGACAAGATGTTTTGAAGTAGTCCCTCTAACGATTGAATCGTCAACTATCACTACACGTTTCCCCTGAACATTTTCCTTAAGAGCATTGAGCTTAAGCCTGACTCCCTCTTCTCTGAGCTTTTGGCTCGGCTGAATGAAAGTCCTGCCTGTGTATTTGTTTTTTATCAATCCTATCCCAAAAGGAATCCCAGATGCTTCGGCAAAACCTATTGCTGCCGGTATTCCGGAATCCGGAACTCCTATTACCACATCCGCATTCACCATGCTTTCTGCCGCTAGGATCTTTCCCGCATTATGTCTTGATAAATAAACGCTTATTCCATCTATCACGGAATCAGGACGGGCAAAATATATAAGCTCGAATATGCAAAGTCTTTTTTTAACCCAATTATTCTGACTGTAGCTCTTCACTCCATTTTGGTCTATTATTACAATCTCACCTGGGTCTATATCTCTTATAAGCTTGGCCCCTATGGCATCTAATCCACAGCTTTCAGAAGATAATACATAGCCTCCATTTTTTGTTTTCCCAAGACACAAAGGCCTTAATCCGTGGGGATCCCTTATGCCTATTAGTTTGTCCTCGGTAGTTATGACCAATGCATAAGCCCCTTTAATGATTTCCACCATTCTTTTTATGGACTCTACTATTCCGTTTTTCAACCCTCTGGCTATTAGGTTGACTATCACCTCTGAGTCTATGGTCGTTTGGAAAACCACGCCGTTATCCTCAAGCATTTCTCTAAGCGCTCTTGCATTTACAAGGTTTCCATTGTGAGCAAGGGCGATCTGATTGTTTTTGTAGTTTACCACTAGAGGCTGAGCATTTTCGATATGACTCTCTCCCGTGGTCGAATATCTTACATGCCCAATTCCAATATTGCCTTCGAGATTGCTTATGCTGTCGCCTCTAAATATTTCGCTAACCAATCCCATCCCCTTGTGTTGTTGAATTTTTCCGTCCTTATTAGTAGCTATCCCCGCACTTTCTTGTCCTCTGTGCTGAAGGGCATACAAACCATAATATACAAACTGAGCGCTTTGCATTTCTTTTTCCCTTTTGTAAATCCCATATACTCCACATTCTTCTTCTAATTTGTCATTATCAAATAAATCGATCATTTTTTCCTCCTGGTTTTATTCAATCCTGCTGAGGACTTCGCGGTAAGCTTCCTCCACGTTGCCCATATCTCTTCTGAATCTGTCCTTATCCATCTTTTCATTGGTCTTGATATCCCAAAGCCTGCATGTATCAGGCGAGATTTCATCTGCCAGAATTATCTCTCCATTGTGTCTTCCAAACTCAAGCTTGAAGTCTATAAGATTAAGTCCCTTTTCTTTAAAGAACTCGATCAATATATCATTGATCTTAAATGTGTACTCTTTAATCTTCTCAAGCTCCTCAGTGGTAGCAAGTCCCATCGCCCTTGCATGATATTCATTTATTATCGGATCGTGGAAATCATCGTTTTTATAGCAGAACTCAAGAACCGTCTCACTTAACTTTGTTCCTTCTTCTATTCCCAACCTTTTGCTCATGGAGCCTGCCGCCACGTTTCTTATTATGACTTCCAGAGGAACAATCTCCACAGCTTTGACTAACTGTTGTGTTTCGGACAAATATTTTACAAAGTGGGTTGGTACTCCTTTTTCTTCAATCAGCATAAAAATCACGCTGCTTATCTTGTTGTTCACTACTCCTTTGCCGGCAATCTTTCCTTTTTTCGTTCCGTCAAAAGCGGTTGCATCGTCCTTATATTCGACAATGTAGAGATCTTTATCTTCTGTCTTATACACTCTCTTTGCTTTTCCTTCGTAAAGCATTTCCAGCTTTTCCATGAAACTTCCTCCTTAGATTAAACGACGATAAGCCTCCTTTTTTACAAGAGACTTATCGTTGTTATTTAGTCTATCGTCGACTGTTTTCTTGTCATGTAATAATTAGTGTTTTTAAAAAAATCTTTCGGCATGCCTTCACCTCAATGACACCTGATATCCAATATGTTATCTTTATCTTCATGATAACAAATCAAAAGCTATAAATCAAGATTTTCCCGTACTATTAAATTAATACTTAAGATAACGTTCGTAACTATCCGAAATATTTTATTCCGGATTCGAAAATCTTTTGATCTTTTTCGCCTATGATATTCTTATAAATCCCATCTCCAATACGCTCAGAATGTCCCATCTTGCCAAGCACTCTACCGTCAGGGCTGGTTATGCCCTCCACCGCCCACTCAGATCCGTTAGGATTGAACATGCCGTCAGATGCCACATTCCCCTTTAAATCGACATACTGGGTTGCAATCTGGCCATTTTGCTCAAGGCGTTCCAAAACATCTTGATTGGCAACAAACCTGCCTTCCCCATGGGATATCGGGACCATGTGCACGTCCCCAACTTCTACTTGACTAAACCACGGGGATAAGTTAGAAGTTATCTTCGTCATCGCAATCTTCGATACATGGCGGCCAATATGATTAAACGTAAGCGTGGGATCTTCCGGAGAAATGTCCCTTATCTGTCCATAAGGCAATAATCCTAGCTTTATAAGCGCTTGAAAGCCATTGCATATTCCAAGTATCAAACCGTCTCTGCTTTCTAAAAGATTTGTCACGCTTTCTTTTACATATCCATTTCTAAATATAGTCGCTATGAACTTTCCTGAACCATCAGGCTCATCGCCCGCGCTGAACCCTCCGGGGAACATAAGAATCTGCGAATTATCTATTCTTTTTATAAGCTCGTCAAGGGAATTGTCTATGTCGGAAGCCGTCAAATTCCTGAACACGAATGTGTCTACTTGCGCTCCTGCTTTTTCAAAAACTTTCGCTGTGTCGTATTCGCAGTTAGTTCCAGGGAATACCGGTATCAGCACTCTAGGTCTTGCTATTTTTTTTCGCGGTTTGGCTACCGACCCTTTTGTCCACGACACCTCTTTGACTTCAAGCTCTTTTTCCTCGGTCTCAGGAAAAATCTTGGACAATGGGTTTTTCCATGTTTTCACGAGCTCCTCTAAAGGTATTGACTCATCTCCAAATACAATCTCGGCACTTTTATCAGTAGTTCCTGCAAAACAAACCTTAAGGCCTTTCATGGCAGCTTCAAACTCCTGCTCTAATTCACTTGGAATTTCCAGTATCATTGCTCCTATATTAAACTCGAAAAGCTTATCTTCTGAAAATCCAGGATCAAACTTAAATCCGATCCCATTTCCAAAAGCCATCTTACCTACAGCTTCTATCACACCGCCCTTTGCCAGTGTTTTTGCAGATGTTATGACCTTGCAATCTATCAACTCTTTTATTTTCTGATAAAGGCCTTTTATTTCTTCAAAATCAGGCACTTCTTTTTTATTCCTGTCCACTTCCGCAAGATAGACTTTTGATCCTACACCTTTAAACTCCGGAGTTATTATATTGGCGACATTATCACAAGCTACTGCAAAACTAACAAGGGTTGGGGGAACATCTATGTCATTGAAGCTTCCCGACATGCTGTCTTTGCCTCCTATGGCCGCTAAAGAGAAAGCCTTTTGAGCCTGGTATGCTCCTAAAAGAGCGCTAAAGGGCTTGCCCCATCTTGCAGGATCTTGACCTAGTCTTTCAAAATACTCCTGAAAACTAAATCTGATCTTTCTAAAATCTCCACCCATTGCAACTATTTTAGCAACAGACTCTACTACAGAGTATATCCCACCGTGATATGGACTCCATTTAAATATTTCAGGCTGGTAGCCAAAGCTCATAAGGCTACAAGTAGTAGTTTCTCCGTGTGTGACCGGAATTTTAGCTACCATTCCCTCCGGCTCAGTTACCATGTACTTGCCTCCAAAAGGCATAACTACAGTTGCTGCTCCAATAGTAGAGTCGAACATTTCAGAAAGACCCTGTTGAGAACATACGTTTAAATCTTTAAATACATCTGTGGTTTTTTCTCTAAAACTACCCGTCTCGACACTCGTCTTTTCGAAGCACCCAGTTTCTGCTGGGGATTTTACCATAACTTTCGCGTATTGCTTTGCACCATTTGAATTCAGGAATTTTCGACTAAGATCCAAAACCGCTTTCCCTCGCCACTTCATTACAAGGCGCCCTGTATCCGTAACTTTTGCAACGGCAGTTCCTTCAATATTTTCTTCGTTTGCATATGCCAGAAACTTTTCCACATCGCTCTTGTCTACGACTACCGCCATCCTTTCCTGAGATTCGGAAATCGCAAGTTCAGTTCCATCTAGGCCTTCATATTTCTTAGGGACCTTATCAAGATCTATTTCCAGACTATCAGCAAGCTCTCCAATGGCAACAGATACTCCTCCTGCGCCAAAGTCGTTGCATCTTTTTATCATTTTTGCAACTTCCGGATTTCTAAAAAGTCTTTGGATTTTTCTTTCTTCAGGCGGATTGCCTTTTTGAACTTCTGCACCGCTTTTTAATATTGATTCTTCAGTGTGGACTTTAGAAGACCCTGTAGCTCCTCCGCATCCGTCTCTTCCAGTTCTTCCGCCAATAAGAAGTATGACATCTCCTTTTACCGGCACTTCCCTAACTACATTTTCTTTAGGCGCAGCACCTATGACAGCGCCTATTTCCATTCTTTTAGCAACATAGCCCTCGTCGTATATTTCAGTTACCTGTCCTGTTGCCAATCCAATCTGATTGCCATAAGAACTAAATCCCTTTGCCGCTTCTCTAGATATCTTTCTTTGTGGAAGCTTTCCGCTCATGGTTTCTTTAACAGGCTTTCTAGGCTCGCTCGCTCCGGTAACGCGCATGGATTGATATACATAACTTCTCCCTGACAGCGGATCTCTAATAGCTCCCCCTAAGCAAGTTGCAGCTCCACCAAAGGGCTCAATCTCAGTGGGGTGATTATGGGTTTCGTTTTTAAACATCAAAAGCCATTTTTCGTCTCTCCCGTTTACATCCACGTCGATGTTTACGCTACAGGCGTTTATCTCCTCAGATTGATCAAGATCTTTTAGATTTCCGTTTTTCTTTTCCAATTTCATATTTATGACAGCCATGTCCATGAGCGTGATAGCCCTTTTCTGATCTCCATAAATTTCTTTTCTAGTCTTCAAGTAATCTTCAAAAGTCTTTTTAATATCCCCAGCATATATGCCTTCTTCGATCTCTACATCTGTGATTTCAGTTAAAAAAGTCGTGTGTCTGCAATGATCCGACCAATAAGTGTCTATGACCTTAAGTTCTGTTATGGTAGGGTTTCGCTTTTCATCTTCCTTGTAGTATTCCTGTATGAATAGCACATCATCATCGCTCATCGCAAAGGCATTTTCGTTTTTATATCTAACAAGTTCTTCTTTGTTAAAATCTATAAATCCCGATACCACTTCCACATCTTCGACTTCAACCAACTCGTCTTGCAAGGATTCAGGCATTTTTAGAGATGCTTCCCTGGAGTCCACAGGATTTATTAAATATTTTTTCACAGCTTCAAATTCCTGCTCAGAAATATCTCCTTTAAGGACTATCAATCTTGCGACTTTCAACTTCACATCTTTGCCATGGGTAATAATCCTTATCCCCTGAGACGCCCAATCAGCTCTTTGATCATATTGTCCCGGCAGGTACTCTACAGGTATTACCTTTTCATCATTTTCAAGACGAAATTCTCCTTCGTATATGTCGTCTGCGTTGGGTTCTGACAGCACAGTTCTTTTTATCATTTCAAATTGCTCAAAATCTTCTAAACTTATATCGTATCTATTAACAACCCTCACATCAACCAGGTTTTTAACTTCCAGAGTCTCCTTGAATTCTTTCAATAAATGAAGGCCTTCTACATTGAATCCTTCCTTTTTCTCTACGAATACTCTTCGAATCTCTTTGTTCATATCCAACCACCTTTTAATTTTTCTACTTACATATTAATTTATGCGAACATTTTTTTCAAGTTTTTTATAAATATACGTATTTTTATTTCAAAGCCCTTTTGATATAATTGTAACCGAGGAGGGATATAATGTACATAGAACATTTGGCTCACAGCGGCTTTTTAGTTGCAGATGATAAATTCGTCTTGCTTTTCGACTGTATTGAAGAACCGAATCTGGATATTCTCAAAGACAAAGAGATAGTGTTTTTTTCAAGCCACAGCCACAAAGATCACTACTCTCCCGAAGTCGCGCGCACGCTTTCTGCCTTTCACACAGTATACGTACTTGGTTGCGATATAACAGACAGCGTATCTCCAAGCCGCACCTGCACTATGAAGCCTTACGATGAAGTCACTTTGGGGCCTATATACATAAAGGCCTTCGGAAGCACCGACAGAGGCGTTTCCTTCTACATCAAGTTCAACGGGAAAAGCTACTTCCACAGTGGCGATCTTAACTGGTGGCACTGGAAAAGAATGAATAAAGAAGAGCTTTCTACAGAGGAACATGATTTTAAAGGAGAAATAGAAAAGATTCGTGGGCTTGAAATAGACTTTGCTTTCGTACCAGTAGATCCTAGGCTTGAAGAATTCGGCCTGCTTGCTGCTGATTATTTTATTGAAACCCTTTTTCCAAAATACCTGATACCTATGCATTCATTTGGAGACTACAGCTACTACGTCGGGCTTGATGAGCGCCTTTCCCTAAAGGATACCATCCTGTTGACTTCAGCACACAAAAATCAAACTATATACAAAGAGCAGCCGTGAATAATTTGATAGATCCCCCTTATGATAAACAGTTTTGTTATTTCACTGTCTACCATAAGGGGTAAATATCATTCACGGCTGCTCTTTTACCTTGTACATATTTTGCGCTTCTTCTTTTTTAACATGATCAGCTAAATCCTCAATTACAACTGTCATGGTTTTTGCTCCAAGGGTTATAGATATTTCATCTCCTATTTTAATATCTGTTCCGGCTTTAGCAACATTGCCGTTTACCATTATCTTTCCCTTGTCACAGGCTTCTTTGGCCAAAGTCCTTCTTTTAATAAGCCTGCTAGTCTTTAAATACTTATCAAGTCTCATAACACACCTCTATCCAACAAAAAACGGGACTATCCAGTCCCGAAGAAAAATTACTTGTTAATTGCATCTTTTAAAGCTTTTCCAGCTTTGAACCCTGGTGCTTTTGAAGCAGGAATTATCAATTCCTCCATAGTTTTAGGATTTCTGCCTTTTCTTTCTGCTCTTTCCCTAACATCAAAAGTTCCAAATCCTACTAAGGATACTTTATCTCCCTTTTGCAACTCTTCAGTTACCACATCGACAAATGCGTTTAACGCCTTTTCACAGTCTTTTTTAGCAATATCCGTCTTTTCCGTCATTGCAGCAATTAATTCAGCTTTGTTCATTTTTCACCCTCCTGATTTCTTATAATAAATTTATAATTGAGATATTTTCTTATGATATAAAGAAAATATGTATCCCTTTATTTAAAACCCTTCTTCTTTTGCATCAATCCAGTAAAATTCAAGATCGTCCAGCTCCAGTTCGTTCATTGCCTTTCCTGTCTCAGAAACCTTTTTTTCAATATGTTTGTACCGTCGTATAAATTTATCGGTAGCATTCTCTAAGGACTGCCTAAAATCAACATTAGCCAACCTTAAAACATTTATTACAGCAAAAATAAGATCCCCTGACTCTTCGTCTACTTTCAACTTGTCATTTTCAAAGAGTGCCTCTTTAAGTTCTTCGGCTTCCTCAATTACTTTTGTTAAAGCTTCTATTGGATTCTTCCAATCAAAGCCGGTTATCGCAGCTTTCTTTTGGGCTTTTTCGGCTCTAAGATAAGCGGGGAAACTCTTTGGAATATTGTCCATTTGCTCAGATACGTTTTCGTATCCTTTTTCCTCTCGCTTGATCCTTTCCCATACTTTCATCGAGAATTCATCGTTGCTTTCACTTCCAAAAACATGGGGATGCCTGTTTATAAGTTTCGAATTTATCGATTGCACCACATCGCCCATATCAAACAAAAATTCTTCTTTGGCGATTTGGCTTACAAATACGACTTGCAGCAATAGATCTCCTAATTCCTCACATATATCTTCAATATCTTCCCGTTCGATGGCATCTACCACTTCGTAAGCTTCCTCTATGATATACTTTCGAAGCGTTAAAAATGTCTGTTCCCTGTCCCACGGGCATCCATCTTCGCTCCTGAGCTTTTCCATGGTTTCCAACAACACCTCAAGGGTTTTCGGATTTTTGGCTTTCTCCGGCGGTATGAAGAGACTTGTCAAATAGTTTATATCATCTGATCTGTCCAGCTCGTACAACTTGATTTTTTCTATTTTTTCTTCCTTTAGCCCAGCTTTATGGACAAGAAATACTTCTTTGTCCTGGGGGTATAAATTTTCCATCAAAAACAGCTTAAGTTCCGATGCTATAAATTTATCGTAAACCTGAGTTATGATAATTCCTGAATGTGTGTTGAAGTTTTTTGAACGTATGGTCAGCGCATCGACTACAAACAATCCGTATATGGGATCTACCTTCAAAGATGCTGCCATGGAATCAAGAAAACTTAAGGCCGGCAAAAGATTAACCTCTACTTTGTCCTGTTTATTATCTAACATTTCAAGAAGTATTTCAACACTTTTTTCTGCAAAACAAGGGTGCCCCGGAACAGCATACACCGTTTCCTCATGCTTTTCGCACATAGATACAACTTCAGTTGCTATATTTTTGTAAACATCTTCAAAGCTTTCGCACCTTTCATAGAGGTAGTCAAATGCATTGAACTTGACTCCTTCAGATGCCAGTTCTTCTGCAGCAGGATGTTTTTCTGTCCTAAGATACAAATTAGCGCTATTTTTTATTAACTTGTAGGTTTCAAGAGTCATGTGCCTCAAACCGCCAGGACCTAAACCAACTATATATAACTTGTTCTTCATATTAACCCTTTCTAACCAGTTTGCCTAAAAGCTTTTTCAATTTGTTCCTTCCCGGGAACATTTCCAGTTCTTCTTCCGTCAATCCTTTGATGGCTATCAGACTGATCATATATATTATTATACATAAAAATATCGAAATTAAAACCGAAAAGCCATTATTTAACCATCCATTAAGGAAATTATAGGCTAAAATTCCGAATAAGCCCATAAAAACCGACGCAATGACAGGTTTTATTATTGTTTGAACTACGTGTATCTGTACTTTTGTATATTTTTTTACACTTATGTAATTGAGCGTTCCTATTACCAAATATGCGGACATATTGCTGATTACAAGTCCGTATATATTAATCTCAGGTATAGATACAAAGATAAAATTGAACGCTAAGTTTACAAAAAGTCCCGGAATAAGATGTTTTAACGGCAGCGTAAATTTATCCATTCCTTGAAGGATGCTCTGCAAAGTATTTGCGAACATTATAAGCACGGTACTAAACGCAAAATAATTTAGTATTCCACCACCATATGCGCTATTTGGAAACAACAACTCAAATATTTCGTCTGAAAATACCGATAATCCTATCGCACAGGGCAGTGCTATCAAAAGTATCATCCTTAGTCCCAATTCTGTCTTGCGCCTTATCCCTTCCTTATTTTTAAGCGCAAAGGACTCGCTTATTGCCGGAACTAGGGTTATGGACATGGCTGTACTGAAGGTCAATGGGACATTTATCATGGTCTGGGCCAATCCATAATCTCCAAACATTATTGTAGCCTGCGTCAAGTCAAATCCTGCCTTAGCAAGGCGCGGAACATATGTAAAAGAATTTATGATGCCAAACAGAGACACTACCGCTGATGTCAATGTTACAGGGATAGCAATCTGCAAAAGTCTTTTTATAAGATCTTTGCTTGACTCTCTAGCGAATTTTTTTTTGCTTCTTCTGACTTCATTCTTAAAATCTTTTATAAAAACATACCAAGCGAACAACAAAAATAAAAACGCGGCAACTGCTCCAAAGAAAGCTCCTGAAGACGCACCCCCTGCTCCTTGAGCATAACCGAAATTATCTGTTAGATAAATACAAAGGCCAATACCTAGCAATACCCTGGCAAAAGCTTCAATAATCTGAGATATTGCCGTAGGGGTCATCAGCTGCATACCTTGAAAAAAACCTCTGAATCCAGATAACAAAGATACAAAAAACGGAGCAAAAGCAAGGCCTAATAAGGCATAGTAAGTTCCTTCATCCCAGCCTGCAATTCTTATTATAAGATTTGCACCTAAAAACAAAAATGCTGAGGCTACCGAGCCGACTATAAGCATAAAGAGCATGGAAATCTTAAACACATCCATTACTCCCGTATAATTCTTGACGGAAGCTCTCTCTGCTATCATCTTTGAAATAGCAACAGGCACTCCAATTATGGATATGGTCAGCATCAAGTTGTAAATATTGTATGAGTTATAGTACAAGCCATACCCAAAGCTATCCAAAATCCTCCCAATGGGTATTTTAAAAAACAATCCCAAAAGCTTTGCAATTATACCACCTATCGCAATAATCCCTGCACCTTTGATATAAGAACTTCGACTCATCTTTTTCCTCCATATACGCCGAAACGCATGTTTTTGTCTTCTCGACTAAACATTTTACTTCTTTAAGAATCCTTTGTAAAGAAAAGATTGAAAACCGGAGATTAGCTCTCCGGTTTTATAAACTATCGTAATAGACTTCAATTTCGTATGCTTCTTTTTCCTGTTGGAAAAACTCTTCGTATGCTTCATTTCTCTTTTGTGACAAAACCCTTTCATATACGGTGTCCTCTACATCTGCAAAATCCACAGGCTCCATATCATCTCTGGAATAAACATACCCCAGGTAGTACAAGCCATCAGATTCAACAAGTGCAGTGGTCTCACCAATATCCGCTTCGAAAATTTTCTCGGCAAATTTTTCTGCTACATCCGTGTAATACAACGGACCATAATCACCAGCAAACAACACTTTTGAGTCCTCTCCATAGGTCTCGATTGCCTCTTCTATGCCTATTATTCCATTTTTGATGTCGTCAAGAACCTTTTCGCCTAAATCTTTCTCCGAAAACACCATTCCTTTTGTATGAACCGTAGAATAGTTGTAAATCCTTATATTTTCTTGATAATGCTGAAGCGCTTCACTTTCAGTTACTTCGACACCTTCAGTGACTTTTTCGTACAAGGAGAATATCATCTGATTGTCGCCTGAAAGCTCCTTGACGAACTTTTCAAACTCGCTTCTTTCAACTCCGTATTCATCCAGAAGCTCAAGGTAGTTTTCTTCTCCATAACTATCAAGCATCATCTCTAATATTGATTCAGCTTCTTCCACTGCAATATCCCTGTCTACTTCTATACCCATTTTCTTAGCGCTTTCAACAAGAATTACTCCTTCTACCATATTGTCAAGAATATTGATTTTAAGGGTTCGAAGCTCTTCTCCCGACTGCGGCATATCTGTTTTAGACAAATCGTAGCTTATTTTTGTTAAAAGCATGTATTTATCAAAAGATTCTTTGGATATTTCATTTTCTCCGATCTTTGCAAATGAGTCTCTTCCTGGTTGACAGCCGGACAAAACAAATGCCCCTAGCAGCAAAATTATCAATAGTGTTTTTCTCATGGTTCCTCCATTAATCATCAACTACAGTCTAGAGGGATAAGTCTTTACTTTATACTCATCTTTAAGCTCTTCCAGATAAGCCAAGAAAGGATCTTTGATTTCTTCTTTGCTTATATCAGTTTTTTCTATTGCAGCGCTTTTAACTGTTTCATACTCTTCCGATACCTTGCCCGCCACGAGTATCTGTCTTATCTCATCAGTTTTATCAGCTAAAGTTGGCAGATCCGCTTCGCTTTTATCGTATACGTATATGATATGATAACCGTACTGGCTTTGCACCGGTTCCGAACTCACTTCCCCGACGCCAAGGGCAAATGCCGCTTCTGCAAATTCAGTGACCATTTGATTGTAAGTAAACTCTCCCAAATCGGATGCTTCCTTGATGTTTTCATCATCCTGAGCTTTTTCAAAAACCTCTTCAAAGCCTTTAGCATCATCTATCGAGTCCATCATTTCCTTAGCATAAGACTCTGATTCTGTGAGGATATGTTTTGCTGATACACTGCTTGTATCATAACTGGATTTGTTTTCCTCGTAGTACTCGCTTATCTCCTCACTAGTAACTGTAACACCTGTTTCCATCTGTTTTTGAAGCTTTTCGATGTACACTATCCTAACCGCCTCGTCCTTTAGCAATCTGTTGTAATCGTCCACGCTTAAATAATATTCAGATAAAAATCCTTCCAATGCCTCTTCATCAAAATAAGTAGAAAAATATGCTTCTAGGTTTTCTATTTCTTTGTCTATTTCGTCTTGGCTCGCGTTGATTCCTTTGTCCACAGCTTCTTGGTACATTATCCTAGATTCAGAAATTTTGTTTAAAAGTTCATCGTATATAAATTCCAGGCTTTCCTGATCAGCCGGCAGACCAGAGCCCGTGCTCACATAATAGTCAAATTCCATTTTTGAAAGGTTATAATAAAATTCATCCTTTAAGATCTCTTCTCCGCCAATAGTCAAGACAACCTTTGACAGCTCCTCTTCTTTGTTCTCATTAAGATCGTCGTTGAAGCTCTCAATAGCGGCATTAGCATATCTTACATCTTCTAGATATGACTTAAAGAACTCTTTGAATGAATCTGCATCCATATAATTTTCTTCAAGAAAAGAGCTATACTCTTCTTCTCCGAGACCCTCTATAAAGCTGTCTAAATATGTTTGAGCTTCTTCGTCCAAACCTTCTGAATCAATTTCCAGTTGTGTTTCAATAGCTTTATTTTTTAACACTTTGATCTCAGAAATAGTGTTTAATATGTCTTCCTTTAGAAGATCTAACTCGTCCCCCTCCGGCAGAGCCTGTCCATTTAATTCATATACCATCTTATGATATGTCAGATAGCTGTTAAACTCCCTTTTAAGGACTTTTTCATCACCTATTTCTATCACTACTTTTTGCAGGTCTTTTTCCGGATCTACCTGTATAAGACTGCATCCTGCCGTTGCCACTATCATCATGACAGCCAGCAACGCTATTATTATTTTCTTCTTGCCCATTTTCAAATTATCCTCTCCTCGCTTGTCATAACACCTATTATATCGGATGAACGTTCGTTTTTAAACCTTGAATTTTATTTAATAAATCCCTGAGCATCCTGATGTTTTTCCTGCCGTCCTTCATGCTCCTAATCGTCATTGTCATTTGAATTTCGCCAGGGTTAAATTTTAACTTATCAGTCTTAATTATTTCTTTAATCTCTCTAGGAGATAAGAAGTGCTCCTCATCAAATACGATTTTAACACTATCGCCGCTTTCTTTTATAGACGCTATGCCTATAGCCGAAGCCATATTTTTTATCAATGCAATATTCATAAGGTTTATAAGGCTGTATGGTATGTCTCCATAACGATCAATCACCTCTTCTTGTATCTCATCTATTTCTTCTTGAGAATCTATCCCTGCTATCTTTTTATAAAGCTCGTATTTTTGTTTTTCGCTTTTTATATAAAATCCAGGGATATATGCATCTGCTTTCAACTCAATAACCGCCTGTACCTTTCGCTCTTTCTCTTCACCTTTTAGCTGGCTCACTGCATCTTCAAGCAATCTACAGTACATATCGTAACCTATAGACAATAGATGACCAGACTGCTGAGGTCCTAGTATGTTACCAGCTCCTCTTATTTCCAAGTCGCGCATGGCTATTTTAAAACCAGATCCAAAATCAGTAAAATCTTTGATTGCCTTTAAACGCTTTTCAGCTATTTCGTTCAAAGATTTATCCTTTTTATAGGTTATATAGGCAAATGAGAGCCTATCGCTTCTTCCGACTCTTCCTCTTAACTGATACAGCTGTGACAAACCCATTTGATCTGCATTTTCGATTATCATCGTATTGGCTCTTGCGATATCAAGCCCTGATTCAATTATGGTCGTGCACACTAAGACGTCAAACTCATGGTCTATAAAATCCATCATGACATTTTCAAGCCTAGTCTCTCCCATTTGTCCATGGGCTACTTCTACTCTGGCCTGCGGCACCATCTGAGCTATTTTTTCTCCTATCTGCTCTATTCCCTTTACCCGGTTGTATACATAATAAACTTGACCTCCTCTGGAAATTTCTCTTTCGATGGCATCTTTTATTATGACATCATTATACTCCATCACATATGTTTGCACCGGAGTTCTATTGTGCGGCGGCTCGTCTATAACGCTCATATCTCTTGCTCCTATCAGGGACATATGCAAAGTTCTAGGTATCGGTGTAGCCGTTAGCGTCATTACGTCTACATTGCTTTTTAGAGCCTTTATCTTTTCTTTGTGTTTTACGCCAAATCTCTGTTCTTCATCTATTATTAACAAGCCCATATCTTCAAACACCACATCCTTAGACAGTAACCGGTGGGTTCCAATCACAATATCGACTCTCTTTTTCCTGATATCTTTTATGATCTGGTCTTGTTGACTTTTTGTTCTGAATCTAGAGAGCATCTCTATTTTTATGGGGTAGTCTGAAAATCGTTGAACAAAATTATTAAAGTGTTGTTGGGCTAGTACTGTTGTGGGCACCAAAACAGCAACCTGCTTGCTGTCCATCACAGCTTTAAAAGCTGCTCTTATAGCTACTTCCGTCTTGCCGTATCCTACATCTCCGCATATTAGCCTATCCATCGGCGAGTCAGACTCCATGTCTCTTTTGACCTCAGCTATAGCTTTTAGCTGATCTTCGGTCTCTTCATATGGAAATTTTTCTTCAAATTCTTTTATCCACTCATTGTCCTTAGGGTACTTATGCCCTTTTACGCTCATTCTTTTTGCGTATATCTCCATGAGCTCTCTTGCAAGTTCTTCTATAGACTTTTTGGCGCTAGTCTTTATCTTTTTCCATTCCTGGCTGTCAAGCCTGCTAAGCCTCGGCTCTTTGTCCCCAAAGCTCATATAAACTTGTATGGAATCCATCTGATCTATGGGAATATAAAGCTTATCTCCCTTAGCATATTTCAGATGCAAAAAGTCTTTTTTTATGCCTTCTATAGGAATTTGCTCTATTCCCATATAAACTCCAATTCCGTGGGTGTCATGAACAATAAAATCTCCGACTCTCAGCTGGGTGAATGACTCTATTTTTTTGCCTTTTTTCTTTTTCGCTTTTTTCTTTCGCGTTTCTTTTTTGAATATTTCTCCGTAAGTAAGCCATACACCTTTGTCTTTATATAGCTCAAATCCAGAATTTAAAGCAGACTGCATTATGTTTACGCTACCATGATCAGGCTTGGATTCCTTTTGACTTATACTAAATCCTATTTTATAAGCGTTCAGCATTTCTTTAAGGGCATCCAGTTGATCTTTTGTCTCGTATGATATATGGACATGATACTCTCTAGAGAACCAATCTGTTATTTGATCTGCCAAAGCTCCAATTTTCCCATAAAACGAATATATTTCTCTCGAAGCTGCATCTAATTCAACCTCGACAGGAAATTCATCAAAATCTTTTCGGAGTTTTTGAAACTCTATGCTTTTAAATCTGCCCAAGCTGCCCATCACCTCGTCTGATGTACACAATACATCCAAGCTTTTGGGCACTGCCTCTCCTTTTTCCAATAAATTTATAAATTCCTGCTTTGACTGAATGCTTATTTCATCAATAGTTTGCCTAAAAGATCTCGTTTCATCCAAGTATATCCTATCTTCTAAATCAAACCATTCCGTTATATTTTTGAGTTTTTCATCCTGCCAAGGAGCAAGAACTTGAAAATTTTTATATGTGCCTGTCTTAATCTTTTCTATTAATTCTTTAAAGTTGTTTTTAACTTCCTTGCTGTGGACTTCTCTTTTTAGATAGTTTTCCACAAAATCAAGACAGTTTTCAGTCGCCTTCTCTTTAACTGATTTGGTAAAAATGAATTCTGAAGCAGGCGTTATTTTTGCCTGTTGAATTTTTTCTATGGATTTTTGATCATCTGTGTCAAATATCCTTATGGAATCTATCTCATCATCAAACATCTCTATCCTGAAAGGCTTTGGGCTTATAGGGTCGAATATATCCAAAATACCTCCTCTTGTGGCAAACTCCCCGCTTCTTTCGACTTGTTCTACTCGCTCAAACCCCAAGACTTCAAGGGACTGAATCAAATCTTCTGTCTCTATGCGGCCTCCTACTTTAAGGCTGACTCTAGCTTTTTTAAATTGATCTTTTGAGATCATCCTTTTCATCAATGCTTCCGGGGTAGTTACTATCAATTTACCTTTTTTATTGGCTATCTCGTTCAAAACCACAAGCCTTTGGTTGCTGATTTCTCTGCTGTGATTTTCCAAAAACAAAAAATGATAAGGCTCAGGCGGCAGATAATGGGCTTTTTCTCTTAAGATGCTGTTTATAAGCTCCACATATTGTTTTGCCTTAATTTCATTCGGGCACACGAACAAATGATTTCGCTTTTCGTGAGACAAAACAGCTGCTAAGGTCGCCTTGACGTTGTCCTCACAGTTGTACAAACCTATCCTTTCGATGCCTTCCTTGAAGTGTCTATGGAGAGCTTGCACTGTCTCGGTGTTCTTGATGCTGTTTAATATTTGGTCTTTCAAAATTATCCCTCCACGACGTATTGGCCCGGACTTAAGTCCGGGCGGTTTTATACTTAATTATTTTTTATAATTTACCTATTGTAAAGATTCATCGCCGCATGGACATCCTTTTCAACATATGTCTCTACAGCTTTGCTTGCTTCCACAATTGCTTTTTTCATAACTTCTATATCTTCTTTTGAAAGCTTCCCCAGAACATACGCTGCCAAATCTCCAACTTCCGGTTTTCCAATTCCTATCCTAAGCCTTGGTATGTCGTCTCTTTGAACGAGAAATATAATGGAGCGCATTCCGTTGTGGGTTCCAGCACTTCCTCTCGGTCTAAGCCTTATCTTTCCTGGCTCTAAGTCTATATCATCATAAGCCACCAGTATATCTTCCGTATCAAGTCCATAATAATTTATGATCTCTTTTACGCACTCACCACTTAAGTTCATATAAGTCTGGGGCTTTACCAACAATACTTTTTCTCCTGCGTGCCGAAACTCTCCAATCAGCGCCTTGTGCTTTGATTTAAAAGATACTTGATGTTTTTCCGCCAGATAGTCTATCAACTCAAATCCGATGTTATGTCTAGTAAGGTCGTACTTTCTTTCCGGGTTGCCCAATCCAATTACAACTTTCATATTATCACCAACTTCAAACAGAAATTAAGAGACAAGCTCGCTTGTCTCTTAATTCATTTTAGTCAAACAACGAGCTTAGGGATTCTCCCTTGTGAACTCTTTCAATAGCGCTTGCAAACAGCGGCCCTACAGATAGTATCTTGTATTTATCCAAACATTTTCCCTCCGGGATATGGATGGTATTAAGAGCTACTAGCTCTTTTATAGCTGATTGCTCTATCCTTTCATGCGCAGGTCCTGACAAGACGCCATGAGTGCAGGCTGCATAGACGTTCTTCGCACCCATCTGAGCCAATGCGTTGGCACCATTGCATATGGTTCCTGCCGTATCTATCATGTCATCAGCCAAGATACAGTTCTTGCCGTTAACATCCCCGATAATATTCATAACTTCAGAAACATTTGCTTTGGGTCTTCTTTTATCTATGATCGCTAACGGTGCTTCTAAAAGCTGCGCAAGTTTTCTAGATCTGGGAACGCTTCCTGCATCAGGAGATACTACCACCATATCTTTTATGTTCAAAGATTTATAGTAATCCGCTATTATCGGAAGTCCAAGCATATGGTCTACAGGCATGTCGAAAAATCCTTGTATCTGCGTAGCATGAAGATCCATTGTAATTACTCTGTCAGCTCCGGCGACAGTTATAAGATCAGCAACAAGTTTGGCGGTTATGGGGTCTCTTGACTTCGCCTTTCTGTCCTGTCTACCATATCCATAGTAAGGTATAACTGCATTTATTCTTCCCGCCGATGCTCTTTTCATAGCATCGATGATAATCAGAAGCTCCATAAGATTGTTGTTTACCGGATTAGAAGTTGACTGGATGACAAACACATCCGATCCCCTCACTGTTTCGGTGACATTTACCGAGATCTCCCCATCACTGAAAGTTCCGACTGTTGATTCCGTAAGAGGTATTCCCAATATCTCTGCTATCTCCTCTGCCAGCTTAATGTTTGAATTTCCAGCAATGATCTTCATTTCTTGAAACTTACCATCCATTTATTCCTTCTCCTCCTAAAATTATAACTATATATGATTATTTATTTAATAAATATCCTTCTTTATTTACTTGCCTGCATCTTGCTATCGCCAAGCTATCTTCAGGCACTGTTTCCGTAATTGTAGAGCCTGCAGCTATATAAGAACCCTTCTTAACAGTTACCGGAGCAATAAGGTTGGTGTTGCAGCCTACAAATGCATCATCTTCCACAACTGTCTGATGCTTTTGCTTTCCGTCGTAGTTTACAAATACTACTCCACATCCTAGATTTACATTATTGCCTACCACGCCGTCCCCTACATAAGTCAAGTGCGACGCCTTGGATCCATCCCCGAATTTAACATTTTTAAATTCGACAAAATCCCCTATCTTTGCGTTTTGACCTATTTCACAGCCTGGCCTTACATAAGCATACGGTCCAATTTTAGTGTTGTTTCCAACTTTGCTTTCTACCAGCGTAGAGCTTTGTATTTTTACATTATCACCTATTATACAGTCAGATATTTTGGAATTCTCCAGTATTTCGCAACCGGAACCTATCTTGCTCATTCCTTCAATAATGCATCCAGGGTATATTACAGTATCTCTCTCTATTACGACTTCATCTTGAATATATGTGTTTTCAGGATCGACAAATGTCACACCGTTATTCATATGCTTTTCATTTATCATCCTGCGCATTATCTTTTCAACCTGCGCCAGTTCCACCTTGGAATTCACAGCTTTTATGTCTTCTTCTCCTGTTACGAAAGTTCCTGTCTTAAGGCCTGCTAAATTCATGATTTCAATAATATCCGTAAGATAGTATTCCTTTTGGACATTGTCATTGTCAAGCCTTCTCAATGCCTTTATTAAATCGTCGCTTTTAAAGCAATACATCCCTGAATTTATTTCCTTTATCTTTTGTTCTTCTTCATTTGCATCCTTTTGCTCTACAATCTTCATCAATCTTCCTGATTGATCCTTGATGATCCTGCCATATCCTTGTGGATTATCCATATTGGCAGTTAATACAGTTGCGCTATTTCCTTTTTCTTCGTGGCTTGATATCAGATTTTGCAAAGTTTCACCTTTTATAAGCGGCGCATCCCCGACCAGTACAAGGACATTTGTCTCGTCATTCGGAAGGTAATCTGAAGCTGTCATCACCGCATGTCCCGTGCCAAGCTGCTTTTCTTGATCTATGTATTTAATTTTTTCTCCTAAAGTTTCTTTGATTAGTTCTTTTTTATGTCCAACGATAGCATATATATCATTTGCTTGAGCTTTCCAGCAACTTTCAACAACGTGTTTTATCATATGCTTACCGGCTACCTTATGAAGCACTTTTGGAATCTCGGACTTCATCCTGGTACCTTTTCCTGCGGCTAAAATCAATGCCATGGTATTTCCCATTGCATGCACCTCCGTAAAAGTTTATATCACTTGCATTAATATTATATGCTTTAATTTGGTTTTTGTATACACTAAAAGCCTAAAATTTCGGGGTAAATAAAAAAAGGGATTGCTCAATCCCTTTGATTTAAACTTATTCTAAATTTCACTTTCTTCATCAATGTCATCCTGTTCTTCTAAAACCGCTGTGTATTTCTCAAGAACTGCATCCTGGATTTGAGTCCTGGTATCCATGTTTATCGGATGAGCTATGTCCTTGAATTCTCCGTCCGGAGTCTTTCTGCTTGGCATTGCAATGAACAAACCGTTTTGTCCTTCGATGATTTTGATGTCGTGAACGACAAATTGATCGTCAAAGGTAACTGATACAATCGCTTTCATCTTGCCTTCCTTCGAGATCTTTCTAACCCTAACATCTGTGATTTGCATCTTTTTAGCCTCCCCCTTAGTTATAAGACATTGATTGACATTGATTCTGTTATATTATCTATTATATAGGAGTTTCCCTTTTTTTTAGTATTTTTTTTAATTTTTTTAATTTTTTTTAGATTTAAAGGCTCTAGCGTCATCTTTAGTCCTTGATTTTGTCAAATGGGTAAATATTTATCTCTCCACTTGCAGAATCAAGCTTTTCAATCATCATCAATGGATGGAATTTATCCACTAGTTTCTTTTCAGGTTCCTTTTTAGCCAACAACACGGATATGCCTTTTACCTCAGCTTCAAACTCCTTCATCATGTTGACAATACCCATGGCCGTCCCTCCACCCTTCATAAAGTCGTCAACTATTATCACTTTAGCTCCTGTTTTCATGGCTCGCTTCGACAAAGACATGGTGCTGATTTTCGAACTGCTTCCCGAAACGTAGTTAATCGTGACTGTAGTCCCTTCCGTGACCTTGCTTTGTCTTCTGACTATTACCAAGGGAAGATTTAAATACTTAGCCGTCATAAGCGCCACTGGTATTCCTTTAGTTTCCATGGTTACGACATAGTCTATCTTTTCATGCAGATATCTGCTGGCAATTATCCTGCCGAGCTTATCTACGATATCCGGCATATAGATTATGTCTGTATAATATAAAAATCCACCTGGAATTATTCTTTCTTTATCCATGAGCTTTTCACAAACTTCTTTTAAAAATCGCCGCGTATCCTCCTCAGCCATCTCCGGCACATATTTTACACCACCTGCAGCTCCGGCAACAGTCTCTATCTTTCCCATTTCCAGGTTCTCTATGATTTTTTTAACTACAAGAACATCTTCACTTATGCTTGACTTTGCTGCATAAAACCTTTCACTAAAGAAATTATAGGTTATGACTTTGTTGGGATTGTCCGCCAATATCTTAATTATGGCTCCAATCCTTTCATTTCGTTTGTATTTTTCCAATTTCGCACCTCATAAGATCAATTTATAAATTAAGCTAAACACGAATATTAGCTTTCTCTTTTTTAATTTTATTCATATTTAACCGAAAATTCAATGAATATTTAACAATTTTATTTTATTGATTTTTTATTCTCACAGATTCAAAACATAGCCTGTATGATATAATATCTTCAGATGTTGATTTTAGTCAGCTATTATATTATAAGTGAGGTATATCTAATTGAAACAAGAACTTGAAAAAATCCTTTCCATAAAACTAAATAAAGTCCATTTCGTAGGCATAGGAGGTTCAAGCATGAGCGGACTTGCATCCATACTTATCGAAAATGGTATAAATGTAACCGGCTCAGATATGCAGAGCTCTTCATATACGGACAGACTAGTTCAAGCAGGTGCAGATGTCTTCATCGGCCACCATTCGGACAATGTTGACTTTACATGCAGTCTCATCGTATATACTGCAGCTATTGACGACGAAAATCCTGAGCTTAAAAAAGGTCGGGATCTGAGCATTCCCATGCTTGAAAGAAGTGACTTTTTAGGACTATTGACAAAAGCATATGATATGACAATCGCAGTTGCAGGTACACACGGAAAGACCACTACATCTTCTTTGATTGCCTCTATACTCTACACTTCAGGTCTTGATCCCACTGTTAGCGTAGGCGGAGTCGTTCCCGCAATAAATGGGAATTACCGAGTAGGAAAAAGCGATTTTTTTGTTACCGAAGCCTGCGAGTATGTTGATAGCTTTCTAAAATCAAGCCATAAAATCGGTATAATCTTAAATATCGAGCTTGACCACGTCGATTATTTTCAAAGCTTAACACAAGTTAAAGAATCATTTAAAAATTTTGCTTCTATTATTCCTCCGGACGGATACCTTATCGCCAATGGGGACAGCGATGATATTCTAGACATCTGTTCGGATCTTAAGTGCAATGTGGTCACTACAGGTTTAAATAAAAACAATGATTATCGTGGAATGAATATTTCTTATGACAATTATGGAAAACCTTCTTTCGATGTATACAAGAAAGGATCTTTCCTATCTCGCTTCACTCTTTCTATCCCGGGCGAGCACAATGTTTTAAACTCCCTCGCCGCAATAGCCTGTGCCGATATTTGCGACGTTCCCATCGAAAGCCTTTCAGAAAGCCTCAAGAATTTTACCGGAGCCGGTCGACGTTTTGAGCCAAGGGGTGAAATTAATGGCATAACCGTAGTCGAAGATTATGCTCATCATCCTACAGAACTTAAGGTGACTATAGAAGCATGTAAAAATTATAAACCTAAAAGATTGATAGTTATATTTCAGCCTCATACTTTTTCTAGAACTCATTATTTTTTCAATGAACTTAGCAATGCATTAAGCGGTGCAGACTATGTAGTTACAACCGATATTTATGCGGCTAGAGAGAAAAACAAATGGCCTATAAGAAATGAAGATTTAGCCAATGCGATAAATAAAAGTCATCTAAGCAAAGCAGTGCATATAAGCGATTTCGAAGAAATATCTGACCACGTTTCATCAATAGCCAACCCAGGAGATTTTATTCTCGTAGCCGGCGCCGGAACTATAAACAAAGCGGCCTATGATATTGCAGAAAAGCTTAAAATAAAATTCAAATAGAATCCCATATAAAACAAAACACCTAGACAGGTGTTTT
>DMAW01000043.1 GCA_003446375.1 Eubacteriaceae bacterium | reverse complement strand
ACTATAAACCGGAGAAAGTGATGCTTTCCCATACTTATTAAGTCCAATGGATCCTGTTTCAAGATTATTAGAACTATAAATAAAATCTCCCAATTCAGTTCTTTTGTACGCTTTATTTTCTATATCATTTACAAGAAAACTTCTATCGTATCTATCGCCTTTATGGGCAACACCTTCATTTGCTATGAAAGCCATAAGTGGGTATTCATTGCTTTGGGGATATTGTTCATTACGCTCCACAAGAATTTCTCCAACTTCACGTTGTTCCCAAGGGTCAGTGAATCCATTAAATCTAATCTCTGGCGTATTGTTATCTTCTTTGGGGAACATTTTTTCCATCAATGATTTTTTTACAATTGTAAGCTTTTTAATCTTAGAAACTTCAAAATTGATCTTATCATCCAAAGAAGATAAAAAGTCACCAATTTTTGATTGCTCCTCTAATTCTTGCGAGATAATTAGATTGGTATCTTTTATTGCAGTTCTTGAAATTGATGTAACTTTTACTCCCTGCATTAGAGGTAATAACTTATCGTGATACGCATTTGAATTCAGATAATACCCCATATACTTTGGTGCATATTTCTGTTTTGGGCGGCATGGCATAGTATGCAACCCTGAAATAACTGGAGTATCTTCAATACCTATCACTTCCGTACATTTTCCTACGGACTCATCTTCTGCTGTGTCAGCAATGACAATATCTCCATCTTTCAAGTATGATTTTATAAACTTAAGTGCAATAGTATCGTCGTTGATATAAGGTAGCTTCTCACGATTGACATCAAGATACTCTCCAAATTTAACTAACACATCACCGTAATGAACATTTTTTGCTGCACCACCATCATAGTTTAACGCATCCCTGGATAATGTATTATTCGAAAGCATTTCGAATGTCTCATCAAAATTTTTCTCAATCCACTCAGTTTCATATCCAGCAAATCTGATTTCAGGTTTTTTCCCTTTTTTCGCCATCATTCCACCCCCAAAATCTTCTTGAATTCTGCTAATCCTTTAGTGTCAGATTCGTTCCCAACAAGCTCATCAATCATATTTGATAATTTTTCACTTGTGTTTTCTATTTGATTTTCAATATCAGAAAACGTAATACAATATTTTTCATTTAGATAAATTACTTTGTTAATTAGTTCTCCAATAATTTCATCTGGAATAGCAAAAAGAGAATCTACTAATGGCTTAATCCATTTTAATTCCAGCAAACGCAAAGATTCGCCCTCATCAAGATTTTCGATAGTTTCTTTGGTCTTAATATGAAGAGCTTCCCATTTCCGTTTTAGATCTTTTTTAGCCTGACTTTCTTCTTCCATAAGAGATAATACAGTCATCACTTTGTGCTCAAATGAATCTTCAGGGAACTCATACATCCTTTGCAATTCACTTATTCTACTATTAACAGAGCCTTTCTTATATGTCCCATCAGTACCTTGCTCCATTAAATGCCATGTAACTGTTTTACAGCTATTTATATAATCTATTTTTTCCTTTTTCTTGGAAAGTTTCAAATATTTTCTTAATGCGATTATTTCATCATTTTCCACATCACTGAGGGCTTCTGAAACAAAACTCTTAACTTCCTTTGCTACAAAAGCATCGTTTGTGTCATTCAATACACTGCTGTCTTTTTCTTCTGCATCAAACGAATCAATGATCTCTGCATATAAAGAAGTGATCTCCACTAATCTTTTTTCTATCATCTGAAGTTCTTCTAAGTCTTCTGCTAGAATCTCTCTCTGAACTAAATCAAAAGGTAAAATATGACCTTTCCATCCATCTTGCACTTCTGGAACCTCATCATCATTTGCTTCTTTCTTTTTAAGGACCATGTTAGGATCGACCTGATTGATAACTTCAAAACCTTCTGACTGAATCATTTCCAAATCCGTAGAGATAACATCCCAATTATCCGAAAGAATCTGATACGCTTTGTACTTGTCAGCAAGTTTCACACTTTCAATTCTAGTAAAAATATCTATACTTAGTTTTTCTTTTTCACTATCTGCAGACACATCAAGAATTTCCTCAATCAAGTCATTTTTTAATGTTTTATAAAAATCACTGAACTCATTTGAGAATGCTTGTTTGTATTTTTTTAATGAATCATGAGAGGTTATAACTTCTTTTATATCATTAGATCTCACAGCCAAATACTCATTAGATATTTTCTGAAAAATTGCATCTCTGAGTCCTGGGAAAGTATCCCAATACTTATGTAGCTGATCTGCTTCCTTTACAGGGACCCCACCAAACATAGTCGCATAAATATCCCAACTTTCTGCGGATTCTAAGGAATCAACATAGCGAGAGATGTTAAGGTTATAGCCATTTTCTCGAATAGTTTCTTTAGAAACAAGAGCAGAATACTTTTCAACAGATTGTCTGCTTTTAATAACGTCAGCAATTTTTTTAATGTCTCGTGCTCTCAATACATTATTCTTTCCGGCTTTCTCAAACCCTTTAGATGCATCTATAATCAGCACATCGGAAGTAGGGCGATTTCTTTTAAGGACCAGTATAGTTGTAGGAATACCTGTACCAAAGAAAATATTCGGTGGTAAACCGATAATCGTATCTATGTTGTTCTTTTCTATAAGATTCTCTCTGATTTTGCCTTCTTCTCCACCTCTAAAGAGAACACCGTGAGGAAGGACGATTGTCATAATCCCATCATCTTCAAGGTGATATAGGTCATGCAATAGAAACGCATAATCTGCTTTACTCTTTGGTGCCACACCATAATTTTTATATCTTGGGTCGAATTCTTTGTCAGCTGAATCCCATTTTTGTGAATAAGGAGGATTCGAGACAACGGCATCCACACGTATTAATCTGTATGTCTTGTCTTTATCATTATCCTCAAAAAACGGCCAATCATCCTCCAAAGTATCACCGTTTCTTACGTTGATATTTGCTGGTCTAATTCCTCTCATAACTAAATTCATTCTTGTTAGGTTATAGGTGTTTTCCTTAAGTTCCTGTGCATAATAATCTATCTTGTTTTTTCCTAAATATTTAGCAATAGAGTTACCGATATTTATCAATAATGATCCTGAACCAGATGTAGGATCATATATCTTAATTTGCTTTCTACTCTTTAAATGTTCTGCAATTATTTCTGACATTAAGACAGAAACTTCATGAGGGGTATAGAACTCTCCTGCTTTTTTACCTGCATTGGCTGCAAACATGCTAATTAAGTATTCATAAATAAACCCAAGAACATCGTAATCTTGCTTTCCGTCCATAGGAATTCTTCTTATCAATTTAAGAAGATTTTTTACAGCTTTCGTTTGTGCTTGTGAAGTTTCTCCAAGTTTAGATAAACCTGTTTGCAATGTATTAAAAATTTTCTCAAACACTTTTTTATATACATCATCAATATTACGATCAAACGCAGATAATGCGTCCCTGACATCTGATATGTCAAAATCGTTGCCTTTTTTTAGCCAGGTCGAAAACAGATTTTCATACGCAATAAAATATCCCAAATTTTGTCTTACGTGAGTTGCGTACTTAACATCATCTTCGGTAACTTTTTCAATGTCTGCATTGGTTAATCTTTCTTTTCTAAAAAAGGCGAGCTCTTTCTCAGATAAATACTTATAGAAAATAAAGCCAAGAATAAAATCTTTATATTCATTAGCTTCAATTTTTGATCTCATTTGATTTGCTGATTCCCATATAGTTGATGCTAGCTTCTGCTTATTCATTTTCTCTGTCCTCTCTTTTTACGTAAATTAATTCAATGTCATATCCTAAACCTTCCATCATCTGCACAAAAGTTTTATTTAGTACTCCATCATTCTTTTTCACAATTCGATTTATGTACTGGCCTGTCTTGCCAATTTTTTCTGCAAGCCCCAACTGAGTAGTATCATTTTCCAAACATTTCATTTTTATATCCTTTTCAATGTTATTTAAAATCATCTTTACCCTCCATTTCTTCACAAGGATATTAGAGTACTGTGAAGTTTGATTACACCTTTATACTATAACACATTATTGTTTAGAATTCAGCACAAAAAAGATTATTTTATAAACATAATAGGTTCTACATTTTTATTAAAACAGTAAGGTCAATAAACTTTAAATCCTGCCCACATAACCTGTCCGGTTTAGTTACGGTATTTCGAAACAATCTGACAACAATTCTATCAACTCACCGCATTTTTAACAGCAAGATTGTCAACTCACAAGTCCTATAGTAATTCTATCCATTCAATCTTAGCTTCTGCTATTCTTAGATATGTTCCCAAAAAACAAAAACCGTGATCATCCTTCCAGCTTAAAGCCAGATCTGAAATCACGGAAAGTGCTTATTTACAAACGTTTCTACGCTCTTACTTCTCTACCCTTGATAGCAATACTACTGTCTCAACGTGCGGTATCATATTACTCTTATACAATTTAACAAATCATACTGTAACAGGGGTAAATACTCAATTTCTATCCCCCTATTTTAACTTGTATAAGTCTCAATGTGGGTGCTTAAATCAGTAATATTCGTTTGAATCTTCAGCTGATTCTCTCGCTTCAACACCGGCCATTAAGCTTTTGATCCACACTGGTACATTTTGAAGCGGTGTTCTCTCCTTTGAGTGCTTGATTACATCTTCTAAGTCTTTATCACGCCAGAACCGATCTCGTATATAACATTTGTGGCAGCAGAAATCTGCGGCCTTTTCTTTACTCTCAAAATTCTTCCCACAATAGTAATATACATGCTGGGCTTGAACATATGGAATAAATAGAATAGCGATGTAATTAATCTAAAATTTACAAAGAAAACCTTGGCTGAACATTTTAATGTATCAAGGGCACTAAAAAGCATGCAGACGGAGGGTATTATCTCATTCATCAAAAGAACTATCCAAACATACAATTTAGAAAATCTTGAAGAGTTATTTTCCATATGAAAAACAGCATATAATCAATTTAATAAAATAGGCTGTTTCAACTTTACAAAAATCCAAAATTTTATCTGTTGATTATGAATGTAATATAACAAGTTTTTTTATTTTAATTTTAATTTTTTAATAATTTATGGATTACAATATTGACAGTTTCCTGGATCTGCTTGTTTTGCTCCATTTGGATATAATTTTTCTTCAGTATATCCACATTTTTTGCAATTGTAGTGATATGACAGTGCTAATTTAGTAGGGAGGCCACACCAGCTACAAGGTAACCCTTCCTTTTTATTTATCAACTTAAAACCTGGCCATCCACATTTCGGGCAGAGATTGAATATATTCTTAATAAGATTATTAGTAGCAGCCTCAATACTTCTCATTCTAGTTGGATTATATAATGCTCTCATATCAGTTTCTATATATATTTCTCCATCATAAGAATTCTTTAGAGCAAATTCAACCGCATTTTCAAGATCCGCTTTATTTGTTATACCTTTAATCATATGATTTTTATCACTTGTAAACTGATTCACTTTTATAACAACTCGATGCTCTGGAAATCCTTTTTCTACGGAAAATTCATAGGCCTCTTGAAAGTTTCTTACTACCTTATGACCATAATTAGTTTCTGTTGTGGTTGTAATGCCACTGATTTCTATATCATTCTCCTTATCAATTAATACTACTATTTCTCGGTTAAATGGTAAAAATGGAATGACTGGGTGGGGGCCAAAGGAACCTTCACTGGCAAAAGCTAAGGTTTTATCATATAAGTGCATAGCTCCCATTGCCTTATGTCTAGCAGCATCATATTGATCACCCATACGCTCTATATCTCCAGTAAATGTCCCAAACTGATCCGTATTAAATCCTTCAGGAACAACAATTTCAATTCCTAATTCATTTTCTAGTATCGGTGATATTACTTCTTCCTTTTTATGCATCGTTGCTAATATCGCTACACGATTTTTGAAAAGAGAGTGAATAATTTTTCTTTTATCCATTAGCTAAACTCCTTCTATATAGATATACTGGGTGTTTTTGTATAATTACTTAACTACTCGAATTTTTTCTAAATATACTATTCCGGCATACCTTGAAGACAAATATTTATTGTATATCTTTTCAGCCACTTCCACAGCTTGTTCTTCATCCTCAATTATTATTTCTATTCTTATATTTTCACCAAACCTGCTAAGCCCTCCAGATATTGACCTCATACCTCTTTGACCTTGTCCTGAGACATCGTGATAAATAGTGTAAGCTTTAATTTCTAAAGACTCTATATATTTTATTATTTTAGAAATTATTATTCTTTCAGTTATTATTATTAGTTTTTCTACCTGTTTTAACACGTTGAACCACCCCTATTTAATAAATTGAGAAATCATAATTGCTAAATGATAATAAAGTGGAATTCCAAGTATAATATTAAATGGAAAGATAATCCCTAAAGCTATGGCTAGAGCTAAAGATGGATTAGCATCAGGGAAAGTATCTCTCATCACTGCAGGTGCAGTTATATAGGACGCACCACTGGCTAAGGCTGCCAATATTGTTGCTCCTCCAGGACTCAAGCCAATAAAAGTAGCTAAAATTATGGCGATAGTAGCGTGGATTGGTGGTAGGATAATCGCTAATAAAAATGTAATTGGTCTGACATTTTTCAATTCATATAATCTTGAACCGGTAAGTAACCCTATATCAAGCATAAAAACTGTAAATACTCCCTTGAAAATATTATCATAAAATGGCATAAGACTTTTTGTACCTTCAACACCTGAGATAAGCCCAATTAGAAAACCACCAAAGATCATTAATGTCGATTTAGCTGTTAAAGAAATACGTAATATGTCTTTTATGGCGTATTCACTTTTATCTGTTTCTGTAGATTTCTTCTTTAAGCCCGTATAGCCCAGAATAATAGCAGTAATTAATGCTGCGGTATCCATGAAAGGGTATAAAGCAGGTACAAACTCCTCAAAATTAGCTCCTATTTGTTGTAGAAAAACTAAAGTTGATGTAAGGGTTACACTACTACATGCCCCATAATGTCCTGCTATCGATCCGGCATTAGACGAATCAAATCCAATCTTAGACATTATAACATATACTAGAGTAGTAATTACAATACCAATAATGACCGCGGCTAAAGCATATATTATTAATCCCTGAACGCCAGTTTTACTAACTGATACGCCCCCCTTTAGTCCGATAGCTATTAAAATATATAACGTTATAGCTGAACCAATCGAATCCGGTATTTCCAAATCTGATTTAACAGAGGCCGCAATGACCCCTAGTATAAAAAATAATATCGCCGGAGATAACATGTTGCTAAAAGCAATTTCTAAAGAACTCATTTTGTCACCCTACTTTTTAATGTATTTTATAAAGCTTTTTTTCTTATTCTTTTAACACTTTAATTACTTCACCTCTTACACAACAAGCAAGTTTATGCATTTCATTTGCCACTCAACTTATATTAGATTGTATAGTCTTGGAAAAAAAATAAAAAAAACCGACCATTTTAACAGGGAAAGTTATCACACTTATAGTTAGTGTCGATACTTCCTTACATTAAAAATAGTCGGTTTAACTTCAACTGTTCATTTAGTTTACTCATAAATGAACTTTCTCAGTTCTCCCAGTATATATGTTTATTAAAGAACTATTTTTTTCTCTAAATCAGAAGTTAATTTAAATACCATAACTCTTTCACCATTTCTAGTACTAATATCTGTATGGAAAGATATAACTTCTTCACCAGTTTGTTCTGTAATAATTTCACCTAGTTTATCTCTACCTGCCTCAACTAAGTTAGCGCGGATTTTTTTTATTGACAATAAACCTTCTAGTGTTTCCGAGAGCTTATATTCTGCAGGTGTTAAAATACCCTTTAAGGCAACAATCACCATGTCTCTGAGAATGTCAGTCTTAACTGTTGCAGACCCTCTACCCAAAAAATCCTTTTCCCATTGAGTTAATGCTCTACTTATTTCGGCTTCTAACTGACCTTTTTTTATGGTTTTCCCCTCCTAATAAAGAAATTCCATATATTTAATTACCAGACGTAGTATACTGTTTAATTTCAATGAAATTTATAAAGCCATTCCGTATTTTCATATAGACAATCAAATATTATCATAATGCTAATACATTTAACATTTATAGTGATATTGAAACCATCAAGCTTAAATATTAAAATAAATTATATATCAATCTTATTCTATTGTCAATTTGTTTTTTAACTACTAAATACATGTACACCACTTTACAAGTAATGTAGTGATTTGAAAAAAACAATTCCATAAAATAACAAAATCAGATACCTAAATCCTAGGAATACTAATCTCATCACAAAACAACACCCTAGGAGGTATCTGATATGATTAGTATTTCCAGTAATTCAATGAAACAAACATTACATCAATATTTAATGCAGTATAGATCAGTTTTCAAGAAGCGGAGCTTTGATATTTTCTACTGGCTCATTATGGGGATCCTCTGCACAGAAGAAGTAAGATCTATACCATTTGTTTATGATAGTTTCATCAAGAAACACACCGATAAGGTTCTGAATTCAATATATTACTTTTTATCCTATTCAAAATTTCCAATAGAAGCCCTAACCACTATCACAGTTGCTATCGCTTTATCCTTGATACCAGAAAAATTAAGACAGAACACCTTATTTATAACAATTGATGATACTCTTCAAGCAAAATACGGTGCTAAATTTGATTGTTATGTTAAACATTTTGACCATACAAAAAAGAATGGAACCAAATATCTTAATGGTCATTGCTTTGTATCTGTGATGTTGAATATTCCTTTATATTACCAAGATAAAGCGAAGTACTTAAGTATACCAATAGGCTATCGCCTGTATTCAAAGGAGCAGAACAAACTTGAAATGGCATCACAAATAATTAAATGTATCATGCCTCAACTTGAGATGTTTCAAGTAATTTTATTGTGTGATAGCTGGTATAGTAAAGGATCTATCCTAGATACTGTAAAAGAATTTGATAATCTAGAAGTCGTAGGTGCAGTACGTCATGATACTGCCATATATGATCTTCCTCCAGCTCCTACGGGGAAAAGGGGGAGATCTAGAAAAAAAGGTAGAAAACTAAATGCCAGAGAATTTTCCTACACTAAGATAGGTGAATACTATGTTGCTGAGAAGAAAGTAATGACTAATTTATTTGAAGAACCTATTTACGTTACAGTAACCGCTACAGATATTAAACCGTTCTCATCCATAAGAGTTTTTATTAGCAGCATCAATCCTGATGAAATTAAAACTATAAATACCGCCCTAAATACCAAAGAAGCATTGACTGATCAAAATGAAGATGAATGTACCAGTAAAACACTGACTACTTATCGAATGAGATGGAACATCGAGGTGATGTTTTACCAGCATAAATTTTTTTGGTCCTTCGGTAACTATATGGTGAGAAACAAGGCCGCAATCGAAAGATATGTTAATCTATTGTTTGTAGCATATACTTTTGCGTGTTTGTTACCCTTCATGGACAAAAGATACGAAAAGTATCAATTCAAAAGTCCACAATTGATCAAAAGAACTGTAGGCGTTCAAATTACAAAAGAATTAATATTTGACAGTTTCGTATTGAGCTTCGAAAGTGCTAAAATTTATTCTACAATTAAAGAATCTGTTCAGGGCTTCCTCAATAAGGATTGGGTAGCTTAGTCAAACTTGTAAACTGGTGTACATGTACTAAAAACTAAAAAAAGTACGCACTTTTTTAACATAAACACAAAGCTTGAATGCTAATATTTACAATAGCTTTCAAGCTTTTTATGCTTTGCAAGTGTCAAAGACAGGATTAGCACATAATTCTTCTATGGTAAAAATATTTGTACGCCAAATAAAGTTATGGACTAGTTTATAATATAAATTTACGACAAACTGCAATTCTTTTCATTATTTTCTATTGCAAAAGCAGTATTTTCTCTACAATCGAGCAAAATCGCTACAGATATGTACTGCTATTTTGTTGTAAGGTTAAAACATAAAAGCAAAACTCCACCCGTTTTGGCACTTACCATTCACCAGTAATTCATTAGTTCTTTTAGAACACACCCAGAGTTCATTAATTTTATTATTTCTGCAAAGTAAACACCCCTGTGAAATCACCGTAAACACGCCATTTCAAAGGGTTCTATATTTATTTTGTTTCCATCAGAAAAACCATTTCCACATGCGTTACAACATAACCTTTATATAAAATAACAAATCGCACTGTAACCGGGGTAAAATTATCTTTTTCCACCCCTTTTTGATTTAATTAAGTCTCAAAGGGGTGAGCCAAAATCATATAGATTCTTCTAGTTTTTCACCCGATTCCCTACATTCTCGGTCTAAAATTAAGTCCTTAATCCATCCGGGTGCATTAGGTGCTGGCGTTCCTTTTCTTAAATGTTTAATCACTGTTTCAATATCTTCATCGCGCCAAAATCGATCGCGTATATAACATTTGTGGCAGCAGAAGTCTGCATTTTTAGCTTTGCTCTCAAATTTCTTTCCGCAGTAGTAACACTCATGTTGATACAATATTGGGTGCTTCACTTCCCATTCTTTCTTGCATTTTTTAGAGCAGTATGTCTTTGGCCGGCCTTTTATTGGCTTTTGATTAATGATCTTGCCACAGTTTTTGCAGAGTTCTCTTATCGATTTTTCTTCTTTCATATTGCTCTTCCCGTAGCCATCTAATCCTTGAGCCTTACAAAAGTTTCTAACCTTATCTCTGGACATGTTCATGGCAGTAGCTATGCTGCGATAGCCTATACCTAACTTCCTTAATTCAATAATTTTCTCTTTCTGCTCATTGGTCATTTGCATTACCTCCAATCCTTTGATTGGTATCTAGTAATGCGATAGAAATCTTGAGAAGTCAAGTATTTCACTTTTATTATTAAACGTTGTTTATAGTTTCTCCCATAGACTATAACTTGTTACTTTGAATTTCGACTTTACCACTAATAACATCAGGTATGTGTTTTGATCTTATTTCATATTCTATAAAAGTAGGTATTTCCCTTATTACTAAATGAGTAGGCAGATACATCTTTGTGTTCTGTTTTAAGTAGCTGATATTAAAAGTTAAAATATCAAATTCATCATTCTGGTATTGTGGTCCTCTGTCAAGATTTAGTA
>DMAW01000045.1 GCA_003446375.1 Eubacteriaceae bacterium | reverse complement strand
GAATTCAGATATATCTTTGCCTTGGGTCATTAGCTTTTTTAGCTCTTCTTCAAAGTTTTTGCTGATTGTCTGTGCAATTTCTTGTATAATAGTTGTCATAAGAGCACTCCTTTGTCGTTGATGGTGTTTGACGATTCTATGATACCACAAGGGTGTTGCTCTTATTTTATTTTCTATTCATTTTTCCCATAGTAATTTTACACTAACTTGCTATCCCCTTGATAAAAGCCAATCCCAACACAAATCATACCATTTGTTCACTAATGAAAAATTGATATCCTTTACAAATGTTTTTTTGTGTATATTGGCTTGAAATACTATAATGCGTAGAATATAATGAATCCATCACATATATAACCCCTTATTCTTATAGAAATTATACCCCTTTTTTCTATAAGATAAAAATCCCCAGTTAAGACTATGTTCCCCATAGTCTTAATTTTTTTTAAGAAAACACGCGTCCTTTAAATTTCAAAGGGCGCGTGTCTGTTTATATGTACAGCTTCGATACCGTATACTCGGCAGCTTTATCTAAAACGCCCAGTTTGTCAAGGTATGTAAACACTGTAAACCTATCTCTTAGGAAACCCGCTTTTAGTATCATCTCTTCAAGATAATCTCTGTCTACATCATAGCCTTCCGGGTGTAGAGGCAGGCCGATTATGTCGAGCCATTCCTTAACTTCTTTGGGGGCAGGCACATACTTGCCAACAGCTTCTTTGATTTCTTCGCTGTTATCCTGTGACAAGAATTCGCTGCTTCCAAGCAAATATTCGTATAAATAACTTAATATCAACGTACCAAATGCCACGGTTATTCCATGAGAAGGTATTATTTTGCCACGCTCAATGTCCTTCATGACCATATAGTGGGATATGAGATGTTCTCCTCCAGAAGCAGGTCTCGTATCATCAGCTAAAGACATGGCAATGCCTGAAAGCACCAAGGCCTCTATAAGATATTCGATTGATTTTTTATCTCTTTGAGAAATCTTGGTCGCATTCTCAAGGCATATATCCGTAGAATTTTCTACCAGCTCTACAGTCTTGTCACACCAGTATTCATCCGTGACCACTCTTGATAGAGCCCAATCGGCAAGAGCTGTTTTTTTGCCGGCTATATCGCCAAAACCCGCCTGAATCATTTCATATGGAGAATTGGCAATGACATCTATATCTCCGTAAATTGCCGTTACAGGGAATGCTTTTATAGTCTTTTTTGCACCTTTTACCACTAAGGATGCTCCTGCAGCTGCATAGCCATCCATAGAAGGAGCTGTAGCTATTGTAATCACCGGCACTTTCATCCTGCTTGCAGCAAATCGTGCTAAATCGCTTATTGTTCCAGAACCTACGGATATTATGCCATCAGTATTTCTGTCACTATCCATAAGAATCGTTCCCACAGCCTTTTCATCAGGAACCAGCTTTTTGTCGGTAAATCTTGATATTGTTAAATTATATTCGGCTTTTTTAAGCTCTGCTATTATTTCATTATTTATTTGTTCATCAGTATGACAATCCACTACAAGGAGTATCTCCTTTCCTTCTATATGTTGCGATGCTATTTTTGAGATATCTCCTGCTTTGAATAAAAAGTCTACATCTTTTATTGGCACGTAATGGGTTTTACCACATTCGCAAGAAATTTCAGTATTTAACAATGTTTTATAATCCTTCATTTAAATTCTCCTATCTATATTATATTTAAATCTTTTCCTTAAGTTCCTTTACTGAATCAAAAATAAAGTCTGCTTTTATTTCTGACTTATCATAGTCCTCCATAGTAGTTTCTCCGGATAGTACCAACACGGATTTGACCCCAAGATCATATCCCATCTTTATGTCAGTATAGAGCCTGTCTCCTACCATGGCTACATCTTCCTTGGCTAATCCATACGTATCCAATATAGCATTGAGCATGTGATCTTTAGGTTTACCTATAACTGTAGGTTCCTTATCCGTTGCTGCTTTTATAAATGCTATCATCGCTCCGATGTCAGGCATGAATTTTCCACCTTCCAAAGGACAGTTAAAATCCGGATGTGTGGCTACATACGGTAGCTCCCTGACGTAATCGCATGCCGCCCAAAGCTTTTCATAAGTCAAGGTAGTGTCAAAACCTAGTACTACGCATTCTACACTCTCGCTTCTTTTGGTAAATACATTGAATCCGGCATCTGTGAAGGCTTTTTCTAAGGAAGGAGTACCTAAAAGAAAGATATTCTTGTAGGTAGTGTGCTTTTTCAGGTAGTATATCGTTGCATCTCCTGATGTAAATATATCTTCCAGTTCGGCATCGATTCCTAATTTCGTCAATTTTTCAATATATGCTTCTTTGTTTTTTGACGAATTGTTGGTTAAGAAAATATAGCTCTTACCTTTTTCTCTGATCTCCTTTAAAAACTCCTTAGCTCCAGGTATTAATTCATCACCTAAATAAATCGTACCGTCCATATCAAGCAAATAACAGTTTACTTTATCCAAACTCACTATAATTCCTCCTTGATCATCCTCATGGGACGATTCTTTATTTTATTGTATAAAAAAAGCCGCAGTAAACCGTGCACCTTATGGTGACAGTTTATCCACGGCCTTCACTTTAGCACTGGCACATTTCAATTGTATCGCAAAACAATTAACCTATCAAGGTTTCTTGCAATTCTCTAAGCTTGTAAATCAATGTAGTCTTATCTAGCTCAATATCATCGTATGTGATGAGCTCTCCTGTTTTCTTAGGTTTAATAAGCTTTGTGTTCTTTGTGATAAGCCCCAAGGGAACAGCATTTTCAGCCTTTGCATTATCATAGGTTTCAAAGCTTCCGTATACAGTGTATCCACCTATTCCGTCAAGCATATCTCCTGCGCTTAAGTCTTTCTTTGCAATGGTGATAGTCTCTGCTACAGGTTTCCCCGGAAGTGGAACGATTGTAGGCTCATTGTAAATTACTGCTCTTGCAGCCGAAAGAGGAGTCTCGAGGCTTGTAAGGTGGTAAGGTCTGAACAATACGTAATTCGGACCAGGTCCCATGCTTAAGTACTGCATTTCGTGGTGTATCTGTGGAAGATCCGTAGTCACGATCACAAATACTCCTGGTGCGACTCCGTTTACGTAATCTACTATTTTTGTATTGTTAAGTATTCCACCGTTTTCTTTCAACTGGAACAACTTTGGAAGCTCGCTTACAACTGCTGAAGGTGCGTGGCCTCCCCTGACGTCCGGAAGGTATCCTGTTGCATTTGCCATTGCTGTCATTTCTACCATGGTTTTGGTTCCGTCTTTAAATGCAGTAAGCATCTTAGGACTTACCCCTTCTTTCATAGCTTGTTCATAAACTGTTTCAGGGTTGCATCCGGCAACTACAGGGTTGTTTTTTCCTTTTCCGATGGCTACGATATCCATACCCATTCCATCGGCAAAATCGTAAAGCTCCATTACCGATCCCGGTTCGTCTCCGGCAGATCCGGTGTAGATTACCCCTGCGTTATCAGCAAGCTTTTTTAGGTAAGCTCCTATAACTACGTCAGTTTCAACATTAAGCATTACTACGTGTTTCTTATTCATTATCGCATCAAGAGCAATCTTTGCACCTACATCAGGTACTCCTGTAGCATCAACTACAACGTCAGTCAAGTTTGCTGCAGCAGGAATATCAGCATTTGCAGAAGCTACATATTTTCCTTGCTCCATTGCTATATTTGCCTCTGATAGAATATCTGTAACTACTATATCGTCTTTAGCGACACCTGCTAAAGTATAAGACTCTATAGCATTGTCTACATTTATATCGACGACGATGGCTGGTATCATGCCTTTCATCTTCATAACTTGACTTACCATGCCTTTGCCCATCTGTCCCGCACCTATCAAGCCCAACTTTATAGGTTTGCCCTGCTCTTCTAATGCTCTTAGCTTTCTGTTAAGATTTAACATTTACAATTCCTCCTAAGTTATATTATGGTTATATATTGACCGATCGTAATCTCCGGATTGCTTTCCCCTTTTAAGTGTATAGTCCCTGGAAGCTGTGGCGCTGCTGCCCCGTCAAACTTCAAAGAACAATGTCCCATTTTTTTTAATGTGTGATTTGCTTCATCCCCTACAGCTGAAACAAAGTATTCTTTCCCGCATATTTCAACTAAATCCCCTATCTTAACCTCGTCTACTAGATCAGACGCTTCGTGAAGCACAGATATTTCCTTTAATTCAGGTGGTGCATTATCATTAAAAATTATTAGCATGTCCTCAGTTAGAAAATCTAGAGCTATGTCTCCGATTCCGGTTATTTTCACATTGTATTTCATTTTATCCTCCATATTAGCGATTGCATAATTTTTCTATGTATTCTTTGAGACAATTCCCATAAGCTTTTTGCGCATCTAGCACTGCTGATTCATACATTTTATCTTTTATAGATCTTTCCATACCTTCCTTGCTGGCTATTATTAAATCTGTATAGACATTTAACTTGTTTATTCCGTATTTTTTTGCTCTAAGAAGATTTTCAAATCCAGTACCTGATCCTCCGTGAAGCACTAATGGTACATCAAGAGATTGTGATAATTCCTTTATTAAATCGAATTGAAGTTCAGGTTTTTTTACATTATAAACGCCATGAGATGTTCCAACAGAAACAGCTAAACTATCTGTATCTGTAAGCTTTGCAAATTTTTGAGCACTTTTCACTTCTGTATAGACATTTTCTTTATCATCTCCAGCGCTTCCTACATGCCCAATTTCAGATTCTACGGAAGCTCCGTATTTTTTTGCCATTTTTTTCACTTCTTTTGTAATCATCACATTGTCGTCAAAGCTTTTGCTTGATCCGTCAATCATTACAGATGAACAACCAGATTTTAAAGCTTTCTCTATTGTTTCAACGCTGTAGCCGTGATCAAAATGAAGCACCGCATCTACTCCGAAATGTTCTAAATAGAATTTAGTTATTCCTGTAAACTCCTCCAAAGAAAAATACTTTTGATGAGCTTCTGCCAATGCAATCATCAGCGTTGAACCGGTAATTTTCGAAGTATGGACAGCCGCCTTTACATCTGAAGCACTTGTAACATTTGACTGTATCACGATGTTATTATCCTTCTTAGCTTTTTGCAATAATTCTTTTGAGCTTATAATCAATTAGATCACCTCTTAAATTTTTACTGCTACTTTTATAGCTTCACCGGATTTTATCAGATTGAACCCTTCAAATATGTTATCCAGCACCACTTCATGAGTTATTATCATATCTGCATCAATTATTTTTGTTTCAATTAGCTTACATGCAGTTTTCACTTGCTCCACAGTCGAGCTATTAGCACCGTATACCGTGATTTCCTTATAGTGAATAATATTCGTGGGGATTGGGTTTTCTGTCATAGAAGCTGGCAATCCTGCAAAAAAGCTAACTCCACCACCTTTTTTTACTATTTCTACTGCATTTTTTTGTGCCTGAGGTACTGAACAAGCTACTATTGAAAAGTCCACATTACTTAATCCTGTATTTTTTTCGAAATCATCTATAAGTTCACTTTTATTTAGGAACGTGTTGATTCCCATCGCTGCAACTTTTTGAAGTCGATCATCATTTACATCAGTTAAATATACTTCCGCCCCTTTAGCTTTTGCCAAAAGCGCGTTCATCACTCCAATAGGTCCACCACCTATAATCAATACTGTATCAGCAGGTTTTATCGGAAGAAACTCCTGCCCGTTAATTACGCATGACAGCGGCTCTGCAATGGACATCTGCTTTAAATCTGCTTTTTCAGAAAGTTTAATGATAGCACCTGAATTTACAACTTCCTTGCTCATATGAACGAACTCTGCGAACCCGCCATCTACATGGTATCCTATGACGAAAGAGTTGTCACAAAGATTGGATTTGCCCTTTATGCAGTAGTCGCACTTTCCACAAGCCACTACTGGGGCTACTACCACTTTATCGCCTTTTTTATAGTCTGTTACGTTTTTTCCTACCTCATGTATATATCCGGTTATCTCGTGTCCGATTATTCTTTTATCTTTTATCTTGTCGCTTCCTGAGTTGTATATCCTAAGATCAGTTCCGCAAATTGCACAATACTCGACTTTTATTATTAATTCGTCATCATTTGCTTCTTTCAGCTTTGCATCTTCTATCAATATTTTTCCAGGTTCGTAAAATACAGCCGCTTTCATTTTATCCCTCCAATTCTTTTTTTTACAATTAAATGTAATAATTATGGTGCAACGTTTTTAACGTTGCACCTAAATTTTCTAGAAAAGACCAAAGCTGAATGCCCAAGCTATAACTACAGATATTGGTCCAGTTATTAGCCTTGAGAAAAGAACTGCCGGAACACCGATTTCAACTGTCTCAGGTTCTGCTTCTCCCAAGCTAAGTCCTACAGGGATAAAGTCACAACCAACCTGTGGGTTTATGGCAAATAACGCAGGAAGTGCGTATTGCGGAGGAATGTTGCCTTTTCCTATTTCAAGGCCAAGGAAAACTCCAACTACCTGTGCAATAACCGCTCCAGGTCCCAATATCGGAGACAATATTGGAAGGGCGCATATTATACACACTATCAATAGTCCCGGAAGGCTTCCGGATACCGGCGCAATAGCTTGAGCTATCACATTTCCTATTCCTGATTCAGATATGATACCTATCAACATCGATACGAATGCCATAAAAGGCAATATGTTGTTTATAACCATTTGAACGGTTTGTCTACCAGCTGCAAAGAACTTTCCTACAACGCCTCCGACGGCTTTACCCATTCTTACTATAAAGCTGCTTTTGCCATTTCCATTACCGTTACCATTTGATGAAGACTTTGAAGCAATGCTAGAAGTGCTTTCTGACTTAGCTGTTTGAGTTACCTGTGCCCCCTCTTCAGCTAGTGTAATATTTTCTTCCTTGACTCCCGAAACGTAAATATCTTCTTTGATATATTGAGCCAAAGGACCTGACTGGCCTACTGGAGTAAGGTTTATAGTGTATACGCCTTTCTTTGGGTACACTCCACACCTTGCTGTTCCTCCACAATCTACTATAGCCACAAATATCTCGTCATCCGGAACAGAAGTCGCAAAACCGTCAACTGTTTCGCATCCAGAAAGTTCAGCTACTTTTTGAGATATAGGGTCTATTCCTCCGCCTGTTACAGAAACAACCTTGTTTCTTTTTGAATCTGGCTTTATTACCAGGGGACCTCCCCAACCGCCTTTGCCTTTTTCTATTCTAATAGTATTGTAAGCCATATCAGTTCACCTCTTTTCTTGACATCATCATGAATGTTATCTTTTCTGTAACGATACCTCTTATAAGAATAACAATAACACCCACAATAAAGTACCTTACAGCTAGACCTGCGATCGGTAACCCTAGCTCAGTAATACCTTGGGAAATACCCAGCCATACAAACAGTTCTCCGGCATTGCCATGGGGGAACAATCCGGTAATTGGATGTGCAAAGGATACCGCCGCATCGTAAAATGCCGGCTTGTATTTCTCTTCCAAGAACTTACCAAATGAATATGCCATCGGGTTTGTCAAGAAAAACATTGCCAATACAGGGAATATAGTGTATCTCGTTATGAAGTTCCCCGTCATTTTTTTGGCGAATCCTTCTACTTTTTCTTCTCCAACAATCATGATTATGGAGTTTACAAAGGTGATAAGGACTACCAATGTTGGGATTATGCCTGTTACCAATCCCATGAATGTCGCTCCACCGGCGTTAAACAAGCCGATAAAGCCTTCTGCCAAGTTAGCTAAAAAATCCATCTAAAATCCTCCTTGTTAATTATATTTAACAGAATTTATTAAACTCTGTTATTTACGTCGCAATAGTGCTTTCGCTACTTTCATTTGGTTCTTCTTCCATGGAGCTAAGCTGTTCTTTCATAGTATTTATCGCAGATTCAACAGCTTTTTTTATCTGTTTATTCTTAATTGATTTAAGCCATTCTTCTGATTCATAAACGTTTTTTCCATTAAAATCATCGATGTTTTTAAACCTGTTAAAAACCGTTCTTCCTGCCATGCGCCTGGATTCGGTTATATTTCCTTTCGAGTCAAGAGCCATCATTATTATACATCCGGGCTTTATGCCTCCTTTAGCCTGACCTACCAACATATCTCCCTTTCGCCTTATCTCAGATACGTGTTTTTTATAATTTTTTATCTGAAAAAAAGTCATGGCCCCTTGTACTATGAACAGTGCGAAAAATACAAAAACCAGTTTAGTCATATTTTCCATTTAAACCCCTCCTCGGATCAATACTCAAACCAAGTTCCTGGCAATATTGATATCGGTAATTAATACATTAATCAAATCTGTGTTTAAAATCCCTTTGATAGCCTCAAACTTGTCCATGTGGCCGGCTATTCCAACTTTCAAGGGTGTTTTTCTTATGTTCTCTAAAGATATGCCAATCACTCTTTGATTTGACTCAAATTTATCTCCATTGCCGTCCCTGTCCACAAAAATGTTGCACACATCGGCAACGGCGCCTTTTTTTGATATCTGCTCCAACTCTTCATTTGTCAAGAACTCTGCAATCATCTTAACTGTAGACTGCAAGGTAGATGATCCTATTCCCATCAAAGCCATGTCCAGTCTTTCCGTCAATGAAAGTACCGACTTTATTCCCGGATCTTCAATCAGCATTTTTTTATTCTCAAGCTTTTCAACTAACGCCGGAGCGTGAAGTATCTTTGAGTTTCCTTTTAAGACTCTGGCAAAGTTAAGGGCTATATTGTTAGTTTGGATATTCGGTAGATACTGTCCATTTCCTCCAACCATGGGGATAAACGTTATGTCATTGGTCTTCGTGTTTTCTATGTATTTTGGTATTTCGGCCAAAGTCGTGCCGCTAGAAACTCCAACTAGCATTCCTTGCTTCAATACTCTAGTCAAATATTTAGCAGCTTCCTTGGCTAAAGCCTTTTTTATATCACTTTCATCTTCCGATCCTAAATCTGCTATTATGACTTCTGTTAGCCCGTACTTATTCTCTATCTGTTTTTCCAAATCCAGTATCTCTTCGGGAAATGGATTGTTGATCTTAAACTCGATGATTTTCTTTTCTTTTGCATAATTTATTATTCTGGATACCGTAGCTTTGGATACTCCCAGTTTCTCCGCCACTTCGTTTTGTTTTAAATTATCTTCATAATGCATCTTGGCACATCTTACCATTAGGCGGACGTCGTATCTGTAATCCATATATAAAATCCTTTCATGCAATCTTGTGAAATTTATTTCATGCTTTGATATTCATTTCATGACTAAATAATACCCTGTCTGAAAACGAAAGTCAACACTTTTTATTTAATATTTTTTTGTGATCTCATTGATTTTTCGGTTTTCAATCAGTTACATATTGATAAATAAGGACTTTTCGGTTTGTATTATAAAGTTTTCAAAATACATTTTCATTGGTTGTTGTTTTCAATACACACTGTTTTTTCACCAAATAAAAAAGACCGGTGTATCAACCGGTCTGGCATTTCAATAATTCGTAACAATTTTTCCCCTTTTTTTTGGCTTTATACAAAGCATGATCTGCCTTGTTCAAAAACTCATTATATTTAATTTTATCATTTTTTAAGTTCTGCACAGCTGCTCCAACTGTCACTGTGATGCATTTAGCTGTCTGAGAATGATTATGAGAGATATTAAGATTGAATATGCCCTCGACGATATTCTTGCAGATCGAGCATGCTTGATCTGCACTTTTTATGCCTTCGACAATTATTAATATCTCATCTCCCCCATATCTGTATATACGCTTCGTCCCCATGTCTTCTACCAGCAAAAAAGCTGAAATCTTCTTTAATGCCGCATCTCCTGCCAAATGACCGTAGTGATCGTTATACTCTTTGAAATAGTCTATATCTACCATAATCGCGCATATATTTTCAGATGATTTGCTGCTGTCTATAATATCTGTTATATCTCTGAACAATGCGTGTTTATTATACAATCCTGTCAGACCGTCCAGCCTGGAAATTTGCAAGAGCATGTCATTGATTTTTTTAAGCTCATTTTGGTTTTCAGTTTTAATTCTGAACTCTTTAGCCAATTCTTTAGATTCTTTAGCATTTGTGACTGCAGCAGCAAGATGGCTTGAAAGTATTTTAAAAGCCTTTATCTTTTCTCCCGACTCTTCTATCTCACAATCGCCTGATATTCCCATAAAACCTATATTTGTCTTCTCCAGCATCAATGGAATGATGATAATATTTTTTGCATTTCCAAATATAGTTTTGTTTACTTTAAACCTTTTATAGCAAAATTCGATCATATCCTCTATAAATTTGGGTCTATCCAAGCCAAGAAGATATTTTTCTAAGGTTTTAGGCGTCACCTTGATAGGATTCAAGCGGATTCTAGTCGTTCCATCTATTACAAAAACGTAGTCCATACTGCATGACTTGTGATCGTAGATCCCAACTGCCATAAAATCAATTGGCATCAATTTGTATGCATAATCATAAGCCAAGTCTAAAACCCTATCCGGATTCATGGTTGATGTCATCGCCTCTGCAGCCTTTTGCAAAACTTTCAAATCCTCGTACATTCGCCTTGTCTTAGCAAGCTTAAAGATCAATTTTGCATTTTTGTCTTTCATTACATTCAGTTCTTGTCTTAAAATGATATTGTCATTAGATGCCTGCTTGAGCTTGATATCCAGAGTTAAATTCATTTCTTTCAACTCTGAAGCCTTTATTTCTCTGGCTCTTTCCTGCAAGATTACTTTTTTGTATACATCATTAGCTGACCTGTAGTCTTTTCTGCTTTCATAAGCTTCGGCAATCAAAGGTAAAGGATCATAGTAATTAAGTAGAAACCTATTTTTGCTTGCCATTTCCCATAGTTTATTCAACTCTTCTAAATCAAAGTACAGGCCAAGCTTTGTTTTTACACAATAGTCCATGCATTTCAGCTTGTACACATATGCCTTTTCATCTAGATTATTTGCTTTTTCTAAAGCTATCTCTACAACAGCTTCTGCTTCAGGATGCCGGTTTGACTGCATAAGGAAGCTCGCCCTTGAAATCAAGCAGTTAACTTGCGAAAAAGAATTTTCGCAAGTTATTTTTTCGCTTCTTCCTAGAAATTGAAGCGCCTCCGGCAAGTTGTTTCTGTAGCGATATATATCCGAAATAGACGCACAGAGGTTTTTTTCTAATGCAGCAATTTCATATTCTTCAGCTTTGTCAAGAGCCTTAACTGCATACTCCAAGGCATTATCTGCAAATCCTAAACACAAGTACGCTTCGGCAAGCTGACTATACGGATAAATCATCAAATCATCCATATCATTTTCTTTTGCAAGTTTCATCTGCTCCAAAGCGCCTTCCATCGCAGCTTTAAAATCTTCTTCAAGAATATCTAATAAAGCTTCTAGATTTTTTAGTTTAAATAAAGTCAAAGGATTGTTAGCCTCTTTGCTTGTTATTTTGCAATTTTCCAAACACCTTTTGCCTTGGTCTAATTCCCACTTGTATATATGGACATTAGCCATTTTGTAAAACACATCGAAAAGCTCTGCTTGGTTCCCTGAAAAACTGTTTATTTCCTCTTCGAGCATCCTAAGCATATCTTCAGTATTAAAAATGCCCATGTTATGATATGCACCAATGATCAAATGAATCGGCATCATTTTCATTTTCCCTTACCCCCGGTTTTATGCTCTTTATACCCACATTATCTGTTCTTAAGGTTCTTGTTCGCTACAGCCATCATAAGCTTGATCCTGTTCAGCTGGTTTACTTCGCTTGCTCCCGGATCGTAGTCTATCGCAGCTATATTTGCATAAGGATACATCGATCTTATGGGCTTCATCATGCCTTTTCCCATGACATGGTTAGGTAGGCACGCAAAAGGTTGAACGCATACTATGTTTTCAACTCCGTCTTCTATAAGCTCCATCATCTCAGCAGTCAAAAACCAGCCTTCCCCTCCCTGATTGCCAAGATCAATGAGTTTTTGAGCCATTTTAGCCTTATGAGATATGTGTGTTGGCGACCTGAATCTTTCGCTTTTTTCCAGACTTTTTTTCATTTTGCTTCTATACCATTCGATTAGACCAATAAATCTGCTGCTGTTTTTCATGGATTTTTTGCTGGTGTAAAACGCCTGGTGCTTATATACCCCATTATAAGCACAGTACAAAAGGAAATCCAAAATATCCGGAACCACTACCTCTGCTCCTTCTTCTTCAAGTACGTTTATCAAGTCATTATTTGCCGTGGGATGATATTTTACAAGAATTTCACCTACAATGGCTACCTTCGGCTTTATTTCATCATTTAATGGAAGCACATCGAATGCCTGCACTATTCTTTCTATATTTCGTCTAAATTCAATCAAATTTCCAGATTCAATGTTTAGCTTAGCTTCGGATCTCCATTTTTCATAAAGCTTTTGAGCTGAACCTTTGGTCGTTTCATAAGGCCTTGTTCTGTACAAGACGCGCTGCAGCAAATCTCCATAGACCATAGCCATTATCGCCCTGTTGATCAATGGAATACTTATCTTGAATCCCGGATTGCTCTCTATTCCCGTCAAATTTGCAGATATGACGGGAATGTGATCTAAATTGCTATCAGCCAGCGCTTTTCTGATAAAGCCTACATAATTTGAAGCACGACACGGCCCTCCTGTTTGCGACATCACTAATGAAACATTATCCAGATCGTATTTGCCCGATTTAAGAGCGCTCATCATTTGGCCTACAACCAGTATCGATGGATAGCAAGCATCGTTGTTTACGTATTTGAGACCTTCCTCTATGGCATTATTGTCAACATCCGGAAGTATTTTCACATTATAACCGGATTTGGCCATAGCTCCTTCAATGAAATCAAAATGTATCGGTGACATCTGGGGCACCAATAGAGTATGCCTCTTTTTCATTTCCATAGTGAATTTTGGCGGCAATGGCTTTTTCTCTTTGGTTTTTATGCGATAGTTATTTATAAACCTGTCATCCATTGCTGCCTTTAAGGATCTTAACCTAATTCTGACTGCTCCTAGATTATTTCCTTCATCTATTTTTATCAGAGTATAAATCCTTCCCTTTTCTTTTAGCAGTTCTTGAGCTTGGTCACTCGTTACGGCATCAATGCCGCATCCAAAAGATGTCAACTGAACAAATTCAACATCTTTGTTTCGCGCTGCAAACTCAGCGGCCGCATAAAGCCTTGTATGGTATTTCCATTGATCCAATACTCTAAGAGGCTTGTCAAGTTTCCCTAAGTGAGCTATTGAATCCTCCGTTAAAACCGCCATTCCCATGTCTTTTATCAAATTAGGAATACCGTGATGGATTTCAGGATCTACATGATATGGCCTACCCGCCAAGACTATGGCTTTCATGTTGTTTTTCCTTATATATTCAAGGGTCTCTTCCCCTTTTTTCATTATTTTGTCCCTGAAAGCAACTCTTTCATTCCAAGCATTTTTACACGCAGTTGTTATTCTGTCCTTGTCAAAACCCCTTTTCTCAAATTCTTCCACTAACCTACTTTTAACTTTGTCGAAGCTTTCAAGGCTTATGAAGAAATTTACGTATTCAGCTTTGGATTTTCCCACTTCATCCAGGTTGTGCTTAATAGTCTCTGGATATGATGTGACAATTGGGCAGCTGTAACAGTTTGCAGCCTCATTAAATTCTTTTTCCTCATAAGGTATACAAGGATAAAAAACCATATCCACACCTTGTTTTAGAAGATTTGACACGTGCCCGTGAACTAATTTGGCAGGATAGCATACTGATTCTGACGGTATGGTCTCTATTCCCTCTTCAAATATTTTCTTGCTGCTATGAGGAGACAGCCTCACTTCATAACCCAAGTCCGTGAAAAACGTATGCCAGAAAGGATAGTTTTCGTACATATTCAATACCCTGGGAATCCCCACCGTGCCTATAGGACTATTTGACCGTTTAGTATTTTCATAGGCAAAAATTTCTTTGTATTTATAATCATAAAGGTCAGGCATCTCAACCTTCCGTTTTATTCCGGCTACTCCAAGGCCTTTTTCACATCTGTTCCCTGATATGTATTTCCTGCCGTCAGAAAACTTATTTACAGTAAGCAGGCAGTTGTTCGTGCAGGCTTTGCACCTTTTGAATTTTATGTCTATCTCAAATCTTTCAAGCTCATCCGGCTTCAAAATAGTTGATTCCTTTGCCCCATCGCACCTTTCCCGTGCTATCAATGCAGCTCCAAACGCTCCCATTATTCCTGAAATATCCGGCCTTATGACGTTTCTATCAGATATTTTTTCCAAGGCTCTCAGAACAGCATCGCTGTAGAATGTTCCACCTTGCACTACGATATTTTCTCCTAGTTCATCCAAATTTCTGATTTTTATTACCTTTTGAAGAGCATTCCTTATGACTGAATATGAAAGTCCTGCCGAAATATCCCCTACGGATGCTCCTTCTTTTTGGGCCTGCTTGACTCTGGAATTCATGAAAACAGTACATCTAGTGCCCAGATCTACAGGACTATGGGCAAGCAGCGCAGCATTTGCAAACCCCTCTACATCCATGCTTAATGATTTTGCAAAAGTCTCTAAAAAAGAACCACATCCTGATGAACACGCTTCATTCAGCACTATATCATCAATCACTCCATCGATTATCTTCATGCATTTCATATCCTGCCCGCCGATATCCAGTATGAAATCCACTTGCGGCAAAAAATACTTGGCGCCTTTGTAGTGAGCCATTGTCTCTATCTCGCCAACATCTATTTTGAGAGCAGATTTTATCAAAGCTTCACCATAGCCCGTTACAGCTCCGTATGCAATTTGAATATCGTCATGAATCAAACTGTAAACTTCTTTTAAGATACCTATAGCTTGATTTAAAGGGCTGCCTTGGTTTCCGCTGTAATAGGTGTAAAGCAGCTGCCCGTCTTCTCCTATTAAAGCTGCTTTAGACGTTGTAGATCCGGCATCGATTCCCAGGTACACCTTGCCCTTGTAGTCTGAAATCTTTTCTCTTTTTACCTTTTCCTTTTCGTGCCTCTTTCTAAACTTGATCAAATCATCCTCATTTTCAAAAAGAGGAGGCATCCTATGTATCTCCTTGAGACGGACTGAATCCATTTCCGCAGTTTTTCTTACCAATTCAGAAAGAGTTGTTTTATTTTCATTTTCTTGAGAATCAAATGCTGCTCCAATTGCAACAAAAAGTTGAGAGTTCTCTGGAAATCTTATCCGGCTCTCTTCCATATCTAAGGTTTCTATGAATCTTTTTCTAAGTTCGGATAAAAAGTAAAGCGGCCCTCCTAAAAACGCCACATTGCCTTCTATTGGTTTCCCACAGGCAAGCCCGCTTATCGTTTGGTTGACGACAGCTTGGAAAACAGATGCAGCTATGTCTTCTTTCTTTGCTCCTTCGTTCAAAAGAGGCTGAACATCAGTTTTTGCAAAAACTCCGCATCTTGATGCTATTGGATATATTACGCCATACTCTTTGGCTAGATTGTTAAGCCCTGCCGCATCACATTCCAGTAGCGAAGCCATCTGGTCTATAAAGGCTCCGGTTCCTCCAGCGCAGGTTCCGTTCATCCTCTGTTCTATGGAATGGTCGAAATAAGTAATCTTTGCATCTTCGCCGCCTAATTCAATTACAACGTCTGTATCCGGTATGGTCTTTTCCACAGCCAATGTAGATGCTATGACTTCCTGCACGAATTTTATATCCAGCCACTTTGAAACCGACAAACCTCCGGAACCCGTAACGGAAGCCTTTATTTCAATATCGCCTATTTGATCATATGCTTCTTCAATGACTGATTTTATCGTGGCTTTTATGTTTGATAAATGCCTTCTATATACATTATATGTTATTTTGCCATTTTCCAAAATCACCAATTTTATCGTGGTCGAGCCTACATCTAATCCCAAATTATAGCTTCTTTTATCTGAAGTCAATTGCCTATTCCTCCTACACAACTTTACAATCAATTAATATATATTATTCTTATTTTTATGAATTGTCAATATCTTCATAATCAATCTTTTCCATAACCGAATATATCGGTTTTAATCTTCTATATATTTTCGAATAACCCTTTTCATATAATTTCAAATAAATCTCAGATGTTTTTTTATCCGGTGAAAAGATATCTTTTATATGCACCATAGAATCAACAGCAGACTCAAAGCTTTCGTATACTCCTAATCCTATAAAAGCAGATATTGCCGCCCCTAGACCCGATGTTTCTTCTGTTTGGACTCTGTATGTATCACAATTTAAAATATCAGCCATGATTTGGCATATTTCATCGCTTTGAGCTCCTCCACCGGACATGGCTGCCTTTTTTATTTCTATACCGGATTTTTGCTGTATCTTATACATTCCTTCTTTCAATGCATATCCTATGCCTTCGATTATTGCTCTGTATATGTGACTTCTAGTATGGCCTTCTTTAAACCCAATTATAGATCCTCTAGACTCAGGCCTTGTCAGCTCGTTTCCCCAGAATGGTTGGAGCATAAGCCCTTCACTTCCCGGTGGTATCTTTCTCAATCCTCGGTTAAGCAAGTCTTCCGGGGCTTGACCACTGTCTTTGGCATTTTGAACTTCTTTAAAAGCAAACTCGTTTTTAAACCAAGATACCATCCAAAATCCTCTGTAAACATTGATTTCGGGGTTGAATTTATTTGGAATCATAGCTGGAAAAGGCGGTATGAATGGTTGGACTTCATAGTATCTTTGTGCTGTAGTCTCTATTGTAGCTTGCGACCCCAGTGAAACGCTTGCGATTTCCTCAGTTACACATCCCACACCCAATGTCTCACATGCTTTATCGGATCCCGAGGCAATTACAGGAAGCAACTCAGGAAGTCCTGTAAGATGTGATGCTTCTTTTGTCAGATAACCTATCACTGTACCTGCCGGTACTATATCGTAAAGTTTGTCGGAAGGAATTTGAAACACCCTTGCCTTTAGTCCCCATCTTTTTTCCCATCTTTGCTTTTTATAATCCAGAGGCATATGTCCGGTTTGACCTGAAATTGAATCTATAAATTTTCCGGTGAGCTTGTAGTTTAAAAAAGCTGAAAGCATAAGGTACTTATGGGTAATTTCCCAAACATCTTTTTCGTTTTCCATGATCCAGTGTGCCGGACAGCTTTTGCTAAAATTCGTTGCAGTATTTTTCATGCCCACAGCACTCATCCCCAAGGAATACACCAACCCAAAGGGTCTTGGATCGCTGATTTTTCTTTTATCCATCCATAGTATTGTCTTTCTTATAGGCTCGCCATTTTTATCTACAAGAACACAGCTATCCCTTTGAGCGGTAACTGAAATGCCCATTATACCGCCGAAAGCTTCAGTGAATTTTTCCTTTAGCTTCTTGCAGATGAGCCCCATCTCTTTCCAATACAAAAGAGCCTCTCTTTCAGCCCAGTCCACTTCCGGAGATACATAAGGCGGATCGTATATTATTTTTTCCTTTGCTACGATTTCTCCGGTTTCATCGAAAATCATTCCCCGGATGCTTTGCGTACCGCAATCAATAGATAAGACTGTTCTTTTCATAAGCCTCGATTTATCTCCTTTGCAAGTGCTTGCGCTATTACTGATTATATCATAAAAAAACGTAGATTATGCCTCCGATGTTTTTGCAGTATTATATATTTGGCTGCTTAATATTTGATTAAACAAATTCATCTCGATCACCATCCATTTGTTGACAAGAAATACCACTGATATATAATAGAGTGTAGACATATTATCTAGGAGGCTTGTTTATAATGTTGGAACAACTTTATTCAGAAAAAATTTTGACTTTAAAGCAGCATTTGCTCGTAACATCGGGCATAATAAAATCTTCATTAAGCATCTTTATGTATTTGGCTGCTATACCATTCATAAGTTATAGTTTTTTATTTATCTACATGGGAGACGGAACAATTGAAGCGGTATTAGCGATTCCGGATTCAATAGTTACCACTATATTTCTGTTGAATTTTATAATTTTCCTTGTAATGATTCCATTTGTAATGATTGTTTCAAGAAATTTCATCGATAACCGTAAATTTGTATTCCGTGAGATTTTTTCGACAATCGGACAGAAGCTGTTTATGCTGCTGACTGGGTTTTTGCTTCTGATCATGGGATTTTTCGGCCTATCACTCCTTGCAGGCACTCTTTTTCCCATTTTGGGCGGATCTCCCTTTTTTATACTAGCTTATATGGCAATTATACTGGTCGCTTATTTAAATGTAATATTCTGGAGCCACTATGTAGTCCTTGAAAATACCGGCGTAAGAGAGGGGTTTTTACAAAGCCACCGTTTGTTCAAGAGATATTCCAAGTACATGCTTTTGAACTTGACTGTTTTGGCTACAAGCGCATTCTTGTTTTTGAATGGAGTGGATTATTTTCTTTCCCTAGTTATAAGAAACGCCATGATATCAAATATTACCATGGCGTTTCTTCAGAGTATCCTATTGATTTTCATTCAGGTTTTTTTGACTAGCATGTATATCAACTTTATAAAGCACAAAAAATCTGCTAATTGAGCCTGATTAAATTGAAAGTGTCCTCAGCTATTACTTTTTCCTCATCAACCTTCGTAACAAGTACTTTTGCTTGAGAATCGGAGGAGGTCACAAGGCCTTCTCCTTTCAAATTTCTATTTACGTCTATATTTAATTCTATTCCTAAAAACTCAAGGTTTTCAAGAACTTTTTCTCTAATGTACCAAGCGTGCTCTCCTACTCCTCCGCCAAATGCTAAAATATCCAATCCCCCCAAGACTGCAGAATATGCGCCAATATACTTTTTGATTCGATGGCATACTGTGTCTATAGCATTTTGGGCTCGTTCATCTCCATTTTTTGCCGCTTCGTAGATTTCCCTCATGTCGTTACTGATTCCCGACATTCCCAACCATCCGCTTTTTTTGTTTGCTACTTCATCTATATCTTCCGGGGAGAGATCTTCTTTTTTCATCAAAAACGTAAAAACCGCCGGGTCCGTATCCCCAGACCTTGTAGATTGAATAAGGCCTTCAAGCGGGGTGAATCCAGTGCTGACCTCAAGGGATTTCCCATTAAATGAGGCATTGGCAGTAGTTCCGCTGCCCAGCATCAAGAGTATTATTTTTTTATTTTCCAGATTATCTCCGAGTATCCTTTTGCACTCGTCCAGCATGCTTCTAAAAGCAATGCCGTGAAATCCAAATTTTCTGATATTATGTTTCTCAGCGTATTCATGAGGTATGGCATAGGTATAGACGGACTTTGGAAGTTCATGATGATATCCATTGTCAAAAACCGTTATCTGAGGCACTCCGGGCATAAGCTTCTTGCAGGCTTCAATCCCTGCAAGATGAGCAGGATTATGAAGGGGAGCCAAATCACAAATAGATTCAATATATTCCAACACATTATCATCTGCTATTACAGAGTCGCTCATCTTATCTCCCCCATGGACCACTCTGTGTCCTACGGCAGAGACATCTTTTATATCCATAAGCTTTCCATCTCCTTCAAAAATGAGATGCAGCATGGATTTAATGCCTTTCTCATGATTCCTGACCGGCGCTACTTCGAAAAAATCATCCTTGCCCTTAGCTTTAATGCTCACGTGAGCATCTTCTTTTCCTACCCTACCGATACTGAATTTTGCAACCACATCGTATTCAGGCATTTTCACCAACTGGCCTTTTATAGAGGAACTGCCACAATTAATGACCAAGATATTCATAATCTCAGATCCTTTCCTTTTAAGGTTTGATTCGCGCTTAAGCATCTCTCAAGCTTATTCCAAGTTCTTTTTTGCATTTTTCAAGAATCTTATCCATTGCCTTTCGTACTTCATCGTCAGTCAACGTTCTGTCATTTGCCTGGAAATAAAGTGAATAGGCCATGCTCTTATATCCACTTTGTATCTGGGTTCCCTGATATACATCAAAGAGTTCCACTTCTTTTAAGAGGCTTCCGCCATTGCTTTTAATAGCATCTTCTATTTTTCTTGCCGGCAGATCTTCTTGAGCTAAAAACGCAAGGTCTCTTTGAATCCCTGGATATTTAGGAAGTTCTTCAAATTTTATATCGTTATCTGACAACTCAAAAATTTTCTCAAAATCCAGCTCACCGCAATATGTTTTTCCCGGCAGATCATAGGTTTTGCATACTTTGGGGTGAACTTCTCCAAAACAGCCTATTTCTTCGCCTTCAACAAGTACTGCAGCACTTCTATTAGGATGATATAAAGGTAATGAACTCCTTATATACTCGACTCTTTGCATATCTATTCTAGCTTTATTTAAAATCAGCTCCACTATTCCCTTCATGCTGAAAAAATCTTCATTCCCATACATTCCGATGGATAAATTTTTATTCTCTTTAGGAAGAGAATTTTTTTTATCAGTTTTTTTATAACTCACTGCAATTTCAAAAAATGCTCCTTTAGGCAAATTCCTGTTATAATTATGGGAAATAACCTGCAGCATTCCCGGGAGAAGAGTTGTTCTCATTAAACTGTTTTCTTCACCTAAGGGATTAATCAATTCTATGCTATCCTTTATCAGGCTATCATCTTCAGACAGATTCATGTCCATGAGCTTGTTCTTGCTTGTAAAGGAGTATGTTAAAATCTCATAAAGATTTTTGTCTACGAGAATGTTCTTTACGATATTTTCAAACTTTTGAGATTGAGACCTTCCACCTTCGGTAGCAGTTCCGCTAATTACGGTATTAGGTATTTTATTATAACCGTACAACCTCGCTATCTCTTCTGCGATATCTTCCTTTATTTCTAGATCTTGTCTGAACGTAGGCACTGTTACGGTTATCGTGTTTCCATTTAAATCTGATTTTAGTTCCAGCCTTTCTAAGTACTCAACCATTTGTCCGGGCTCGATTCCAATGCCGATAAATTCATTTACCCATTTGGCATCAATAATGATTTCTTTTTCTTTAGGCTTATTAGCATAAGCGTCTATTTTTCCGTTTATTAGTTCACATGCTCCTAACTCCAATAAAAGCTGTGCTGCCCTGTCTGCTGCAAATCCAGCTAGTTCAGGATCAATTCCTTTTTCAAACTTCGTTGAAGAATCGGTTCTAAAATTCAATTTTTTCGTGGTTTTTCTGACGCTGTTTTTCTCGAAATTGGCAGACTCAATGACTATCATCTGAGTATCTTCGCTTATTTCGGAGTTTTCTCCTCCCATTATCCCTGCAATCGCAACCGGCTTTTCCCCATTTGTTATTACTAGGGCATCATCGTCAAGAATCCTCTCATTTCCATCTAGAGTAATTGTCTTTTCACCCTTCAAAGCATTTCTTACGACAATTTTATCGCTGCCAAGCTTTGAATAATCAAAGGCGTGAAGTGGCTGTCCTGTTTCAAGCATCACATAGTTTGTTACATCTACTATTACATTAATCGGCCTTATCCCGCAATTTAAAAGCCTTTTGGCCATCCACGCCGGAGAAGGTCCCATGGAATTTACCTTCATCATCCTAGCTACATACCTGGGACATGACTGTTTATTGAGAATCTCTACCGAAAGCTTGTCTTCGATTCTTTCGGAACCTGAATTGTCATCTATTTCGACAACAGGAATTAAAAGATGCCTGTCAAAAGTAGCTGAAGTTTCCCTTGCCATGCCTATTATAGAGTGGCAGTCCGGTCTGTTGGCAGTAAGTTCGTATTCCACTATGATATCGTCCAATCCCAACAAAGGCTTCGCGTCTGCCCCGATATCATAATCATCTTTGAATATGTATATGCCTTCCGTATCTTCTTTAGGCATAAGATTCGTCTTCATTCCCAGCTCTCCTGCAGAGCAGAGCATCCCTGTAGATTCAACTCCCCTTAGCTTAGTCTTTTTGATTTTAAGTCCACCTGAAAGTTTCGCACCCGGAAGAGCCACAGGCACCTTGTCACCTTCTTTGATATTATCAGCACCTGTGACTATCTGAAGAATCTCTTTGCCTACGTCAACTTGACAAATAACCAACTTGTCAGCTTGCGGATGAGATTCTATTTTTTCAATTTTGCCTACAACTACATTTTCTATTTCTTCTCCCAGTATTTCAAGCGACTCAACCTTGCTTCCGCTCATAGTCATTTCATCACAATATCTTACTGGATCAATGTCCTTTATGTCGACAAATTCCTTTAACCATTCCATTGAAACATGCATCTATATATCCTCCCCTTATCTGAATTGTTTTAAAAATCTAATGTCGTTTTCAAACATGAGCCTTAAATCGCTTATACCGTATTTGATCATTGCTATCCTGTCTAGTCCCATTCCGAAGGCAAACCCGCTATATTTGGAAGAATCGATTCCACAGACTTCCAAAACATTAGGATGAACCATTCCACATCCAAGTATTTCTATCCAACCTGTATTTTGGCACACCCTGCATCCCTTTCCTTGGCAGGCAAAACACGTTACATCCATCTCGGCGCTAGGCTCTGTAAAATAAAATTGATGGGGTCTGAATTTTGTCTTTGTTCCATGACCGAACATTTCTTTTGCAAAAAGATCTAAAGTTCCTTTTAAATCGCTCATGGTTATTTTTTCATCGACTACCAATCCCTCAGCCTGATGAAATACAGGAGAATGCGTTGCATCAATCTCGTCAGAGCGATAAACTCTTCCAGGCGCTAATATTCTGATTGGAGGAGTTTGACTTTTCATCATGGTTCTTATTTGAATAGGTGAAGTCTGAGTTCTCAAGACCTTGTCATCATCCACATAAAATGTATCCTGATGATCCCTAGACGGGTGATCTTTAGGAATATTCAGATGATCGAAATTGTACTCTGCCCACTCGATTTCCGGTCCTTCTTCAACAGTAAAGCCCAACCCTATAAATATATCACTCAGTTCCTTGATTACTATATTCAGTGGATGATGGCTTCCGATTTCAGATAATTTCCCCGGCAATGTTATGTCAATCTTTTCTTTCTCGAACTGTTTTTCATACTCTAATTCGATAATTCTTTCCTTTTGATCCGACATCGTCTTTTCTATGGCTTCTCTCACTTCGTTTGCCAGTTTGCCTATAGCGGGTCTTTCCTCCTTAGTGAGTTTTCCCATGTCGCGCATGAGCATTGTCAATGCTCCTTTTTTGCCGGATACTCTTACTCTTATCTCTTCAAGCTTATCAGAAGAATCAGCTTTTTTTATCTCTTCAACAAAAGTTTCTTTTACTTTAATTAATTGCTCTTTCATCATTGACTCCTTTCATTTAACCTATTTAAAAATGATTTTAAAAATAAAAAAAATCCCCTGCCTTAGGCAAGGGACGATTAATACCGCGGTACCACCCTGATTGATGTAATTAAATACATCCACTTAAAAAATTTAACGGCAGGGCCGGCAAAATGTACTGTCATTTCCACTTTGCACTCAGGAGTGAATTTCAACTTGGTCTTATAAGAACCTTGCAGCAAAGTGGTTCTCTCTCTAAATAAGACTTAAAAGCTTACTTGTCTCCTTCATCGATTTCATTATGCAATTACATTAGATTATAACACTTCAATTTAAAAAGTCAATATTCCGGCGAAAAATGGTAGAGCAAAATCCCTGCTGCAACTGAGACATTCAAAGATTCAGCTTTTCCGTATATAGGTATTTTCACCAAATGATCACTCGCATCCAAGATGCTATTTTCTATTCCCGAACCTTCATTGCCAAATACAATCACCGCCTTGCCCTGCAATTGCACGCATTTATAGTTACTGCTTCCTTCAAGAGAACTTGATATTAGCTCGTATCCTTTATCCTTTATAAATTCAATAAAATTTTTGCTATCCACATTTGCAATTATCTTAATATTCAAAATCGAACCCATTGTAGACCTTACTGCTTTGGGTGAGTAGATATCTGCACATCCCTTGCTCAACACCAACAAATCGTAACCAGCAGCATCAGCCGTTCTTGCTATAGTGCCCAGATTTCCCGGGTCTTGCACCCGGTCGAGAAACACTATCCTGCGTGTTTTTTCATAATCGATTGATGCATAGTCTACATCTTCTATTTTTGCAAGTGCTATTATTCCTTGTGGAGTTACAGTATCGAAGACTGTCTTTAAAATATTGTCTTCTACGGAATAAATTTCACAACTTGCCTTCTTTGCAATATCATGGCACATTTTAGAATTTTCATGCTGAAAAGATGCTGATACAAATATTGATTCCATGGACATATTATTGTCAATTGCCTGCTCTACTGACCTTATCCCTTCAAGAATAAATATTTTGTGCTTCTCTCTGTATTTTTTCTGCTTAAGCTTGGTCAGAAGCTTTAACTTGTGATTTTCTCTACTGGTTATAAGTATCATTTTTTATCATCATCTGTCTTGATTTTATTTAAAGACCTGTTGTCTCCCACTACTACCAACACATCACCTGCATCTAGCTTGTCCATTGCCATAGGCGATATGTTAAGTTCTTCTCCCCGCTTTATGGCTATGACGTTTATTCCGTATTTAACCCTTAGGTTCAAATCTTGGAGTGCCTTGCCGCTCCATTTATCCAAAGCGTTGATTTCTATGATGCTATGCTCCGGATCCAGTTCGATAAGATCCAATATCTTATTTGACACCATATAATGTGCGACCCGTTTTCCCATGTCTCTTTCAGGCAAAAAAACTGTTTCAACCCCTACTTTGTGCAAAACCTTGGCGTGTTGTTCATTTTGTGCCTTTGCATACAATTCGGGTATGCCTAGCTCCTGTATGTTCAGAACTGACATCAAACTGGCATTGATATCGGATGCAATCGATACTATGGCACAATCGATATTTTTAAGACCGATAGACTTAAGTGTCGCTATATCTGTAGAATCCGCCTGCACTGCATACGTGACCAAGTCTGCTATTGCTTTGATTCTTTCTTCATCTCTATCTATTGCAAGTACATCATAACCTAAATCGTAGAGTTTTGTTGCCAGACTGAATCCAAAACGTCCTATTCCCAAAACAGCAAATTGCTTCATGATAAAACCTTCCTTCTTCCTTAATTGACTATACCAATATTTTACCTTCCGGATATTTATACCTGCCTGACTCATGAGTGCTTTGAACCTCGCCAATGGCAAATGCCATTGTCAGTGGTCCGACTCTGCCCACAAACATCGTAATTATTATTATAATTCTGCCCACAGGCGTCAAATCAGGAGTGATTCCCATGCTGAGGCCAACTGTTCCAAAAGCTGAGATAGCCTCAAACATAATCTCTGTCAATGATGCGCTTTCAGTTATGGTAAGCAGGACTATGTCTACGATCAATAAAAATATGCCGATGAATATAATGGCAATTGCCCTTTTTACCACATCGGATACTATTGTTCTGCCAAAGGCTTCAGTTTCTTTTCTTCCCTTCAATATGGATATGACCGAAAACAACACTACCCCAAAGGTGCTCGTCTTTACTCCTCCTGCAGTAGATCCCGGAGAGCCTCCTATGAACATAAGCATCATAACCAAAATCAGCGTGCCGTTTGTCAATGAAGCTGTATCCAAGGTATTAAAACCTGCCGTCCTCGGAGTGACCGCCATGAATAAGGATGCAATGATCTTGCCCGGCCAAGTCAAGGCTCCGACTGTGTTGGTATTTCCCGACTCTAAAATAAAAAATGCAACGGAAGCGAATACTATCAATGCTGCACTAATTGAAAGGACGACCTTGCTATGCAGATTGATCTTCTTAAGGCTTTTTGCTTTCAACAAGTTATTTATGACCGCAAAACCGAGTCCTCCCAGTATTATCAAAGTCATGATTGTAAAGTTCACCACCGGATCTTCAACGTAAGGAGTCAAGCTTTTGAAATCCCCTATAAGATCAAACCCTGCATTGCAAAAAGCTGAAATTGCATGAAATAGAGATAATTTAATCCCTTCCGAAAATCCATATTCCGGAATAAACCTGACAGAGAGGAGCAACGCTCCTACAGCCTCCACCGCGAAAGTGAACACAAGTATGTATATGACAAACTTGACTACACCTTCCAAGGTGTTTGAGCTTAAGGAGTCTTTTATCAAGATTCTTTCTTTAATAGTTATTCTTTTCCCAGCGATTAAAAAGATCAGCGTAGTCATTGTCATAAACCCCAATCCGCCAACCTGTATCAAAAAAAGTATTACTCCGTGGCCAAAGCCTGACCAGTAAGTAGCCGTATCCACTACAACCAAGCCGGTTACGCAAGCAGCTGATGTAGCAGTGAATAAAGCCGTCAAAATCCCAGGGCTTACACCTGATGCGGTTGCATTTGGAAGTGACAAAAGAAGCGTCCCGATTCCAATAGTCAATCCAAAGCCCAAAACGAGAATTTGTGGTGGCTTGATTCGGTCTCTTCTTATAAAGAATTTAATGAATTTCAACAGTTTTTCCTTCAAGACTATCCCTTCTTTACGCTGACATTAAAGCAATGATAATACAAATATTTTTAAATTGCAAGTTTATGGGATACAAAAAAAAGATCCCGATTGGGATCTAGTTCAATTTGCTCTTTGCAACATCTACAAGTTGAGTGAATGCGGCCATATCAGCTACCGCTAACTCAGCCAATATCTTTCTGTCAATTTGAACGTCTGCAAGCTTGAGACCGTGCATCAATCTGCTGTAGCTGATGTCATTAATTCTTGCAGCTGCATTGATTCTTGCAATCCAAAGCTTTCTATAATCTCTTTTCTTTTGTTTTCTTCCTGAATATGCTGATCTAAGGGCTCTCATTACGGCTTCATTTGCCGGTCTGAACTGTTTGCTTTTAGCTCCGTAGTAGCCTTTAGCGAGTTTCAATACTTTTTTATGTTTCTTTTTAGCGTTTATCGCTTTTTTTACTCTTGCCATTTTTTAACCTCCTATCTGATTTTATTTATGAATATGGTAAGATTTTCTTGATATTTGCAGCGTCTGCACCTTCCAAGTAACCGGTTTTTCTAAGGTTTCTCTTTCTCTTTTGAGATTTTTTAGTTAAAATATGGCTTTTAAACGCTTTAGCTCTTTTAACCTTTCCTGATTTTGTTAGCTTGAATCTTTTTGCAGCTCCTCTATGGGATTTCATTTTAGGCATTTTGCTTCCTCCCTCCTGTTATATGTATGAGTTGATTCATTTATGATCAAACTTAATTGGTTTGATGTCTGTTAACTGTCTTTTTTAGGCACCAGGTACATAACCATGCTTCTGCCTTCCATGACCGGCGGTTTGTCAATCTTTCCGGCATCTGAAACTATTTCTGCAAATTTAAGCAACAGCTCTTTTCCAGTATCCGTATAAGCCATTTCTCTTCCTCTAAATCTTACTGAAGCCTTTACCCTGTCTCCATTTTCCAAAAATTTTATGCAATTTTTGGCTTTTACATTGAGATCATGATCCTGTACTGCAGCAGACATTCTTATCTCTTTTACATTGATTACCTTCTGTCTCTTCTTAGCCTCTTTTTCTTTTCTGCTCTGCTCGTATTTAAATTTTCCGTAATCCATGATTTTGCAAACCGGTGGTTTTGCATTTGGGCTGATTTTAACCAGATCCAGTTCTTTTTCGTCAGCAAGCCTTTGAGCATCTCTCGAAGACATTATCCCAAGCTGCTCGCCATCATCGCCTATTACTCTGATTTCTCTGTCTCTGATCTGTTCATTGATTTGGATTTCTTTACTGATAAGTATACACCTCCGTATTAATTTAGAAACGCTTAAGCGTTTCTTGACTTATCGGCCTGTTAGCCTTTTAATCGTTCCTATAAAATAATAACAGGCAGGTAGAAATATCCACCTGCCTTAATAAACAATTAAAACATATTGACCCGGATTCTTTAAAATCCAAGGTGAGAAGTGGACCCTCTACTTTGTTACCAACAAATGATATCATATGAATCAAGCAACGTCAAGCTTAATTACGTTTTTCTTGGATTTCCTCTAAAAGATTCTTTAACAAGGCTTCTTTTGACACAGAACCTAAATCGCCGTCTTTTCTCGATCTTACCGAAACGTTCCCTTTCTCCACTTCCTTTTGACCTACAACCAGCATATAAGGAGTCTTTTGCAACTGTGCTTCACGTATTTTGTATCCGATTTTTTCGTCCCTTAAATCGAGCTGTGCCCTTATCCCATTTTCCTTCAATGAATCAGCCAAACCTCTTGCATAATCGTGATGTGCCGGAGCTATTGGCATGATCCTTACCTGTTCCGGGGAAAGCCACAATGGAAAGGCTCCTGCATAATGCTCGATTAATATGCCAATAAATCTTTCGATGCTTCCGAGGACTGTCCTGTGAACCATCACAGGTCTATGTTTTTCACCATCTGCTCCTATATACGTAAGGTCAAATCTTTCCGGCATTTGAAAGTCCAACTGAATTGTTCCACACTGCCAGGTTCTTCCTATGCAGTCTTCTAAGTGAAAGTCTATCTTAGGCCCGTAAAAAGCTCCATCTCCTTCATTGATTCGGTAGTTTATTGCCTTTTCCTCTAAAGTTTCTCTCAAAGCATCTGTTGCAATATCCCAATCTTTGTCGTCTCCCATTGCCTTTTCAGGTTTTGTAGAAAGCTCTACTCTATATGTAAAACCAAATACCTTATATATTTTGTCAGTCAATTCAATTACTTCTATTATTTGTTCCTTTATCTGTTCTTTTGTCATATATATGTGAGCATCATCTTGAGTGAAATTTCTAACCCTCATCAGACCATGGAGCGCACCTGAAAGTTCGTGTCTATGCACCAAACCAAGTTCTGCCATTTTGATTGGAAGATCTCTATAGGAATGCATCGCTCTTTTGTACATAAGCATGCCACCTGGACAATTCATCGGCTTTACGGCAAATTCCCTGTCATCTATTTTAGTAAAGTACATGTTTTCCTTGTAATGACCCCAATGTCCAGATCTTTTCCAAAGCTCTACATCTAATATTACCGGTGTTTTTATCTCTTGATAACCGTATTTGTCGTGTTCCTGTCTCCAGAAGTTTTCCAGCACATTTCTCAAAATCATGCCTTTAGGATGAAAAAATGGAAATCCCGGTCCCTCTTCTTGTATGGAGAACAGATCGAGTTCTTTGCCTAGTTTTCTGTGGTCTCTTCGCTTTGCCTCTTCCAGCCTGTCTATATACTCATCTAGCATTGCTTTTTTGGGATATGCCGTACCGTATATCCTTTGCAGCATTTTGTTTTTTTCGTCACCTCGCCAATACGCGCCTGCTATGCTCAAAAGCTTATATGCCTTTAAGCTTCCTGTATTCATAAGATGAGGACCTGCGCAAAGATCGACGAATTCACCCTGTTTGTAAAAGCTTATTACAGAATCTTCAGGCAATCCTTCGATAAGCTCTACCTTGTAATCTTCTCCAACTTCTTTCATCTTTTTTATCGCTTCTTGCCTAGAAAGCTCAAATCTTTCTATTGGGTGTTTCTCTTTAATTATTTTCTTCATCTCTTCTTCGATTTTTCCCAGGTCTTCAGGAGTGAATGTCCTTTCAATATCAAAATCGTAGTAAAATCCATTTTCTATTGCAGGTCCGATTGCCAGCTTGGCATCGGCAAATATCCTCTTTACAGCTTGAGCCATCACATGTGTTGCAGTATGCCAGTAAGCGTGCTTTCCTCCATCGCTGTCAAAGGTCAAGATATTTAAGCTGCAATCCTTTGAGATTTCTTTTCTCAGATCAACCAGCTCATCATCTATTTCTGCCGCACAGGCAACTCTTGCAAGCCCTTCACTTATATCGCCGGCTACCTGGTATGCCGTAGTTGGTTTTTCGTATTCTTTGATGCTTCCATCTTTTAAAGCAATCTTTATCATTTTTATCCCTCCATTTAAAATCAAAAAATCCCTTGCCTAAGCAAGGGACGTAATATACGCGGTTCCACCCTAATTGATTTGAATCCTCTCATTTTGGTAACGGTCATCCCGGCAAGGCCTACTTTATTCAACCTGCAACTCCAAGGTGGTACAGGCAAGTTCTGATTTAAGAGCACTTTCAGCTATGCGCCCTCTCTCTGGAAATCGATATCCTGCTGCATATCCTGTTCATCGTCTTTGAAATTATTATATTAGAGCTTTTAATTCATGTCAAATATTTTGTTTACAATATCTCTACATCTGCCGGAATCTGGTATATCACATCTTTTCTTTCAACTATTATCTTGGCCTTTGCTTTAAGGTTTTCATCTGCCTGAAAAAGCTCTACCAGCTTTTTAATAGGATTTATTAAAACAGGGTTTCCCACCATGCTAAGCATGGCAAAATCGCCTGTTGTGTCTCCATAAGAATAGCTTAAATCAAGGTCTATATCCAACTTTCTTACATATTCTTCTATAACCTTGTTTTTGCTTTCAGACTCCCACATCGGGACTATCTCCCCGGTAAACTTATTTTCATCATCAATTAAATATTGCGTACCTATATAGTAATCTACATTGTACTTTTGCGCCATTTTCTCTACTAAAAAAGATGGGCTGCCCGATATGAATATTACCTCATGCTTTTGATTCAGATGCCATTTTATTCGATCTCTTGTAAACCTGTATACTCTCTCTCCTTTTAGCTTTACAACTTGATCCGTTATGAAATTTATGTAGTCCCTATCTAAACCCTTCATGCTGTCCAAATATATTTGCGCTATTTCTAGGAGATAATCCTCGTAATCTCCATGCCTTTTAACCCAATTTTCAAATTTGCGCTTGGCGTTTCCGTGCCATATGGATGGGTCTAAAACTTCGTATTTTATGAGTTTTTTAAAATGCTCCACCATCAAGGAATCCCTGTAAAGTGTTCCGTCTACGTCAAAAAAGGCTGCTGTTTTCAAAATGCCACCTCCTTGTTTATGTCTTTCTATAAATATACCTCTATTTAATTTTTTAAAACAAAATAACGGTTATTTCATCCCATATCCAATATAAAAATACTGCCGATATCTTCAGGCTTTCTCATGTGTAGCTCAACCAAGGCATATCCTGTTTTTTTTATGAAATTCTTTAGCTCGTTGCCGTAGATATATTTATCTACGCTTCCATTGAGCATAAAAATCCTTTCTTTATCGTCCACCCCGCAACAGCCTCCAAAAAATCCATATTGAAACCCCGGAAGCACAATCCCACCCGGGGGCAGAAGCAAAGCTTCCAAACCAATTTCTATAGACTTTTTATAAATAGCGGCGTCGCTTGTAATTATATATTTATCCCCCAATGCTGCCATTGAACATTTTGTATAGCCTTGCTTTAAATCAACAGGCTTGATATTTTCTTTTTCAAGTTCTCTTCTAACCGTTTCATCTGTATGGGATGTCTTGTGAAAGTAATACCTCCCCGATATCCCTACGTTGTAATATATGTTGTCAGGGTATCTCCTCTTAAGTTCGCTTTGACCTGCAAGTAATTCTAACCCTGCTTTTTCCATAGCTTTAAGCGTCTCTACATGAAGCTTGGGCTGTACCACCAACTTGTTTTTGGCTATTGGGCAAATTTGTATGTCTGCATGAGATCTAATAGCCGGATAAAGATGATCCCAAGGCTTTATGTATATGATCTTATCCACAAAACTTAAGATCGTCCTTGCAGATTCCTTATTTATTTCTTCAGATGTCAGACAGATCTTCATTGTCCCATTCCGCCCTTTTTATGTCTCCAATCATTTTATCTTCATATTTTTCTGACAACATCACAACTATTGGATTATCCACATCAAATGTCATATCGTCTACCTTCGCCACCTTTAGCACTCCAATAGATGTTCCTGTAAGAAAAATCGCTTCGACTTTTTCAAGCTCTGACAACGAAATATATTTTTCCGTTACTTCTATCGACTCTTCCATACATATTTTAAAAATTTGTTTCCTGGTTATGCCGGGAAGGACGCTCCCAGCAGGAGCTGTGTATATCCTGCCCCTTTCGACAAAAAACACGTTACTTCTGCTGCCTTCTAAAATTTCATTTTTCTCATCTACGAAGAGCAGCTCATATACTCCTTCAAACTCTTTTTTCTTAAGAAGATCTTTATAAGATTCAGCCGTGCTCTTTACGTTTGGGTCTTTTCTTTTTCCTTTATGCGTTCTCACTACGACCCCCGACTCTAAAGCTTCTTTAGTTGGAACCGCCGTTTTAACCAAGTACATCATTAGGTCAAATCCTTTGTCCCTAGGCGTAAATACCATTTTGACATTTACTTGGCAAATATCGTTTATCTTAATCAAGTCAAAGATCCAGCTCTTTACCACATTAAAATCAATATCGTTTTTATATCCAGCCATATCCAATGACACTTTAAATCTAATCAGATGATCTTTTAAAAACAAGGGCTTTCCATCCAATACTCTCATCACTTCATATATGCTGGATTTTTCTATGGCAATATCCCTTTGCACTTCTCTTGCATAACCGTTTAACAAATAATACTTTCCTACCATCTCTACCATATCAGCTCACTCCAAATATCAATCTGATTTTATCTTACCATAAGCTTTATCAAAGAGTATAGTTTTAATCTGTAATTCGATGGATATATATATTGTAAATATAAAATTTCGGGAAGGTGAAATCATGAAAATTACTTACAACAAACTTATTCGGGACAAGATACCGGAGCTTATAGAAAAAAGCGGCAGAAAGCACTCTGTTAAAAAATTAGAAGATAAGGAATATCACGATGCATTGATAGAAAAAATCATTGAAGAGATTCAAGAATTTAAAGAGACCGATAACGAAGGAGAACTTGCAGATATTTACGAAGCTTTGGAATGTCTAGTAGAATTAAAAGACTACGAGCCTATGCACATAGATTACCTAAGATTAAAAAAAAGAGAAGCCCATGGATCTTTTAAGGAAAGATTGCTCTTGATTGATGTTGAAGAAGAAGATAAATAGAAGGAGCGATTTAAATCGCTCCTTCTATTTATCTAAAAAAAGTATCTATAAACGTACTTACTATGTTTGCACCGCTTATCCAAATCCCTACGGTGCATCCTATATTCGAAAATGCTACTACCAAAAGTATCCTAGTCACTTTGTTTTTCCAAAAACCTTTCAGTGTATAAAGGTCTTTTGACAAATTTTCAAAGTCCTCTACTTTAGGCTTTCTTATATGAGCTTCCATCAATCCGGCAAACCATCCGGTAGCCAGCAAAGGATGGATAGCACTTAATGGAGCCATTACAAAAGAAGTTATTGCCGAGTAAACATGCCCCAAGGCCAGCAAAGTACCTAAAGCAGCAAGGTTGCCAACCCAAAGTATAAAACTTATCACCTGATTTATCCCCAGGTTTTTATCTACCGAAAATGTCAGAAGTATCATCAAGATTATAAGCGCAGGTATTATCCATCCACTTACTTTTGAAAATCCGGACTTCTCCGGAATGCTTTCCAACTCTTTGATATTTTGTTCTTTAAACAGCTCTTGCTTGACGCCAGGCGTATGGGCAGCACCTAAAACTGCCAGCACTTTGTCCCCGGGGGCGTTTTTTATTTTGTAAGCCAGATACTGGTCTCTTTCATCTACAATATATTTCTTTAAATCCGGAAATGCCTTAGACAGCTCGGCTAATGCTGATGTCAGCATGTCTTCAGTCTTCATTCTTTCCAAGTCTTCCTCAGTGATCTTTTCATCATCTATCAAGCTGAACATTATGCTTGAAATCAACTTGACCTTTCCCCATAGGGACACCTTTCTCCATAACCTTGTAAATGTTGTCTGAATGTTCCTGTCAGCTAAAACGGTTTTTGCACCTATCTCCTCGGCAGAAATTATGCCCTGGATCATCTCTTGACCTGCATTTATCTCAAATTGCTCTGCAATTTTCCTTTGGTAGTTTGAAAGTATTATGTTTGTAAGCATAAAACCTGCTTTTTTTTCTTTTATTATTTTTACTATATCTGTATTTCTCCACTTGGCTTTATCTTTAATAGACTTGTATCTCTGTTCGTCAAGTTCTATGCATACTGAATCCGGCTTTTCCGTTTCTATGATATCTTTAACCTGCTGAGCGCTATTTTTTGATACATGTGCGGTCCCCAACAGGATTATTTCCTTGCCCTCTAAATTTATCCTGTGTATGTTTTTTTCTTCCAAATCCTCACCTTACCGTTTCTTGAGTAAAATCAATTCATGTTTATTTTAATTGATTTTAACGTAAATTAAAAGAAAAACTTAACAGGCGTCTTGGATGATCCAAGACGCCTGTAGATTGTTTAGCTGCAGCCTGTGGTGCTTCCACAATCCAAGCACACTTTACATGTTCCGTTTTTCATCATCCTCGTGCTGCCGCAGGACGAACAGCTCTCGCCGTATATCCTTTCTCCATCTTCAGGAATTTTGTTTTCTGTCAAATTATCTTTCTTGTCGTTGACAGGAGCAAATGTAGCTTTGCTCATTGGCGTAAAAGTTTCAGGTTTTACTTGGCATCTGCTGAAGTCTCCCATTTCTATGTCTATGATCTTGCTTACTAGGTCAGAAATTGAAGATGCGTACTTAATGTAAGGATGTCTTGAAACAAAGCCGGCCGGTTCAAACTGCTGCCCTCTTAACAGTCTAGATATCTCCTTGGGAGGAATATTATATTGAAGCATGTTAGACAATGCTTTAGACAAGGATGCCAAAAGCCCTTTGACCACGGTACCTTCCTTATCTGTGGAAACAAAAACTTCAGCAAGGTGTCCGTCTTCATAAAAGCCTATAGTTATGTAAAGTTCAATGTCTCCGATTTTAGCAGAGTGGGTCCTGCTGGTCCTCATTCCTCCTGGTCTTTTCCTGTTAGGTATGTGCTTTATGCAATTTCTGCTATAATTCAGGAGTTCCTGGTATGTATAATCTTCAAGGCTTCTCTCTTTCTCTCCCGACAAGCCGGATGTCAGTGGTTGGCTTGCTTTGCATCCGTCTCTGTACAAGGCAATTGCTTTGGCTCCTGTTTTCCAAGCCAGCTTATGTATGGCATCTATATCTTCTACTGTTGCAGTATTTGGTAGATTAACCGTCTTAGATACTGAGCCGCTGATTAGAGGCGTTATTGCCGAGACCATCATGACATGGCCTTCAGGCGATATGGTGTTTGCCGTATCAAAGATCTTATAATGCTCGTCTTTTAAATGTGGAGCCCCCGATACGCTGCCATGGATTACTTTTCCTTCGTCATCTTTTTCAATTATATAATCTATTATTTCTTTAATCTGATTCTTTTTATATCCCAGATTCTTAAGGGCGATTTCCAGAATTGGGTTTACCATTTCAAGATTTCCGCCGCCAACTAGCTGCTTAAAAACTATATGGCTATAAAATGGCTCTATAGAAGTGGCTCCGCAATCCATAGCCAGTGAAATCGTGCCTGTGGGAGCAATCACTGAAACTTGAGCGTTTCTGTATCCGTGTATCTTGCCGTAAGCGTATGCTTCATTCCAAAGGTTTTTCAAAGTGTCCCCTAGATATCCCATATTGATTTCTTTCAAGATGCCATGATCTATCTTTAGCGGTTCATAATGTATTTCTTCAAGCTCATCTTCAAGGGCTCCCGCTATTCTAGAGTGATTCCTTATTACTTTAAGCATATGTTCTTTGTTTATTTCAAACTTTTCAAATGGTCCCACAGCTTCAGCCATAAATGCAGACATCCTGTATGATGCGGCCGTCATTATGCCGGAAAGAGATGCTACAAGGTTCCTGCTTTCTTTGGAGTCATAAGGAAGTCCCATTGCCAACAAAAGTGATGATGTATTAGCCAGTCCAAGACCTGTTGTTCTGAACAGGTGACTTTTTCTTGCTATGTCCTTTGTAGGAAACTGTCCCCAATGAATAGAAGCTTCCAATACCAATTGAATCATTTCTATTAAATGAACGTATCTGTCTGTTTGGAACGCATTGTTGTTTTCATCATAAAACTTATACACGTTTATGGAAGCCAGGTTGCATGCAGTATCATCTAAAAACGCATATTCGCTGCAAGGATTGGTGGCATTTATCCTGTTGTACTTTTCACCGACCTTGCCGTCTTCTCCCCCTGGGCAGGTATGCCAAGCGTTGAACAGATCATCAAACTGAAGTCCGGGATCAGCACACTCCCAAGAAGATTTGTTGATAAGATTCCACAAATCCCTTACTTTTACATTTTTATTTATACCTTCATCGACTCTTCCTGCAAGAGTCAATTCTTGATCCGGATCTTTATCTAAGTTAATGACTTTTTCCATAAAATCTCTGTTGAGCCTTACCGAGTTATTGCTGTTTTGTCCGCCTACTGTAGAATATGCTTCACCATCCATGGAAGTATCATAGCCCATTTTCCCAAGATCTCTGACTTTTTTTTCCTCTCTAGCCTTCCACGTTATGAAGTTTTCTATTTCAGGATGGTCTATATCTGCTATGACCATCTTTGCAGCTCTTCTAGTAGTTCCCCCTGATTTAATAGCACCGGCATTTCTATCCAGACCCTGTAAAAAGCTCATCATGCCTGAAGAGTATCCGCCGCTGGAGAGTTTTTCGTCCATGCCTCTTATATTTGAGAAATTGGTTCCGACACCGGATCCCCCCTTGAACAGCTTAGTCTCACTTACATATTGCTCTGTTATCGAGTGATCTCCCATAAGCTTATCTTCAATTGATAGGATAAAACATGCTGAAGCTTGGGTTCTTGAATATCTGTCTGGACTCTCTACAACCTCCTGCTTTTCTAGGTCATAATAGTAAAGGTTATCTTTTTCTCCTTTTATGCCATAGCTATTGTACAATCCAGTATTGAACCATTGTGGAGAATTTGGCGCCCACATTTGTCCCAGCAGTCCGTATACCAGCTCATCATAAACTATTTCATACTCGTTTTTATTTTTAATTATTCCTTCGTCCTTCAAGGAATCCACCCAGAATTTAACCAGTCTGTGCGCGACTTCCTTCATGCTTCTTTCATAGCCTACAGAATTATTGACTCCGGCTTTCCTGAAATATTTTGTTGCAATTATGTTGCAGGCCGTTTGGCTGTAATTTTCAGGAAATTCCAATTCCTGCATGTCTGCAATAATCTTTCCGGTCTTCCAGTTCTTCATGAAAACGTCTACGGTCTTCCACTGAAATAAATCGTATACGGTCAGAGACTTGTCTTCCTCCAGCTGCTTGGTAAAAACTCTTTTTACAATTCCTTTTAAATTGGACACGCAATAACCTCCTAAGTCTATAATTATACTTTATATAGTATATCAACAATTATTACAACGCACATTTAGTATACTATACAAAGAACCAAAAATAAATAAAAAAAATAAATTTTGCACTTGGGTTTTCGTGCAAAATTTATTTAGTTTAAATCTTCTTCTGTCCCAGCTTGTTTTCGTTGCCTGACATCAATCTTATGATATTGGATCTATGGCGATAGATAGAAAACACAGCAATAATCAAAGCAAACGCGAGCCTTAAATTCACACCGTAAAACAGGTAAGTGACTATCGGCAAAAGAGCCATTCCCGATATGGATCCCAAAGAGACATATCGGGTCAGTGCTATAAGAAGAATGCCCAAGCCCAGACATACGAGGGCAACATATGGATCATAAACCAAAAATACCCCTATTGATGTAGCAATCCCTTTGCCTCCTCTAAACCCCATAAGAGCCGGCCAATTATGACCTGCTATTACAGCAAGACCGCATAACATTACAGTAACGTCCATTCCGGCAAGAGCGTTGGCCAACAAGATTGGAACAGCGCCTTTGACAACATCTCCCAAAAGCACCAATGCAGCATACTTTTTGCCGAGAACTCTCAAAACATTTGTCGTGCCGGCATTTCCGCTCCCAAAGTTTCGTATATCCTCTTTCATCTTGAATTTCGTCAACAGATAGGCAAAAGATACGTTGCCAATGAAATACGATAATAGCACTAGAAAAAAATCCATTTTAGTTTCCACCTTTTTTTAAAATAGCGACCATAATTATAACACATAATCCGGTACCGGTGAACAAAAACTTGGCAATAGCCTATCTATATTCGTCGATAGTATCATAAGTAAGGTTTTTGGCATCTTCTAACTCTCTGATGGATTCTATGTATGCGCTAACCGTATCCATGCAGGTAAAGCAAGGGACATTAAGGCTTTGGCAATAGCTTCTCAGCTTAAAGCCAAATCTTGTTTCATCTCTGCCGATTGTAGGAGTATTTATTACTATGGATATCTCTTTGCTTTTGATTTTTTCTTTTATATGTTCAAGATCTTCTTTTAGATAAATATTGCATTCAATCCCTTTACCCTTAAGGAAATATCCAGTCCCTTCGGTCGCGGATATCACAAATCCCAAATCATAAAACTTTCTTGCAGCTTCTAAACCTTCAGACACATCTCTATTATTTATGGTTAAGAACACTTCACCCTTATGGTCAAAACGGAATCCGGCTCCTATGAAAGCCTTGGCAAGAGCAGATTCGTATTTTGTATCGATGCCTAGGACTTCGCCTGTAGATTTCATTTCGGGAGTCAGCGCACTGTCTACATCAAGAAGCTTTTGGAAAGAAAAGACCGGTGCTTTTACAGCTATGAGCTTAGATTTTTCAGCAAGCCCTGTCCCAAATTCCATGCTTTTAAGCTTTTCTCCCAAAATAGTCCTTACGGCAATATCTATCATAGGTATCTTAGTAACTTTGCTGATGATAGGCACAGTTCTTGAAGCTCTAGGATTGACCTCTATTATATATACCTTATCATCCTTTACCACAAATTGAATGTTAAGTATCCCCGTTACCTTTAAGGCTCTTGCAATCTTTTCTGTATAATCGATTATGAGAGACTCTACTTTCTTAGATATGCTTTGGGCAGGATACACGCTGAAGCTGTCTCCGGAATGGACACCTGTCCTTTCGATGTGTTCCATGATTCCCGGTATCAACACATCTTGTCCATCAGCTACTGCATCCACTTCAACTTCAATTCCGTTTATATACTGATCGATAAGTATGGGATGCTCCTTAGATACGCTGGCAGCTTCCTTTAGGTATTTGACTAGCTCGCTTTCGTCATATACTACTTGCATGGCTCTTCCTCCAATAACATACGAAGGCCTTACCAATACAGGATAACCTATGGCGCTCGCCGCCTTTATTCCTTCTTCCAGGGAAGCCACTCCTGTAGCTACAGGTCTTGGTATCTCAAGTTCGTACAATAGGCGATCGAATCTTTTTCTATCTTCTGCCACATCTATTGAGTTCACGCTTGTTCCCAAGATCTGAACTCCTCTGCTCATAAGCTTAGATGCCAAATTAATTGAAGTCTGGCCTCCAAACTGGACTATGACTCCTTTTGGCATTTCACGTCTTATCACATTATATACATCTTCTATGAATAACGGCTCAAAATAAAGCTTGTCCGCCGTATCAAAATCAGTGCTTACCGTCTCCGGATTGTTGTTGATAATGATTGACTCGTATCCCATCTTCTGTATAGCCCAAACTGCATGAACTGAACAATAGTCAAATTCGATGCCTTGCCCTATTCGTATGGGACCTGAACCGATTACCACTATCTTTTGTTTTGGGGTTACGACGTTCTCATCTTCCTGATCGTATGTAGAATAATAATAAGGCGTATAGGATTCAAATTCTCCTGCACAAGTGTCTACCATCTTGTACACAGGATAAATCTGATGAGCTCTTCTTATTGCGTCTATGACATCGTAAGATTCTCCTGAGAGCATCTCAATCTCCCTGTCGGCAAATCCTAATCGCTCTGCTCTTACGAGAAGATCCTTGTCCAATGGACTTTGTGAAAGCTCTTTTTCCATATCAACTATATTGTTGAACCTATGCAAAAACCATATGTCAATTTTTGTTGTTTCGTAAATATCGTCTACTTTTACATTACGCCTTAAAGCTTCAAATATCACAAATATCCTTTCATCATCTACCTTGCTGAGCAGATTTATAATTTCACTGTCGCTCATCTTTTGAAGATAATCTTTCCTCATGGAAATGACATTGCCTTCCAGTGAGATTATAGCCTTTAGAAGCGAACTTTCAAAGCTCCTATCGATTGCCATCACTTCCCCTGTCGCTTTCATCTGCGTACCGAGAGTTCTATTTGCATAATCAAATTTATCAAAAGGCCACTTTGGAATCTTGACGACAACGTAATCAAGCGCCGGCTCAAATGAAGCCTTCGTCTTCTTCGTAACGCTGTTTTCAATTTCATGTAAATTAAGCCCTACTGCAATCTTGGCAGCTATTTTTGCTATGGGATAACCTGCAGCCTTGGATGCTAAAGCTGAAGATCTGCTTACTCTAGGGTTTACCTCTATTACGATGTAGTTCTTGCTATGGGGATCAAGTGCAAACTGTATATTGCACCCTCCTTCTATCTTTAGAGCTTTTATGATCTTAAGCGCAGATTGCCTTAACATGTGGTATTCGTTGTCAGTCAATGTTTGGGAAGGGGCCACTACGATGCTGTCACCTGTATGCACACCTACGGGATCTATATTTTCCATATTGCATATTATGATGCAGGTATCATTGCTGTCTCTCATGACTTCGTATTCTAATTCTTTCCATCCAGCAACGCTTTGTTCCAAGAGAACCTGCCCTATCCTGGAGAACATTAGCCCCGTATGCAGTATTTTCCTTAATGATTCTTCATCATCAGCTATTCCTCCGCCTGTTCCTCCTAGAGTGTATGCCGGTCTTACTATTACCGGATAACCCGTATTTTTGGCAAACTCGACTCCGGACTCTATGTCTGATACGATGATACTTTCAGGGATCGGCTCATTGATTTCATTCATCAGATTTCTAAAGCTTTCTCTATCTTCAGCCTTTTTAATAGCCTCCAAAGAAGTCCCAAGCAATTTTACGTCGAATTCATCCAATATTCCCGCTTCATGCAGTTCCATTGCAAGGTTAAGTCCGGTCTGCCCTCCCAGTGTCGGCAAGAGCCCATCCGGCTTTTCTTTTTTGATGATGTACCTTAATGCTTCCGAAGTCAAAGGCTGTATATATACCTTGTCCGCTATATTATCATCTGTCATGATAGTAGCAGGGTTGCTATTGACTAAAACGACGCTTATCCCCTCTTCTTTCAGAGCTTTGCATGCCTGAGTCCCTGCGTAGTCAAACTCAGCCGCCTGTCCGATTATAATCGGACCTGAACCTATAACCATGACTTTCTTTATGTTTTTATTTTTTGGCATAGTCTTCTTCCTTTACGCTATTGATCCATTCAGATATAATCTCATGACCGTCGATTGGTCCCGGACCTTCTTCTGGATGGAACTGAACTGCTTTTATTTGATATTTCGGATAATCGAATCCTTCCAAGGTGCCGTCATTTATATTCTCATATGTTTTGATAGTGCCCACAGGCAAACTGTCGCCGTCTACCTCATATCCGTGGTTTTGGGATGATATCAAAACCTTTTGATCCTCTATTTTTATCACAGGATGATTGCTGCCCCTGTGCCCAAACTTCATCTTGAAGGTATCTGCACCCAAAGCCAAGGCAAGAATCTGATGTCCTAAACAAATTCCAAAAACGGGCATCTTTCCGAAAAGCTCCTTTGCCAAGCTTATTATTTCAGGGTTGTCCTTTGGATCTCCCGGACCGTTTGACAGCATGAATCCATCCAGATTGTCTGAAAGTATTTCAGCAGCTTTAGTGTGATACGGATAAAGCGTGACGCGGCAATCATTTGACGTCAACTCTCTTAAAATGCCTTTTTTATACCCTAAATCCAAGAGTCCTATTCTTACACCGCTTCCACCAAATACTTTCTTTTCCTTAACTCCATTTCTTTTTGCGACATCTTTCGGAAAGGAGTAAGCCTCTATTTTCTCCATGGCATCTGGAGTTGCTTCATAAGTCAGCAGGCATTTCATTGTCCCTATATCCCTGATCTTTTTAGTAATCATCCTGGTGTCGATGCCGTAAATTCCAGGTATGTCATTTTCTTTTAAAAATCCATCAAGAGTCTCATCACATTCGTAATGGCTGGGATGAACGCTGTATTCCCTTACTACAAAGGCTTTGACTTGAACATGGTCTGATTCGAAGTCTCGTTTGTTGATGCCGTAATTTCCTACAATTGGATATGTCATAACTACTGTTTGCTCTCTGTATGACGGATCTGTTAAAATTTCCTGATACCCGGTCATTCCGGTATTAAATACAATTTCCGATAAAATTTCCTTAACTGCCCCAAAGGACTTGCCTTCATACACTGTTCCGTCCTCAAGGTAGAGATAGGCTTTCATCTTAGATCCTCCAATGCAGATATGAAAATTTCTATAAACTCATCGATTTCTTCTTTGCCTACAATCAACGGAGGCACGAATCTTATGACATCACTGCCGGCACCTACCAAAAGAAGTCCTTTTTCCATAGCTTTTTTCACAACATCTATAGGGGTAACTCCCTTGAGAGACACGCCCATCATCAATCCGGTTCCCTTTACCTCTTCTATTTCAGGATATTTGTTTTTTACTTCCTCGAGCTTTTCCTTAAGGTAATTTCCCTGTTCAACTACATTGTCAATTAAGCCTTTTTCCATCAGCTCATCGACAACTACCAATGCCGCAGAAGCTGAAAGAGCATTTCCGCCAAATGTGGACGCATGACTTCCAGGTGTAAAGGCATCGGCAATCTGATCTTTTGCTATGATTGCTCCCATGGGTATTCCGCCACCCAAGCCCTTTGCACATGTGACTATATCCGGAACCACGCCGTATTGTTGATAAGCGAAAAACTTCCCTGTTCTTCCGATTCCGCTTTGGACTTCATCAAAAATCAATACGATTTTGTTCTCATCACAAAGAGCTCTTACATCTTTAAGATATTTTATATCTGCAGTATTAATGCCGCCTTCCCCTTGTATAGGCTCCACTATTATGGCAGCAGTTTCAGGGGTTATCTTCGATTTTAAATCTTCTAAATCATTGAATTCAGCAAAATCTACTTGCGGCATCATTGGATCTAGATCCTTTTGATATTTTAGCTGTCCTGTTGCCGATATCGCTCCAAAAGTTCTTCCGTGAAATGAGTTTTTCATTGATATTATCTTGTATGCATCTTTTGACTTGTTTTTTTTGCAGTAAACTCTGCTAAGCTTTAAAGCTGCTTCTACTGCTTCTGCGCCGCTGTTGCAAAAGAAAACCTTATCAAGTCCTGAATGCTTGCTAAGCTTTTCTGCAAGTTCAACTGCGGGTTCGTTGTAATAAAGATTAGAAACATGGGTAAGCTTCTTTGTTTGATCGCTTATTGCTTCAATCAGCCTTTGGTGTCCATATCCTAAGGCATTTACTGCGATTCCGGATACAAAGTCCAAGTATTTCTTTCCACCATCGTCGTAAAGATAGCATCCTTCTCCGCGATCAAACACCAACGGAAATGATGCGTACGTGCTCATTATATATTTCTTTGCCTTATCTATGGTTTTATTTCCCATCGTTATCCTCCTTGTTGTAGATCATAGTTCCGATTCCCGAATTAGTAAAAATTTCAAGAAGCAGACAGTGTTCGACTCTTCCATCTAAAATATGTACGCTGTTTACCCCTTCTTCAATGCTTTTTTTGCAATTTTCTATTTTGGGTATCATTCCTCCGGTTATGATCTTGTCTTTTTTGTATTCGTCTATATCCTGTATTGAAATTTTAGATACAAGGCTGTCCTTGTCCTCAACATCTTTCAATACGCCTTCAACATCTGTTAGATATACCAGCTTTTCAGCCTTAAGAGCCGATGCTACCGAACTTGCCACGTAATCGGCATTTATATTGTACGTATGATTATTTTCATCAGT
>DMAW01000119.1 GCA_003446375.1 Eubacteriaceae bacterium | reverse complement strand
CTATGAGGAATTGAAACCCTTTCTGACTCCAAACTCGCGGAGCAGATAAACCGTTTTTAGCCTCTTAAGCCCCCTAACTAGGTTGGACATCGTTTCTTAAGAAATGATAAACTTAGTGTAGGGGGAATTTTTATGACCAGGAAAAAATACAGCGATGAATTTAAACAACAAATTGTCAAAGAAGCAATTGAAACTGGCAATATGTCCTTAGTGGCCCGGCAGCATGAAATTGCCAAATCAATGGTTGCCAAATGGGTAAAACAATATAAAAACCCTCCTGTGCAAAAAAATAATAAGAAAAAAGCTATTGATAATAGTTACTATAAAGAACTTGAAACCGAGAACGATAAACTTAAAAAGCTCCTCGGCGAAAAAGATTTGGAAATAGCCATACTTAAGGATTTGTTAAAAAATACAAACCCTCGATAGAAGATAAAGTAAGTATCGCCAACAAATGGATTAGCCGTGGTTACAAAGCAGTTTTGGTTCTAAAAATAGTAGGCCTTAGCCGCTCTACGTACTATTATCGTATTTCAAGAACTGGCCTTACCAAACGTGTGGGAGGAGGAAGACCCTGCCCAGGTTACTCGCTAGATAAAGCCAACAACCGGATCAGCGATGAACAAATTAAGGAATGGCTAACAGAGCTTATCGCGGATGAAGGTTATGCCTACGGGTATCTTAAATTAACCTACGCCCTAAAGCGAAATTTCAGGCTTATAATCAACAAGAAGAAAGTCTACAGGCTATGTAAAGAACTGGAAATTCTTAGACCACAAAGAAAATTTAAACCATCGTTTCCACGCAAGATAGCTAAAAACCGGGTTATTACAGGGTCTAACCAGCTTTGGGAGATGGATGTTAAATATGGTTATATTGCGGGTGAAAATCGATTTTTCTTCCTGTTGAGTCTTATTGACGTAGCCGACAGAAATATAATTGACTATCACCTTGGTCTTAGTTGCACAGCAGAAGATGCAGTCAGAGTGGTTCAATCAGCATTATTAAAACGCCAGCTTTATCAAGGTGGAAATAAGCCTGTAATTCGCTCAGATAACGGGCCGCAATTTATCAGCCATGTATTTGATAAAGCATGTGAGGAACTAGGGATAGAACATGAACGGATCCCTTTTAAAACTCCAAACAAAAATGCACATATAGAAGCTTTTCACCGACTTTTAGAAGATGAATGCTTTAGCCGCTACGAATTTGCGGCCTATGCTGAGGTATATGAAGTAGTAGCACAATATATCAATCGTTACAATAAGCAAAGACTTCACTCAAGCATCGGGTATGTGCCACCTGAAGAATTCTACAAATACCTTAGAAATGGCGAAAAAGTCTTGAAAATTACAGTTTAGAACTATTTGTTTAACCTGTAAGAATAAAATCTTATGGTTTAAGAAAGGAGTCAAGGTCGCAACGCGGCAAAGCGAAACCTTGACGCGCTTCTTAAACCATAAGAAAATAATCAACAGGTTAAACAAAGATGCAATCGTGTGAAATCGTGAGAAATTAAGAAACTTCGTCCATAATTCGGGGGTCAATCCGCTTAAACCATAAGAAAATAATCAACAGGTTAAACAAAGATGCAATCGTGTGAAATCGTGAGAAATTAAGAAACTTTGTCCAAAATTCGGGGGTCAATCCGGATACATTTTTTTTGTGCACTAAGAGAGGACTATATAAGGCAAATTTTTATTACCAAATCAAAAAAGTACAATCAAAGGCTATCTACAGAGTACAAGTTCTGGTCGAAATAGTAAAAAAAAGAACATGATAATTTAATTACAATGAACCTAACAGAGTTATTAAAAATACCAGAAGAGAAAGGGGACAACTGCAAGATGCCAGCTGAATTTAGCCAGCTTAGCAACTCATTACCAACCCAACGGATTCAAAAGTTGATTGATGACCTCTATTCAGTGACGCCTGAAATTGAAGCTGAGAGAGCGATCCTGCTCACCGAATCCTACAAACAGACGGAGAGTTATCCGACGATCATTCGTAGGGCAATGGCATTAGATAATATTCTGAGCAAGATGACGATAGTGATCCGTGATAACGAGCTCATCGTGGGTAATTTAACGACCAAACCCAGGGCAAGCCAGATTTTCCCTGAGTTTTCAAATAAGTGGATCGTTGACGAATTTGACACTTTAGCAAAAAGGACAGGCGATGTCTTCTTAATTTCTGAAGATACCAAGCAAAGCTTAAGGGAAGTCTTCAAGTATTGGGATGGAAAAACGACCAATGAACTTGCAACTGAGCTCATGTTCCCGGAAACAAAAGCAGCGATGGAAGCAGGAGTATTTACGGTCGGCAACTATTATTTTAATGGGGTAGGCCACATCTCTGTCGATTATGCCAAGGTGCTTGCTAAAGGGTTTAACGGGATAATCGCTGAAGCAGAGGAAGCAATTGCCAAGGCGGACAAGTCTGAGCCGGATTATATCAAAAAGCATCAATTCCTGACAGCGGTAATTATTGCTGCAAAAGCGGCAATCAAGTATGCCAAGCGCTTTGCTGAACTTGCCCGGAAACTGGCTGCTCAAACCTCTGACGCTCAAAGACAAACCGAACTGTTACAAATTGCACAAAACTGTGAGTGGGTACCGGCAAATCCGGCCAGGACTTTTTATGAGGCCTTGCAGTCGTTCTGGTTCGTACAGGCCATAATTCAAATCGAATCGAATGGACACTCCATTTCCCCGATGCGCTTTGACCAATACATGTATCCATACTATAAAAAAGATATATCCGAAGGCCGTATTACGCAAGAACAGGCGCAGGAGCTGCTCGATTGCCTGTGGGTTAAATTCAATGACGTGAATAAAGTGCGCGATGAGGCTTCAACAAAAGCCTTTGGCGGCTATCCGATGTTCCAAAATCTTATTGTCGGCGGCCAGACTGTCGACGGGGTCGACGCTACGAACGAACTTTCATTCATGTGCCTTGAAGCTACTGCCCATACCAAGTTGCCACAGCCTTCAATCTCCATACGCGTCTGGAACAAGACTCCCGATGAACTAATGTTGAAGGCTGCAGAAGTCACCAGACTAGGCTTGGGGATGCCTGCTTACTACAATGATGAGGTTATCATCCCTTCGCTGGTCCATCGCGGGCTTTCCTTGGCCGATGCCAGGGACTACGGCATTATCGGGTGTGTTGAGCCGCAAAAAGGCGGCAAAACGGAAGGCTGGCATGATGCTGCGTTCTTTAATACTGCAAAGGTACTGGAAATTACCATTAATAATGGTATGGCTAATGGCAAACAACTAGGTCCTAAAACGGGCGAATTTACTTCCTTTACCTCGTTTGAACAATTCATGGATGCTTACAGAGAGCAAATGAAATATTTTGTCAGCCTCTTAGTCAATGCTGATAACTGTGTTGATATTGCGCATGGTGAAAGGGCTCCCCTGCCTTTCTTATCATCCATGGTTGATGATTGTATTGCTAAAGGAAAATCTCTCCAGGAGGGGGGCGCCCATTATAACTTTACAGGGCCGCAAGGGGTAGGGATTGCCAACGTGGCTGACTCCCTCATGGCTATTAAGAAATTGGTCTTTGAAGAAAAGAAAGTGACCCTTGCAGAACTGAAAGAGGCGCTCGACACGAACTTTGGTTCTTGTGAGGCACCAAAATCCGGCGCGAAAGTGAATTTAAACCTCAACAACTTGACTCAGGAAGCTCTTGTGGAAGCCATCACGAAACTTGTTCTTGAGGCTAACAAAGCTTCCTTGGAGGACTTGCAAAAGTCCGCAAACATTAAAGTTGATTTAGGGTCCAACGGGGATAAGGAATACTTGCGTCAAATGTTGGAAAACCGCGCACCCAAATTCGGAAACGACATTGATGAAGTTGATGAATTAGCCCGCGAAGTTGCCTTAATCTACTGTCGTGAAGTAGAAAAATACACTAACCCCCGCGGTGGCCGTTTCCAACCTGGCCTCTATCCTGTATCGGCCAATGTTCCCATGGGAGCGGTAACAGGGGCTACACCGGATGGCAGAAAAGCCGGAGAACCCCTGGCTGATGGTGTATCCCCTGTTTCAGGGAGAGATAAGAAGGGACCCACTGCTGCTGTCAACTCCGTGGCTAAAATAGATCATCACATTGCCTCTAACGGAACGCTCTTTAACCAAAAGTTCCATCCATCCGCTCTCGCAGGGCAAACGGGGTTAGAAAATCTCTCTGCATTAGTGCGCGGTTACTTTGATCAAAAAGGTATGCATGTGCAATTTAACGTCGTCAGCCGGGAAACCTTAATTGATGCCCAGAAAAACCCGGATAAGTATAAGAATCTGGTGGTTCGTGTAGCCGGATATAGTGCACACTTCACTTCACTGGATAAATCAATTCAGGACGACATTATAAAGAGAACTGAACACTCCCTGTAATAAACAAAAGAGGAGGGGTTTGGAACAAACTCCTCCTTTCTTCTACTAGGAGGTCTAATACGGTGGAATACGAAAAGAATGCTAAAGGAATGGTCTTTGATATCCAGAGGTTTTCCGTCCATGACGGTCCTGGGATACGAAGCATCGTCTTTTTAAAGGGATGTCCGCTCTCATGCCATTGGTGCAGCAATCCGGAGTCTCAAAGGCCTGAGAAGCAAATCATGTTTATCAGTCATAACTGTATTGGCTGTGGCCGCTGTACAAGGGCCTGTCCTACAGGGGCTCTAACCTTTAACCCTTCCTTTAGTTTGGATCATGAGAAATGCCAAAGGTGTGGCAGATGCGTCGATGTCTGCTTTAGCAACGCATTAAACATGTCAGGAGAAATACAGACAGTAGAACAAGTTTTGCAGGAGCTAAAAAAAGATAATCTCCACTATCGTCGTTCTGGGGGAGGAATCACCCTTTCGGGAGGGGAACCCCTGTTCCAGCCTAATTTTGCCAGGGAGTTGCTCAAGGGGTGTAAAGCCAAAGGTTGGCATACGGCTATCGAAACTACTGGATTTGCCGCGGCAAGCGTTTTAGAAAGCATTCTGCCCTGGGTGGACCTTATTTTGCTGGACATCAAGCATATGGACGGTGAAAAGCATCGCTACTATACGGGTCAACCCAATCAGGTCATTTTAAATAATGCCCGCATAATGGGGTCTTACGGCACTCCCATCATTATCAGGGTGCCTGTCATCCCGAATGTTAACGACAGTATTCGTGAAATTCAAGATATTGCTGAATTTGCCCTGAGTATTAAAGGGGTAAAGGAACTGCATCTTTTGCCGTATCACCGTTTAGGTGAGAACAAATATCAATACCTGGGCTACAATTACAAGTTAAAAGGCATTGAGCCCCATAATAAAGAGTCGATTAGGAATCTGCAAAAGGCGGTCATGGAAAAAGGCCTCGCCTGCAAGATAGGTGGATAGGTACAAATAGACGAAAGGTAAAGAAGGGGATAACCCCTTCTTTACCTCTTTTAATCGTTTAAAGCATGGCTTTGTTTAAACTTATAGGGCGGCTGCTTTTCTATCTTTAAAAAGACTTTATTAAAATAAGCCGGGTCGGAAAAACCGACTTCCATTGCAATTCGGTAGATTGGCTTATTAGTTTCCAGAAGGAGTTTTTTAGCTTTTTCTATTCTTAGTTTATTAACATATTCTGTAAACGTAAGGCCGACCTCCTTCTTGAAGTAGCGGCTGAAGTATTGGGGATTAAGATGGACGAATTCGGCGACGGTGTTGAGTTTCAATTTCTGAGCGAAGTTTTTTTCAATATAATTTAAAGCACTCTTGATGATGTTTTCGCCGACGAGTTCAGCTTTAGAATTTCGGCTGCCAGGGACATGCATGCGTTCTAAGTTCTCAATGGCCTTATCGATGGACTTTTTTAAGTCTTCCGGTTTTACCGGTTTTAAGAGATAATCTATTACACCATGTTGAATCGCTTCCTGGGCGTAGCTAAATTCGCTGTAAGCCGTGAGGATTATTGTTTTCACATGGGACAGAAACTTAATAATGCGTTTTTGTGCTTCCAGTCCGGTAGTTTCCGGCATTCTTATGTCCATCAATATGATGTCAGGCTGATAAAGCTTGGCAATTTCTATAGCCTCAGTTCCATTCTTGGCATCCTGTAGGATATCAATGTTAAAATACATTCTTTGAATGATTTTCCTCAAGGCTAAACGTTCGAGAGGTTCATCTTCTACAATCATCAGCTTATACATTGCATAACACCTTTCTTTAGAGGACTTTATGGGAATAGTACTCTTTTACACAAGGAATACGGATATAGACATTGGTCTCAATGTCAGGTATACTTTCGATTTTTAGTCCATATCGTTCTCCAAAGTAATGCTTGATTCGGTCATGGGTGTTTTGGAGCCCAATGCCTAAATATTGGTTTAATGTTCCGTTCATATTTTGCAGCAGGTTGAGAACCTCTGGTTTTATCCCTTTGCCATTATCACTGATTTTGATGACGATCTCATTATCGGAAACAAGGCTGCCTGTAATCTTAATCTTACCACCCTCTTTTTTCGTTTCGAGACCATGCACCATACAATTTTCCACCAAAGGTTGAAGGATCATGGACGGAATCCGATAATCCATGATTGCTTCGCTGATGTCAATTTCGTAGGTGATTCGGTCGCTGTACCTGAGTGATTGAATAAAAAGATATCGTTTGACGTTTTCAATTTCATCCTTGATTTTGGGGAAATCTTCGATGTTTTTAAGATTGTACCTTAAAAGGTCTGACAGTTTATAAATCAATTCTTCGGTTTGAGGAGCATTTTCCATCAAAGCCATCCTGGCAATCGTGTTCAAGGTGTTAAACAAAAAATGGGGGTTTATTTGGGCCTGAATGGTTTTGAGCTCCATTTTCTTAGCTTTTTGTTCAAGTTCGAATTTTTCTTTGCTTTGTTTTAATAATCTCTCTTGGATTAGCCGACTCATACCCAATTGAGCGATATAACTGGCCAGGAAGACATAAAAATCAACGGAATTCTGGAGGTATTCTTGTGAAACTAACGGGATATACTGTACAGCCTCTTTCAGTTGGGACAAAGGAATGTCAAAGTCCCTCGATATTCTTTCAATATCTATTGAATCTCTTGATTTTTGCCCTTTGCGCAAGACTTGTCCACCTAATACTGACCCTAAAAAATAGTTATCGATGATGATGGGGGCGACACAATCGATAAGTCCGGTGTGGCAATTATATATTCTCGGCTTTCCTTCTTGTATGGCCAAAAGCCCGGCCTGGCGATCACATGATATGCACTTCTGACGTCCCTTTTCCGAAGAACGGATAAGTTTGCAAAAAGGGGTGAAATTGCTGCTCTTACCGACCGGAACCCCATACGTATCCACTGTGATGGTCGGGACACCCACAAGTTTTGCAAGTTTATCCTGAATGTCAATCAATGTGTTGACATCCACTATATCCTTCAGTTTTAAATTCTCCCAGACATTCACGGCAAGACCCCCTCCTTGCGGATTATACGACTAGCATTGGTCAATTGTGAATGTTTTTTGTGAACTATGTAACAAGATGTTATATACATAATATTATCTTTCTCTGTGGGAAAAGGCAACTCATTTTATATTTTCAAAAAATGGTAGGTCAAGTCCTATATTTTGTGTAAATTTGTTTTGGTCTCTGGTAATGGTCTTATGCATTTTTCTTATTTTTTGTTAAAGGCAATAGATTTTAGGGCTTGATCTAGATTGCTGTTGTGAAAGATATTCATAGTACTCATCCATATCAAGGTACTTCCTTCCACCAGCCCACTTGTTGTCTATCTCAAGAAGAACTGCGCCAAGCAA
>DMAW01000016.1 GCA_003446375.1 Eubacteriaceae bacterium | reverse complement strand
TGGTCTACGTGTCCTATTGTTCCAATATTTACGTGGGGCTTATTTCTTTCAAATTTTGCTTTTCCCATTTCTGTTTCCTCCTTCGCATCTAGGCTAATTATTTTAACACTTCCGTGTATCTTACTAGTGGAGCCCATAATCGGATTTGAACCGATGACCCCCACCTTACCATGGTGGTGCTCTACCTACTGAGCTATATGGGCTTAATATGGTGGTGGGAGATGGATTCGAACCATCGAAGGCTGAGCCAACAGATTTACAGTCTGCCCCCTTTGGCCACTCGGGAACCCCACCAAAATAAAATTGCTATTACATGATACTAAAATTGTTTTACGGTGTCAATTGTTTATAAAAGAATTTCATTAATATTTAACATCTCTTAACATGTCTATCTTCTTTCTGATTCTTTGCAGCGCATTATCGATAGATTTGTGCTCTTTATTCAATTCACTGCTTATTTCAGCATAATTTTTCCCATTTAAATATAATCGCAAGACCTTGCGCTCAAATTTGCTAAGGCGCTTTTCAATGATAGACTCTACGCCAAGTATCTCTTCACGGCTAAGCACTACCGATTCCGGTTCTGTCACTTCCGACATGCGGAGCATGTCGCCGAGCACAGCGCTGTTTTCTCCGTCAAACACAGGATAATCAAAGGATATATAGCTGTTTAAAGGATTGTGTTTTTGTCTGTTGGCCTTTTTAATAGCTCCTATCAGTTGCCGCTGAATACAAAGGTCGGCAAAGACTTTAAAGCTCGTCTGGCGATCCGGCCTATAATCATGTACTGCCTTGCAAAGCCCTATCATCCCTTCCTGAACCAAATCTTCTCGATCGGCTCCTACAAGATAGTAGCTCCTAGCTTTTATGCCAACCATCTTTTTATACCTCTCGACCAATGTCGACAACGCTTTTTTATTTCCCTTTTGAGCATCTTCTACTAGGTTTTCATCAGATATTTCTTCTGATATGCTCAGATCAAGCTCCTTTACAGAATCTGAATGGTTCATCTGCACGATCTCCTCTCAATGTCTACTCATGATCAGGATCTGTTGTTATTTTTTTTAACTTTTCAATCGTATCCCGATCGATGCTCTTGAACAAATGATTCTTATCGGCTTCAGATTCCATTTTTATCTTTTTCATATTGGAGCTTATGGAAAACTCAATCTCCTTTTCCAGCTCTCGGGCACTCATCCTGTTGCCTCCAGCTGATACAACCATTCTCTGAAGCATGAAGTCGGAGGTGGCTACCGTAACTTCATGTACGGGACTTAAATCGTACAAAAACTTTTCAATATAAGTGTCCGCCGTTTGATTCTTACCCGAATAAACCACCTTTATTCCACTTAACTCTTCTACCTTTACCATTTCATCATTATTATATGCGTCAAATACCACTATGGCATCGTAATTCTTAACTTTCGCATAACTTTGTATCATTCTTATAAGGGCTTGCCTCGCATCTTCCAAGCTATATGTCAATATGTTTTTCAGCTGTTCCCAATAGTTGATCATATTGTAGCCGTCAACTACAAGATAGTGCTTTCGTCGCCCCACCTTTTCAGCCTTCCCTTCGTTGCCTTGCCGATTCGCTCAACAATATTCCAGCCGCTACCGAAGCATTAAGAGAACCAATTTCTCCATACATAGGTATTGATACGCTAAAATCGCACTCTTCTTTAACAAGTCTGCTTATTCCTTTGCCTTCACTTCCTATTACGAGGGCTAATGGTCCCGTCAAATTGCTTTTGTAGTAAGCTTCACCTGCAGGCTCAGCCGCCGCAATCCAGACCCCTAGGTTTTTAAGCTCTTTTAAAGTTTGCGTGAGATTCGTCACTTTCGATACCATCATGTGTTCAGCTGCCCCTGCAGACGACTTGACTGCAATGGGGCTTAAATCTACTGATCGATTTTTAGTTATTATTATCCCATGTGCTCCACAAGCATCTGCGGTTCTTATTATAGCTCCAAAATTATGAGGATCTGTCAGTTGGTCTAAAATTACTATAAGGGGATCTTCACCCTTGTTCTTAGCTTTTTGTATTATCTCTTCAGGTTCGTAGTAAGAAAAATTTGTAGCCACAGCTATAATTCCCTGATGATTGCCAGTCTTGGTAGAATAGTCAAGTTTCTTTCTGTCAACAAATTGTATTTTGATATTCCGCTCTTTCGCAAGGTCGAAAATTTCAGAGTTTCCAGTTTCGCGCCGACCTTTTGCCACCATTATTTTTTCTATGGTAACCCCTGACTTAAGTGCTTCTAAAATCGGATTTTTCCCCTCTATCTGCCGTACATCTCTCAGTGGCTTGTCTGTTCTTTTGTTTTTGTCACTTTGTTTTTTATCATGATCATTTGCTATTTTTTTGTCTTCTCTTCTTTTTGGGTTTTGCTTTCCCATCATCATCATCCTTAAAGGTTATTGAATTTTTCTCTAATATCTTTTATTTTCCCGCAAGTCATGGGACCTTCAGGACAAGGGCCCTTTACACAGTTTGGCCCTGCATTTTTAAAGATCAAAGGAGCAGCTTCTCTTACAAGCTTCAGCATCTGTGTAGCCAGCTCTCTTATTTCCCATTGTGCTCTTTCGCAGCATCTGTGATTAAAAAAATGTAATAGCTCTCTGGCATTCATAGTTGCAATGATTTTCGTCTCACAGCTATTAGGCAAGACATATCTGGCGTCTTCAATCGCTGTTTTCTCTGCCTTGTTTTTAGCTGTCTTTTCATTGTCTCCATTATTTAAATATTCGATATATCGTTTTTCTTTAAGGATTCCTGTTATCTCATCGTAGATAGCCTGGTCCTTTTCCATAGCCTTTATATAAAGGTGCCTTGCTCTTTCATCTTCTGCTATTTGAGGAGGTATGATATATTCAAATTGTGCTTCGGAAACGTATCTTTGAGATTTTTGAGAGTAGCTCGCTACCCGATGCCTTACCAGTTGATGAGTAAGGCTTCTTGAGACTCCTTCTATCCCAAATGTAAAACTTACGTGTTCAATGGGAGATTCATGACCCATATCCATCAATTTAGCTATGAATTTATCGACGCTATCATCATCCAAGCCTTCCATCAGCTTTTCAATCCCGCTTTTAGAATAACAGAGCTTTGCTGCTGCTGATATTAATTTTTCAGGCTCCGGCGTGTGCTGAAGCACTTCGACTTTTAGTTTTACTTCCATGAGAGTACCTCCTACCTAAGTTATTTCTATCAATTATATCATAAGATAACGCTAATCATGCCATGAAATCATCTTTTAAAATTAGATTGGAACTGATAAAAATAAGTAAGAAGATTCCCATTGTAAAGCTTCCTGTTTTTGGAAGCCTTCCTCTTGAAATGCCTTTCAAATTCAAGATGGCCTGTTATCACATTAAAAGACCATCCCTTGAGTTTTTTATAACTTTCTCCTAGATCCTGATATAATTTTTCCACTTCTTTTTTATTCATCATCCTATCGCCATATGGCGGATTTGCGATTATGACTCCTGAGTCTTCAAGCTCCGAAATACTTCTGGCATCTTTTTCGATGAATTTTATATGATCCTTCACTCCTGCGATTTCAGCATTTTGCATAGCTGTCGCCAGAGATTTTTTGTCTAGATCCCACCCCTGAATATCCAGTTTGCCATAATCTTTACATACGGATAGCTCTTTTTTCATTTTAGCATACGCAATCTTAAATTCTTCGCTCCAAGTCTCACTTATGAAGCTTCTGTTTATTCCGGGTTTGATGTCCAACCCAAACATCGCCGCCTCTATCAGTATAGTGCCGGAACCACAAAATGGATCTATAAGTTTTTTATCTCTTCTCCATCCCGACAACAAAACCAATGCCGCCGCAAGCGTCTCTTTAATGGATGCTTCGTTGCCTTCTGCTCTGTATCCTCTTTTGTTAAGACCCCTTCCCGATGTATCTATGGATAAAACCGCTATGTCTTTTAGGATGTTTATATGGATAGGAAATTTTTCTTCAGTTTCTTTGAACCACTCTATGTGGTATTTTCCCTTCAATCTATCCACTACTGCTTTTTTTACGATTTTCTGACAATCCGATTTGCTAAAAAGCCGCGACTTCACAGAAGTAGCCTTTGCCACTGGAAAACTGTCTTTAGGGCCGACCCAGTTTTCCCATGGCAGAGCCTTGGTTTTTTCGTATAATTCATCAAAGGTCAGGCTTTCAAATTCGCCTATCTTCACCAATACCCTATCTGCAGTTCTTAAAGATATGTTTGCCCTTGCTATATCTTCGCATGTTCCGGCAAAGATCACTCTTCCATTTTCAGTCCTTGGTTTTTCAAATCCCAAATGGGTAACTTCTCTTTTCAGAACACCTTCAAGCCCAAAGGTACAGGTAGCTATTATCTCGAATTTTTTAACCATCAGTCTTTCCCCAGCTTTTTTTCTTCAGTATCTCTGCCGTATACCCAGAGGTATCCAAATCCGGATGCCTCAAGTTGTCCAATCTGTTTCCCAAGTTTTTTCTTGGCTTTTGCTACCGTCACCATGTATCCCTTGCTTCTTAACGCCTCTGCCTGTCTTATGACTTTTGATATTTCCTTATCTTCGTCGTATAAAAGGGCCAACCGCTTATTCTCGCTTTTTATATCCATATCTTCTTCCATCATTATCGACACTATCCGCTCAAATCCGATGGAAAAACCAACAGCCGGTACAGACTCTTTGCTGAACTTTCCAATAAGTCCGTCGTATCTGCCACCTCCCGCTATTGAAAAACCGTAAGGCCCGTAAGCTACTTCAAAAATCATTCCTGTATAATATCCCATTCCCCTCACTAAGGTTGGATCGAACTCAATCTTAAAGTCAACGCCTGCAAGATCCTTTATCGCTTCTACCGTGCGCAAAAGTCCTTTTACTGCTTCTGATGAAAACCTCGACGCTTCTAAGCTTTTTGCATCCAGGGATTCAGTCATATCCACCAGCTTAATAGCAGCATCTCTCCCTTGAGGCAATTCTTCAAGTTCCCGAATTACGCCGGTTCTTTCTATCTTATCCTTTTTGTCCAGTATTATGCTGACCTGCTCAACTTGAGAATCATCGTATCCGCTAAAGACTATCATCTCTGAAAGAATTCTCCTATCATTTATCCTCACCGTGAAATTTTCAAGTCCGATCGCTTTGAGTGCTTTTGCCGTAGTGTCTATAAGTTCCACTTCTGCACACCAGGAATCATCTCCTATTATGTCGATGTCACATTGTTTAAAAGATCTAAACCGACCCTTTTGGGGTCTTTCAGCCCTGTATACATTGCCTATCTGAATGCTCTTAAAGGGAAAAGAGAGCTCTTGCTTGTTGTTTGAATAAAACCTGCTCAAAGGCAGCGTCAAATCGTATCTCAACCCTATATCGCATATTTCTGCAATACTTGCATTTTCTTTGAGATTGAGCTTTTCTCCTCTTTTAAGGATAGTGTAAAGCATCTTGAGATTTTCTCCTCCCTCGCTATCCAAAAGAAGTTCCAAAGATTCTATAGCAGGAGTTTCAATCCTTTCAAAACCGTGAACTCGGTATGTGTTTAATATCTTGGCTTCAATTTCGTCTCTGATAGCCATTTCCTTTGGAAGTATGTCTCTTGTTCCTCTGACAGGGTTTGAGCTCTTTGCCATTTTAAAACCTCCTGATTGTAGATAATGCCGCTGGTAATATGCATTTCACATACCGGCGGCATAGCTTCATACTATTTTTATTTTGTGGTGAACTTTTTTGCCTTTTTTGATAATAAAACTTTCTTTACAAAGCTTATCTTCAGGCAGAGTATATTTTAAATCACTTATTTTCTCTCCATCAATCTGGATGCCGCCTTGAGTCACGAGCCTTCTGCCCTCGCTCTTTGAAGGTATCAAGCCGGCTTTTAGCATTATGTCCAAAATCTCCATCCCCGAAAGTTCTTTCCTTTCTATTTTGGTAGTAGGCATTTCGGCAGAATCCGCATGCAAGGAAAATAAGCTTTTCGCAGTATCTTGAGCCTTTCTCGCCTCTTCTTCTCCGTGGATCATCTGGGTTACTTCGTACGCAAGTACTTCTTTGGCCTTATTTATATCAGAGCCTTCCAGTGCGCTTAAGTTTTCGACTTCATTCATTGGCAAGAAAGTAAGCAATGAAAGGCACTTCTTTACATCTGCGTCATCTACATTTCTCCAATATTGGTAAAAATCGTAGGGTGACGTCTTTTGCGGATCAAGCCATAGAGCTCCTTTTTCAGTCTTTCCCATTTTTTTGCCGTCCGATGTGGTTAATAGGCTAAAAGTCATCCCGTAAGCTTGTCCTCCCAGCTTTCTTCTTATCAGTTCAGTCCCACCTAAAATATTTGACCACTGATCATTTCCTCCTAATTGCATCTTGCAGCCGTAGTCCTTGTACAGTACATAAAAATCGTAAGACTGCATTATCATATAGTTGAATTCCAAGAAAGTCAGGCCCTTTTCCATTCTAGTCTTATAGCAGTCCGCAGCCAACATTCTGTTAACCGAAAAATGTACTCCTATTTCTCTTAGAAGATCCACATAATTAAGGTTTAAAAGCCAGTCTGCATTATTTAGCATCATAGCTTTCCCTTGAGAAAAATCTAAAAACTTTTTGAATACCTCTTTGAATCTTTCTCCGTTTTGGCTTATCTGCTCCTGAGTGAGCATTTTTCTCATATCCGTTTTATCAGTGGGATCTCCTACCATCGTAGTGCCTCCGCCGATTAAGGCAATAGGCCTATGCCCGTATTTCTGCATATGAGTCATTACCATGATCTGCAAAAAATGACCTATGTGAAGGCTATCTGCAGTCGGATCAAAACCTATATAAAACGTCACCTGCTCATTTGCCAGCAGTTCTCTTATTTCATCTTCGTGGGTACACTGTTCGATAAATCCACGTTCTTTTAAAACGTCAAACACATTGTCCATTTTTGCCTCCTATATATAGCTTGTGCATCTTAAGATCAAATTATTTATTTCTTCCGTCTTTGACTCTCGCCTGTACACCGGCTCAATCATATATTATACTATAAATGCAATTAAATTTGTAACGGGAGGATAATAATTTGAGTTTTGTAATTATATTTACCATAGTAGCAATGGATCAAATATCCAAATACTTAGTCTTGGAATATCTGAAAGGCCATGGCAGCATTCCTTTGTTGGATGGCATCTTTCACCTTACTTATGCCGAAAACACAGGCGCTGCTTTTAGCATCTTCACTGACATGCAGCTGTTTTTAAAAATCATCACTTCCATTTTTTCTGTGATACTTTTCATATACTTGGCAACGCTCACCAAAAAAGAAGCTAAACTTTCTATCAAAAGCCTCTCACTGGCTTTCATAATTGGAGGAGCGTTGGGAAATCTGATTGATCGATTCAGATTTAATTTTGTAGTCGACTTCTTTGATTTCCGACTAATAAATTTCGCCATTTTCAACGTAGCCGATATATTCATAGTTTTAGGAAGCATATTGCTTGTAATAGTCCTTTTGCTTGAACCTTCTGAAGCCTAGTAATCTTTGCTACCTCTTTTCCTCAATTGAGGTGATCAATTTTTCTGTTGTAGCTATATGCTTTTCAGCTATAGCTCTTGCTTTTTCCGGCTCTTTATTCAAAATGGATGAAACCAGTTCGTTGTGTTCTTCAATCAAGGCTTGGGTGCTTTTTATCTTTGTAAAATAAGCAACCCTGAATCTTTGTACCTGTTCTCTTAAAGCACTGATCAGCTGGATCAGCTTTTTATTTTTTGACGCCCTATACATTACATCGTGGAAGTCTGAATCAAAGTTTATCAATCTTACCACGTCTTTTTCTTCAGCAGCATTTTTGAATTTTTCGACTATTTCCTGGAGTTGCTCTATATCTGCATCAGAAGCATTTTTCGCCGCTAAAGATGCTGCCAATCCTTCCAATACTGCTCTTATTTCAAGAACCTCTTTTACATCCTCACTTGAAAGACCTGCCACGTACGCGCCTTTTCTCGGAACCATCACTACAAGCCCTTCAAGCTCCAGCTTTCTTATCGCCTCTCTGACAGGAGTTCTGCTGACGCCCATTTGTTCTGCCAACTGAACTTCCATCAGTCTCTGCCCGGGCTTGAAATCTCCATTGATGATAGCCTCTCGCATTGTTGTAAATACAATTTCCCTCAGTGGTTTGTAAGTATCCATATCTATTTTGAGAAAATTATCCATAGGGTAGATCACTCCTTAATTAATTGATGGCATGTCTTTGCCTTGTATACCTCATCATATATCTCCCTAAAGTGTTTCCATGCACTTTCAGCTTTTGCCTCATCGTCGAACAGTCCGTAGACTGTCGGTCCGCTTCCGCTCATTAGGCTCCCCTTTGCCCCCAACTCAGTCAAAGCCTTTTTTATTCCGGCAAGCTCCGGATATTTTTTGAAAGCTGCTTGTTCAAAAACATTCCCCAAGTTTTTTTCAATCTCAGCTCGATCCCCGTATTCAATGGCTCGGCTGACAGCTTCATTATCCGGATGTTTCTTGATATTTTTTATATCCACATTATTGTAAGCCCACGCCGTGGATATCGTGAAATTGGGCTTTACCAGAACCACTTGATAATCCGGCAAGTTTTTAAGCCTTGTAAGCTTCTCTCCGATGCCTTCAGCCAACATGGTGCCTCCTTGGGTACAGTATGGAACATCCGCACCTATGGATTTGGCTATTTCATTTAACCTTTCTTCGGAAATGCGAATGTCCCAAAGTTTTTTAAGAGCTATTAAAGTTCCTGCAGCATTTGAAGACCCTCCTGCAAGACCTGCTTCCAAAGGTATGCGCTTGTTTATTTTTATATAAACGCCTTTTTTGATATCGAATTCTTCCTTTAGAGCCTTTGCAGCCTTATAAACCAAGTTGCCTCTGTCGCAAGGTATTTTGTCATTCGTGCATTCTATTTCTATTTGACTTTCTCTTTCCTCAAACTCAAGCTCGTCACAAAGGTCCACAGTTTGCATTACCATGGATATTTCATGATATCCATCTTCTCTTTTCTTAATTATGTCTAAAGTCAGATTTATTTTTGCCGGAGTCATAACCGAAAAACGATTCATAAGCACCTCATTTGTTTTTGTAATATTGTATACTAAATTCACATAATATGATACTACCCTATGAAGTATTGCCTGTCAACAATTATGTTGCCACAGACAAAGCTTCATTACTATGCAAAAGATAAAGATATGCTTCTTTTACTTTTTTATCAGTAGTTTTTTCAAGAGCCTTGATGTATGTTTCAATCTGATCTTCATACTTTTCCAAGATGCTCATCTTTTGTTTTTCAGATGAAAAGTAGTCGCTTTTATAGTCTATCAAAACCCAACTGTCTCCTTCTTCAAAAAAACAGTCTATCATTCCTTGAACAAGAACGCTCTCATCCCTTGATCCCTCTTCATAAAGTTCAGATTCAAGCATCTTGACATTGAAGGTATGCTCTCTATAGATTTTTGAGCTTTTAAGCATTCTCTGGCCCAGAGGGCTTACAAAAAATAATCCTATTGACATGTTGATTTTTCCTTCAAAACTTCTATCTATCCTGCCATCATCAAACAATGCTCTAATCTGCGATTCAATTTCTGCCTCTATATCTACTGAACCATTTATTTTATTAAGATTTAGCTGTTGAAGCACAAAGTGATTCGCGCTTCCAATTTCCGAAGCTCTCTTCGTCTTCTTCCCTTGCAAAAACAAAGGCTCTTTTAATCCCTCAGATGTTTTGATAAGATTTTTTGTAACTTTAAATCTCTTCATCTCTGTAACAGACATCTTTGCCGGAATTTTGAACTCTCTGTCCCAAGGATATTCCCATTCCAACCTTTCTTTGACTTGAGCTGGTATATCTCCGGCATTTTCTTCCAAGGATGCGAAATGACCTGATATCTTTTTTAGATACCTTTCTCTGTCTGATTCTGCTTTCTCAATAGATCTTAAAGAAATTTTTTTTACCTTGGCCAGATCATTTTCAAAACCATCTAAATTCGTCGAGCATTCTTCTCTAGAGCCTATAATTGATCCCATAATCCAATCTAAATATGACTTGGCTTGAGAAATTGAATAGTCAGAAAGAGGCTTTATCCACCTTCCTACCTTTCTTTCAAGGTTTCTTTCGGAACCTACCATTATAAGCTTGTTCCTTGCTCTTGTCATGGCAACATACAAAACTCTTATCTCCTCGGAAAGCACCTCAAGAAGCGTCTTTTCTTTAGCAATGCTTTTATATATGGTCTCGCAATATCTTCGCTCTTTCAAATTCACATAGTCTGTGCACAATCCCAGGTCTTTATGAAGTATAAGGGGTCTTTGAATGTCTTGAAAATTGAATTTTTTGCTCATCCCCCCTACAAATACTATGGGAAATTCTAGGCCTTTGCTTTTATGTATGCTCATAATCCTCACCACATCGTCCAGGGCTCCCAGAACCTTGGCCCCCGACAAATCAGTCTTGGTGTTTTTAAGTTCTTCTACGAACTTGACAAAGTTGAATAATCCCTTCATTGAAGAATCTGTGAATTCTTTTGCCCTGTCTACAAGCATTCTTATATTAGCTTGCCTCTGTACTCCTCCAGGCAATGCCCCAGCATATCCATAGTAGCCTGTATCTACTAAAACTTTCCACAAAAACCTGTCAAGAGGCATGACCCTAGACTTGTTTTTCCATTCCTCAAGCTTCTTTAACATATCACACACCTTGATAGACAATTCGTTTTCTGAGTTTCTTTCTACAAGATTTAGTGATTCAGCCATACTCTTGCCTTCCCCTGATTTTCTAATGGATATTATATCATCTATGCTAAATCCAAAAATCGGAGATCGCATTACCGCCAAGAGTGGAATGTCTTGTCTTTTGTTGTCAATCACCCTCAAAAGATCCAGTAGAATGCTGATTTCCAAAGTGTCGAAATATCCAGTCCCACTTTCCGCAAACACAGGTATGCCGCTTTCCATCAGCACTTCTTGATAAATCTGTCCTGTGCTTTTTACTGCTCTGAGCAATACGACTATATCTCTATATCCTACTTTCCTGCACCCGCCGAGCTTCGCATCGAAAATCTCCGTTCCCAGCAGTTTTTTTATTCTGGACGCAATAACCTTTGCTTCTGACTCCGCAAGGCTAAGCTCTTCTTCTTCTTTTTCTTTATCTTCTTCGTCTTTTTTGATCTCACGGTCATCATCGGATATGATAAGAATTTCTGTTTTATCCTCCACAATCTCTACAAGAGGCAACCCGGGATTTAACTTTTCCTTGTCTGTATAGTCAATTTCTCCAACGTAAGAACACATAGTCTTTTCAAAAACGAAGTTGATAAAATCCAATATAGGTTTTCGGCTTCTAAAATTCGTATTGAGATAAACCAGTTCATTCAAATTAGTATCTCCACTGTCATAAACTCTGCTCTTTCCAATGAACAAGGTCGGATCCGAAAGCCTGAAACGGTATATGCTCTGCTTAACGTCCCCTACAAGAAAAAGGTTGTCATCTCTTTGTACTTTTGATGCAATCGCATCTTGAATTTGGTTGCTGTCCTGATATTCATCCATAAATACATAACTGTATTCTTCCCTTAATTGTTTGGATACCTCATCATCATCGAGTATTTCCATACAGAAATGTTCCAAATCATTAAAGTCCATTAACGACTTTTCTTTTTTGAGCTTGGAGTAAATCTCCTTGAATCCTTCTGCCATCTTTATCAAATAAGCAATAACCGGTTTCATTTCGTTTAAATTTTGAATCATTATCCCTGCATCTTCATATCCAAAGCTTTCAATTAGTTTTTTTACTATTTCTTTTGCTTCTTCCCTGTCTTCCTTGATTTTATCTTTTAGGCACTCGTCGTCAATCTTTATGCTGAATCTTGCAAATTCGACAGTATCCAAAACTCTTCTAAATGCCTCAAACCCATTATCCAGTGCTCTTTTTAGTGACTTGACGTTATTTAATTCATCTTGCAACGTTGCACTTATCTTATCAAAGTTCTCTGCGGCTTGAGCATTTTTTACGGCTAGAGCCAATGCATGTTCTGCGTGATCAAGTTTTATCTGGGTGCTCTTGGAAAAAAACTCATAATAAATGCTGCTGTTGAAACTCTCTAAATCGACTCCATAACTTTCAATCACCTTTTGTCCCCAATCTTTTGGATCAGGCCTGTTCATCAAAAACCCGTAAATCTGTTCGATCATATTCCTAAGCTTGTCGTCTCTTCTGTCATTGCTGAAGCTTTCTATCAATTTGTTGAATCCTTCGCTTTCTTTTTCATACTCTTTTTCAAAGAGCTCTTCCATTGCCCTTTGCCTAAGTATCAAAAGAACTGTTTCATTTCCAACTTTTAGCGCTGGATCTATTTCTATAACATGGCAATACCTTTTTACTATTCCCGAACAAAAAGAGTGTATAGTGCTTATGGAAGCAAAGGGTAAGGCATTTATCTGCCTATTGATAAACGTACGCTCCTCACCTTTAGCCTCTGACATTTTTTTAATCAGCGTCGAGCTTATCCTCTGCTTCATCTCTTCAGCCGCCGCCTTTGTAAAGGTGACTACCAAAAGCTTCTCAACATCCACTCGCTTTTCTACGATCAGCCTGATGATTCTTTCCACTAACACTGCAGTTTTACCAGAACCTGCCGCTGCCGAAACAAGAAGGCTTTTATCTTTGGACTCGATAACTTTTTTTTGTTCAATCGTCCAGTCAGTCATCCTTTTCACCTCTCAACAACTTTTCTATGACTTCATTGTCGCTTAACGACTTTTTATATCTCAGCCTATTGCCGGTAAACTTTCTATCAAACTGGCATATGTTCTTATAGTCGCAAAAATCACAGGCCTGACGACCGCTTATCTTAACCGGCTCGATATCTATTTTGCCGGATGCGATTTTCAGACCCATTCCTTGCGCGGCCTCCATCGAATAATCCAAAAGCATCTTAAATACCTGCTCTTCTACCATTCCCTTATTTGAAGCATAAAAGCTTCCGTCTTTCTTTATCTTGCAGTTTATTACATTTGAATCCTGAGCATCTTTATCCAAGGCGTATGCAATTTTTGGGTCTTTAAGCATCAGCCCTTTAAGTTTTAGAATCTTGTTTATTTTAACTCCAATATCTTCAATATCCCTCTTTGTTCCCTCTACCAATGGATCATCCAATTTAAAATAAAAAACTCCAGCCGGAACAGCATTTTCGCGGTTAGCCATACAAGCGCTCATATAAATAAGAAGCTGCAGCGACAGTCCGTAATAAACATCCTTTAGCTCCAAAGTTTTTTCTCCTGTTTTGTAGTCAATGATCTTCAAATACACCTTGCCTTCATCCTCCAAAACATCAACCCTGTCTATCCTGCCTTCAATAATCATATCCAAGTCTGCGTCAAGGGCAAATTCTATGGGAGGAAGCTCTTGTTTTTCTCCGAATCCTACTTCTGTCCTATATATGTTAAACTCACCTTTTGAAATGTGAAATGTCAGTGTAAGAATCGCCCTCACCAAGAGCCTCTTTAAGTACTCCGAAAGGTATTTATATCTTCCGCGACTCAAGAAAACCCCTTCTTTGTACCTTCGAGTCATTTCATCTACCAAGGTTTTGCAGGTCTCATTTATCCAAAACTCATCAACATCGGTCCATTTAAGGTTTTTTTCTTGCAAGAGCTCTCCATAGCTCTTGATGGCATCGTGCAATAGCTGCCCTATATCCGGCATTGATACTTCGTAGATTTTTCTTTCTTTGGGCTTAAGGCCGTATCTCACAAAATACTTAAAAGGACACTGTCCGAAAGTCTCCAGCCCAGTGACGCTATTTCTTATGCTTCTCCCATAAATAGCTGTTAATTGATTCTTCGTCAATCCAGAAGGTTTATTCACATAAGTCATTGCACTTTTTAGCGTTTCAAGCCTCTCTTTCCATTCATTTTGATTTGAGTACCACTTATATACCCCTTTCCACCAATAGTTGTCAAGATTTTCGTATTCATCGATGCCTCTTCTGTAATAATTGATCAAATGCCTTAAAGTTCCACTGGGATTGGAAATAAGATCTTTCTCATCTTCATAATCAGAATCAATTTTTATATCCGGAAATATTTCATTGAGTCTATTTATAAATGAAGAAGGCCTAAGGGGAGCTCCTTCAAAATCCGATAGTGGGTAACTGAAAAACACCTTCTTGCCCACCTTTCCGATCAGGGCGCTTAAAAGATACTTCTCCTGCACGGCTTGGTACGCCATATCCTCTTCTAATTGGATATTTTTTGCATCATCCAGATATTTAAGCTCGGAAGATGTGAATAGTCCCATTTTCTCATGGGATCCCGGAAGAATTCCCTCGTTTACCCCCAGAAGAAAAAGCGCTTTTATATTGTTTTGCCTTGTCCTTTTTACATCTCCCACTGTGACTCCGTCACCGTATGAAGGCAGCAACCCTAATTCTGCCGTCTCTATGCCAGATTTTAAGATATCGCAATAATCCTTCAGATTCGTATTTTCCTCTCCGAATATCTCTACGATCTCATCAATCAGTTCAATTATTTTATTATATATTTGCGTATTTTCAACAGACAGCTCCAAATCGCCTTCTTGCAAAAGCTCGTCCGACAGCCTCTGGGTGCTTTCGCCACATTTGCTTTCCATCAAAAAATTGTACAAGCTTTGTGATATGCCTAGATAGGTAGTATTTTTTTTAATGGATTCCTTTAGGCTTATCAAGGGCGAAACCAGCCTCTGTCGCAAATCATTCAATGACTCGAGGTCGTATTCTCCATCTTGAGAATTTTTGAAAAATTCTCTTCTCCACTGACTTCCCTTTATGCCAAATCGCAAGCAGTAATTTTCCAAGATTTCGTACTCGTCTGTTTTAAGTGATGTAAAGCCTGTCTTTATCATAGAAAATATGTCTTCATATCTGAAATTGTAAATAAGGCAATTTAATGCAGCTATTATATATATCGCTAGCGGTTTATCCGTTACAGACCTTTTTGTATCGACAAAGCACGGTATCTTATATTCTTCGAAAGTCCTTTGGATAAGAAAAGAATATGACTCAAGGTCGTTGGCGATTACACAAATATCTTTGAATCTTAATTTTTCTTCTCTGACCATGCGGATTATTTCAACGCAAATATTGTCCAGCTCATTGTATACATTTTGAGATTGAATTATTTTTATATTTTTAGGCACCCCTGCCCTTTTTCTATACGGATATGCAAAAATCTCATTTTGCAAGTAACTAATTTCGCTTTCTTCAGCTTTGGGCTTTTCTACAAATAGAACATTGCATCTACCTTCATTCATTTCTTTTAGCTTATCAAAGGTGTTCTTATTTATTTCGTATATCTCTCGATCCGGATCTGAGCCATCGCGGTTTAAGTCCATAGTCACTGTTACGTTTATGGCATTGTCAACAAGAACCTTTATAAACTCCATTATCTGTTTTGTAAATGTATGAAATCCATGAATCCATATTTTTGACCTTTTCACTATTTCATCTCTTGAAGCTTCGCTTATGGCGAGGTTTATCCTCTCTTCCGCATCAAGATACCCTCTTTCTGTAAAGCAGCAGTAAGATTCGTAGATGGCTCCTATATCACTGAGCTTTCTGTCAATCATGTTCATAGCAGATATATCCTTCTCGCCCATTGAAAGAGTCTTTGAATCTACCATGTTTTCTTTTAGAGACTTCATTGCAGATTCGATCTCGTCTACGAATCCCGATTTATCCACCATTCCCGAAAATGCTCTCAAATCTTCTTTTAGTTCCTTAAGTATCCTTCTGATAATCATTTTCTTTCCTGTAGAGCTTACCAGCGTCTTTTCAGGCTGAAACGATTTGTCCAAAAGCATATCCATATACCTTGAAAAGCTGACTACATCTACGTAAATTAGCCCTTTTGCTTTTAGAGCTTCCAAGAGTTCTTTCTCAGCTTCCAGTGTATACTGATCGGGAACGATAAGATATAGGTCTTCCTCGCCTTTTTCAAGGCACTCTTGAATCTGTCGGTATATTTTTCTGCTTTTCCCCGAACCTGGTTTGCCGGCTATTATATCAATCATGGCACCAACTCCAAAATCATTATTTGTAAATTATTTTTCCAAGAAGGGTTTCCCCAACTTCAAGCGCTCCTACCGGACACAATTCCTGACAACAGAAGCATCTGATGCAAGTGCTTTTATCAAAAACAGGTACGGATTTCCCTTTTTTTTCTACCATCTCGATGACCTTTGGCTTTTCAGGGCAAACCTCGTAACATCTGTTGCAGCTTATACATTTTTCATAAGTCAGTTTCGGATAAGGCGCAATTAAGTTTTTTATTAGTTTCATTCCATTGCTGTTTCCAAAGATTTCATTAGTTCTTCGAATTTTTTTAAAATCCGCTGCTTTCATGTCTTGCAAATCTTCTCCAATAACATCTATGTCTTCGGGCAATACATTTCCCCATCCATTATCATGAGCTATCTTGTATTGCGGCACCTCTCTAGGGTCTTCATATCCTATAATTCTTAAAGCCGTAGAGTCTACTCCAGTCAAACTTCTTCCCATTATTATAGAATCCATCTTTTTAGGCGTGCCGCTTTTAGGACCGTTTCCCTCCATTGCGATTATCCCGTCCATTATCGCGAAATCCGTGCCCACTAACTTGTTTAAGTCTAAGAGCATTTTTGCAAAATTTTCTCCATTGTTCATTCTGGTATGCCACAGAGCTTTTTGAGTTCCGGGAATACAGCCAAACTGATTCTTAACAGCACCTGTAAAATACATCATCCCATGGGTTTTAAGCTTCGGCAAAGATATAAGCACGTCCGCTTCGTAGGCTATCTTTGCTACTTCCCAATTTTTAACCAACATGGCATCTTTAAGTTCCAATGATACTTTTTCGACAAAAGGATCGAATTTCACTCCATACCTCTTTGCAACATCCATTAGCCCAGCTTTCTGAGCCGCCTTTTCGCTTGAGCCAAATCCCGGAGAATCTCCAAAAACCAAGTCTTCGGTGTAATCCTTAAGCACTCTTACTACAGCTTCAAAGAACGCATGGTTGGTAACTACAGGCGAATTTTCTTCCTCAACAGAGAGCAGATTCGGCTTTAAGAGAACTTTTGAACTTTCAGGTATAAGCTCCTTTACAAAACCTTCTCCGCCTAGAAGATCAAAACCTTCTCTTATTTTATTTTCAATAAGCCTTACATCGTAATTTTCACATCTTAACAAAGCGACTTTTTCCTTCATGCCTTCTCCTTGTAATTTGCCTTTAAAAAGGCAATCTCATTTTTGTATCCATCCAATTCATTTGGAGTCTCAAGATTAAACACCAAGTTTCTCAACTGCGGGTGATTTATGATCCTGACAATCGCATCTTTTCCCAACGTTCCTTCTCCCAGAACCTCATGCCTGTCTTTATTAGATGCAAACTCCATCTTGCTGTCATTAAGATGCACTGCTTTTAATCTATCAAGGCCTATTACCTTGTCTATATCTCCAATTACTCCATCCAGTTTGTTTACCACGTCATAACCTGCCGAGTAAAGATGGCAGCTATCTATGCATATGCCGATGTTTTTATTATATTTTACTCCATCTATAATTTGTTTGAGTTCTTCAAGCTTTCCACCTATTTCAGTTCCTTTGCCGGACATGCCTTCAAGTAAAACAGTGGTCTCACAATCTTCCTTTATCGCATCATTCACAGCCTCTACTATGTAATCAATCCCCTTTTCCACTCCCTGGCCCACATGGCTCCCCGGATGGAATATATAGTACGACTCAGGCAAAAGACTAAGTCTTTCCAAATCTTCCTTGAACACATTTTTGGCAAAATCTCTTATATCCTCCTTATCGCTGCACAGGTTCATTGTATATGGAGCATGAGCAAATAAAGGCGCAAAGCCATTGTCGTCAAAAAGTTTGGTAAATTTTTCGGTATCCTTGTAATCTATCTTTTTTGCGCTTCCTCCCCTAGGGTTTCGGGTAAAGAACTGAAATGTATTTGCACCTATCGAAAGTGCCTCAAGACCGGCCTTGTAATATCCTTTTGATATGGATAAGTGGCATCCTATTTTAAGCATGTTATCTGTCCTTTCGTTTTAAGTATCGAATTTAAATCTACCTAAAGATTATATCATAAAACAGATGTATCGGATTGTGCCTTGATACTGTTCGTATCTCTTTTCGCTTATTTCGCTCAACATCTGAAAAAGCACACCGGCATATCGGTGTGCTTTTTCAAGGATTTTATTGGATTTTATGCGCTTGGCGATTATTCCCCCATGAACAATCGTTCTTATCAATAATTGATAACGCATTATGGGGCAATTATATCATACGTTTACAAAAAGTGAAATAAATTTCATGCTGTAAACAATTGCAGATTGATATTATTTAGTCAATTCATGTGTAAAATCTATCACCCCTCGAAAAATCCCCAACCTTAGGTTGGGGATCTCTTATTTAAAATACCGGAACAACTGCTCCTTGATACTTTTCCTCAAGGAAATTCTTAACTTCTTCTGATTGCAATACGTTTTTTAACGTTTCAAACATCTCTCTGTCATCCCCAGTTCTTATGACGACCACATTGGCAAACGTTTGAGCTGCTAATGACTCTTTGTCTTCAGCCATGAGTGCATCTTCTCCTGCGTTAAGTCCTGCTTCTATTGCATAATTTCCGTTAATGACCCCTAAATCAACATCCGGCAAAGACCTAGAGATTTGTGCAGCTTCCAGCTCTATTATCTCGAGGTTTTTAGGATTGCTTGTAATATCTTTAATCGTCGCTTCCAATCCAGCATTTTCATCAAGCTCTATTAAACCTGCTTCTTGCAACAGCAAAAGCGCCCTCGCTTCGTTAGTAGTGTCGTTTGGAACTGCGACTTTGTCCCCTTCCTGCAGTTCTTCTATAGAAGAACTCTGACCGGGATAAATTCCCAGAGGCTCAAAATGCACCAGTATTACTGCGCTTAATGCCGTGTCGTTTTTTTCGTTGAAATCTTCCAAGTACGGTACGTGCTGAAAGAAATTTGCATCAAGCTCTTCATTATCCAAAGCCAGATTAGGTTGGACGTAATCCGTAAATTCAACTATCTCAAGTTCTACGCCCTCTTCTGCAAGCATAGGCTTAACAAATTCCAAAATTTCCGAATGCGGCACCGGTGTGGCACCGATCTTAAGAGTTGTCGCCTCGCCATTGTCGCTACCGCCATCTGTGCTGCAACCGGATAAAGCTCCTATCAGTACAAATGCAATAGCCAATAATAAAATTATACTTCTTTTTCTCATCCGCTTAACTCCCTTTCCCATTAAACCTATTTGTTTAATACGTCTTTTAGATATTTTAATCTTTTATATATAAAATGTCAACTTCTTTTGTAAATCTCAATAAAGTCTGTTTATTTTCTTTGATACATGATTCCCCGCAAACTGTATAGCCTGAACAATGACTACAAGAATAACTATAGTAACCAACATAAGCTCGCTTTCGTATCTGTAATAACCATATCTAATAGCAAGATCTCCAAGCCCTCCGGCTCCAATTACACCGGCCATTGCCGAATAACCTATTAGAGTTATCGTAGTAATTGATGACCCTAATGTCAAAGAAGGCATGCTTTCAGGAATCATCACTTTATATATTATCTCCATATTTGAACATCCCATGGATGCCGCAGCTTCAATTATGCCTTTATCGAGCTCTTTAAGGGAGCTCTCTACCATCCTTGCTACAAAAGGCGTAGCACCGATTACCAACGGCACTACCGCAGCCTTAGATCCTATAGCTGTACCTACTACCATTCTGGTGAATGGAACTACTGCGATTAAAAGGATTATGAATGGAACTGACCTTGTTATATTCACTATAGTACCCAAGATTCGGTTTATAGTTTTTGAAGGCATTATATGGTTGTCTTCTGTGACAACAAGCAAAACCCCCATTGGCAGACCAAATAAATATGAAATCAATACAGAGGCAAATGTCATGTAAAGAGTCTCCATGGTTCCTTTAATCAATATGCCCCCAAACTCATTAATAAATTCCATGACTAAACCTCCTTGAAATGTCCTATTATATCTTTTGTCAATCCATTTTTGACTATATTCGCGCTTTCAATCACCGCAACCTTATTGCAGATTGTTTCAACGACCTTCATCTCATGGGTTATAATGACTATGGTCACTCCCATACTTTGATTTATGCTCTTTAATAAATTCAGTATAGACAGAGTAGTCACCGGATCTAATGCCGAAGTTGCTTCATCACAAAGCAGAACTTTTGGATTGTTGGCTAGAGCCCTTGCAATGGCTACCCTTTGCTTTTGCCCTCCGCTTAGCTGGGCAGGGTAGCTGTGGGACTTGTCTTCCAAACCTACAAGATTCAATAGCTCCAATGCCCTTTTTTTAGCTTCTACCTTGCCAACTCCTGCAATCTCCAAAGGAAACCTAATATTATCTATTACATTTCTTTGCATCAAGAGGTTGAAGTCTTGAAATATCATCCCCAGGCTCTGTCTTACTTTTCTAAGCTCTGATTTTTTCATCGCCGTAATTTCTTCTCCGTCTATAAAAACTTTTCCCATAGTCGGACGCTCCAATAAGTTAATGCAGCGCACCAAAGTGCTTTTTCCAGCACCGCTCAGCCCTATAACGCCGTATATATCACCTTTTTCAACTTCCAGGCTCACACCATCCAACGCCAAAAAATCTCCTTTTTTATTGCTATAAATCTTCGTTACATTCTCAATTTTTATCATATTATGCTACCCTTTCAAAAATACTATGTCAAATTTTATATATGATACATATTTGGCAATAATCCATGATTTTTCTTATAATCTTCCACAAGCTCTTCCAATGTTATTGAATCTACAAGCTCATTGATGTTTTCATCGATTTTTCTCCAAACATTTTCATAAACGCAATACGCCACGCTTTTTTCCTCACTGTCCGATCTTACTTTTTCGTCTACGATTGAGAGATCCCCCTCAAGTATTCTCAATATCTTGCCAATTGTAATGTTTTTGGGCTCTTCGTTTAATAGATACCCTCCCTGGGCTCCTTTTATGCTTTTGACTACACCGTTTTTTCTTAGAGTAGAAAAAACCTGTTCTAAATATATCTCAGATATATTTTGCCTCTCAGCTATTTGGGCCAATGGCTGGTGCCCCTTGTATGAGTGTACTGCCAAATCCACCAACGCTCTAAGCCCATACCTTCCTTTCGTTGAAAGTTTCATTTTATCCTCTCCGCATCAAATATAGTACTCTATAATATTTTCCTTGTTCATTTTTTCATAACAATCTTTCAAATCCTGTATGGTGACATCGTCCAATACATTTGATATTTCATCCATCATTTTTTTCCACACTACTCTGGTCACACATTTTTCATAGTCGCCGCAGCATTGCTCCTTATTAGAAAAATCCAGGCAAGCAACCGGCGCCAAACTGCCCTCTACAGCCCTGACCACATCTCCTGCAGTGATCTTTGAAGCCTCTTTTGCAAGTTTGTATCCTCCTTGTGAACCTCTTATGCTTACTACGATATTGTTCTGGCGCAAAAGCACAAAGAGCTGTTCCAGATAATTTTTTGATTTATTAAGTCTTTTTGCTATGCTTTTCAAACTTTCAAGCTCATCTTTTGCATGGTAGGAAAGATCTACCACAGCCTCTAGGGCATAACGTCCCTTTGTCGAAATTTTCATGTTCATAACCTCCAAATATTCTTCTTTATATTATCACTTAAACAAAGGCTGTTCAACATTTAATGGCTTTTCTAAAAGAAAATCGATAGTATTACTAATATCACAAATAAATAAAAAAAAAGATGCATATCATAGTTATTATGATAACATCTTTTGCCAATGCAATAAATGGTGATCCCGACTGGACTTGAACCAGCGACCTCTACCGTGTCAGGGTAGCGCTCTCCCAGCTGAGCTACGAGATCATTACCAATTTATTATACAGATAACCTTTAGTTTAATCAAGCCCTATTTAACTTTGTGCCTATATAAAATATTCTGCTCACGTTTAGTACCGCAATCAATGCCACTCCTACATCGGCAAACACAGCTGCCCACATATTGGCATACCCTAAAGCTCCAAGCATCATGACGACAGCTTTTATGCCTAAGGCAAATACTATATTTTGAATCACTATCTTATTTGTGTATTTAGCTATTTTAATCCCTAGTACCAATTTCCCCGGATCGTCTTTCATCAAAACAATATCCGAAGCCTCTACCGCTGCATCAGACCCTAGGGAACCCATTGATATTCCTATGTCCGCCATAGCCAATACAGGCGCATCATTGATTCCGTCACCAATAAAGCCTGTCGTAGCATTAGTTTTTTTATCTCTTTTGATTTTTTCGAATTGTTCGACTTTCTCTTGAGGCAACAATTCAGATGTTGCTTCATCAATACCAAGGATTCCTGCGACGTAGTCTGCAATGTTTTTATGGTCTCCCGTAAACATCACTGTCTTTCTTATTCCCTGGGCTTTCAGTTCCTCAACGAGACCTACGCTTCCGTCTTTTATCTCATCGGCTATCAGTATGTATCCTAGATATCTTCCATCCTTCGCCACATGGACAACCGTTCCTATATCCATAAACTCCAAATGCTTGATTCCAGCCTCTTCCATCAACTTATGATTTCCTGCTAGGATCTCTTTTCCGTTATAGCTGACTTTTACGCCCTTTCCTCCTACATCGGTATGCTTTTCTATAAGATGAAGCGGCACCTCTCCTTTGTAGGCTTCCAAAATAGAAGCAGCTATTGGATGATTAGACATGGATTCTGCCAAAGCGGCACTTTCTAGAACTTCATCTTTTCCTACGCCTTCCGATACCACGATTTCTGTAACTTGAAATATTCCTTTAGTCAAAGTTCCAGTTTTGTCAAATACCACAGTGTCCATATTTTTTAGGGCTTCCAGATACTGACTTCCTTTTATTAGTATCCCTTCCTTGGACGCAGCTCCTATTCCTCCAAAGTAACCAAGGGGTATAGATATCACCAGTGCGCAAGGACAAGAAATCACAAGAAATATCAGTCCTCTATGCAGCCAATCGCTAAAAGGCTCTCCCGTTAAAATCGTGGGCACTATAGATATTGCAACTGCCATAAAAACTACTGCCGGCGTATAATATCTGGCAAACTTGGTTATGAATTTCTCGGTATTAGATTTTTTTGCGCTGGCATTTTCAATCAAATCCAGTATCTTTGCCACCGCAGAATCCTTGTAAGCCTTTTTGACTACAGCTTTTACTGCAGATGTAGAGTTGATAAATCCACCTAAAACACTGTCTCCTACGCTCAACTCTCTAGGAAGCGATTCTCCGGTCAAGGCAGATGTGTCAAAAAGAGATCTTCCTTCGTATATTTGACCATCTACAGGTATCTTTTCGCCGGGCTTTATCAAAATTTCATCTCCCACTTTCAAAGACTCGGGAAACACTTTCTCAACTTGACCATCTGAATACTTGTTAGCATACATGGCCTTTAAATCAACCAGGTCTTTGATAGACCTCCTCGAATTGTCTACGGCATATGCTTGAAAAACCTCACCTATTTCGTAAAAGAGCATAACTGCTACTCCTTCTCCATACTCTCCAATGGAAAAAGCGCCTACCGTTGCGATAAACATCAAAAAATTCTCATCAAAGACATCTCTTCTTAAGATATTCTTAAGCGCAGCTTTAATTACGTCAAACCCTATAAGTACATAACCCAGCAAGTACCATATCAAAGGATCTAAAAACAAGTTCCCTAAAAAAATTGCATATATATATACTGCGATACCTGCTAACAGCCTATAATGTGTCAGAAAATATCGAATCAGGCCTTTTTTCTCTTTTGGCTTATCGCTCTCACTTTCTTCCGATATGTCACATACTTCACATGAAGAAATATTTATATGTGTCCCTTCATCGTCTTTGTTTTTCAACCTGATGACTACATGGGGTTCCAACTTATTGACTATCTTCTTTATTTGGTCTATTATTTTTTGCTTGTCATTTTCATCTTCAAATTCAATTTCCATAGTGCCGGTCACAAAATTTATGACAGCTTTTTTGACACCTTTTATTTTGTTTGTGCGGTCTTCAATTTTGCCTGCGCAACTTGTGCAGTTAAGTCCTTCTAGTATAAGCTTCAATATTTCAACCTCCAATATTCTTATGCTCGACGTGCTCTTTGGCCACTTCTAAAATAATCTTTATATGTTCATCATCCAAAGAATAATATATTTTTTTCCCTTCTCTTCTCGTTTTTACAAGTCCACTGGCTTTCAAGAGCCTTAGCTGGTGGCTTATCGCCGATTGGCTTACTTGCGTCATATCTGTGATGCATTGGACGCAAAGCTCTTCTTTAAGTAAAGTAATAAGTATCTGCATCCTTGTATAATCTCCAAACACTTTGAAAAATTCTGCCATTTTTTTTATCTCTATTTCATTTATATTATCCATACACAACCCCCCCAATACATGAACACGTGTTCATATGTTGATTTTATACCGATGTATAAAACGTGTCAACAAATATTTGCGGCTATGAAAAAGCTATATGTTGATATAAAATATAACTATATAAGAGAAAGGAGCATACTATGTCTGTAAAATTAAAAAATGACTGGAACGAAAAACTCTCAGCTGAATTTGAAAAAGATTATTATCGAAAACTTCGGTCGATTTTAAAGAAAGAGTACGAAACATATAAAATATATCCACCCATGGACGATATCTTTAATGCACTGCACTATACTTCCTTTAAGGATGCCAAAGTGCTCATTCTCGGTCAAGATCCTTACCATGGCCCGAACCAAGCACACGGACTGTGTTTTTCAGTAAGTCCCAAGGTTTCTGTCCCACCTTCCCTTCAAAACATCTACAAGGAGCTCAAAAGCGACCTGGGTCTTAAAATTCCCAATAATGGTTACTTGAAAAAATGGGCAGACCAAGGTGTCCTTCTCTTGAATGCAGTTTTAACCGTTAGGGCCGGAGTGGCTGCTTCTCACAGTAAAATAGGTTGGCATGAATTTACAGACCACATAATTTCACTGCTAAACGAAAAAGAAGATCCTGTCGTCTTCATACTCTGGGGAAAGTACGCGCAATCAAAGGAGAGCCTTATCACCAAAAAACATCATTTAATAATCAAGTCTCCCCACCCCAGCCCTCTATCTGCAAATCGAGGATTCTTCGGAAGCCGTCCCTTTTCACAAACAAATATTTTTTTGAAAAGCCATGGAATCGAAGAAATAGATTGGCAGATAGAAGATATATAAAGTGTCATATATATGTCACTAAGCGATACTGATTGCATTTAATTGATTTTAGTGACATATTATAGTATTATATTATTTATACTGTATCCCGTTTGGAGGTGGCACTTTGAATAAATTCATAGAATCACAACTTACTGAAAGCAAAGAATACCTAGAGCTTCTTTCTGAAAAATTCCCTAATATTTCATCTGCAGCTTCCGAAGTTGTAAATTTAAAAGCGATTTTAAACTTGCCGAAAGGCACCGAACACTTTTTAACTGATCTTCACGGTGAATATGTCGCTTTTAACCACGTTATGCGAAATGCATCCGGCGTAGTGCGGCGAAAAATAAACGACGTGATGGGAAAGACGCTGTCTCAAAGCGATATAACCGAGCTCGCAACCCTTATTTATTATCCTGAAGAAAAGCTCCAGCTTGTAAAAAAAAACCATGCCGATCTCACTGATTGGTACAAGGTAACAATTTACAGGCTAATTCAAGTATGTCGCGATGCTTCCTCAAAATATACCCGTTCCAAAGTAAGAAAAGCCCTTCCCAAGGATTTTGCTTATATGATGGAAGAGCTTCTTCATGAAGATGAAGAACGCTTTAACAAAAGGGAGTACTACAATAAAATCATCGATACCATAGTCGAGCTTCAAAGCGCCGACCAGTTCATCACTAAGATTTCTGCCGTCATTCAGCGGCTCACAATAGATCACCTTCATATACTCGGCGATGTTTACGACAGGGGACCCGGACCGCATTTTATCATGGATACCCTTGTGAGGCATCACTCTGTAGACATTCAGTGGGGAAACCACGACATACTTTGGATGGGTGCAGCCGCTGGCGATACCGCATGTATTTCAAATGCTGTCAGAATTTGCTTAAGGTATGCAAATATGGATATTTTAGAGGAAGGCTACGGAATCAATCTGCTTCCTTTGGCTACCTTTGCTATGAGGGTCTACAAAGATGATCCCTGCGAAAAGTTCATGCCCAAGCTCCCTCCCAACGAAATTTTGTCTGACAACGATAGGAATCTGTTGGCCAAGATGCATAAAGCAATGGCCATGATACAATTCAAGCTAGAACATCAAATCGTCCTCAAGAACCCTGATTTTTTAATGAATCACCGGTTGTTGTTGGATAAAATAGATTATGACGATCACAGCATCACAATCGGCACAGAAACATACCGCCTTAATACAGCGCACTTTCCTACTGTATCTCCCCAAAAACCCTGGGCGCTTACAGACGAAGAAAAACTGGTTGTAGATAAGCTTCAGACTTCATTTCTCACAAGTGATAAGCTGCAGTCTCACATTAGATTCATGTATTCCAAAGGAAGCATTTACTTAAAACACAATGGAAATCTCTTATTCCATGCCTCTATTCCTATGAATGAAGACGGAAGCTTTAAAGTCGTAAATTTATATGGAGAAAAAGCATCCGGCAAAACTCTTATGGACAAAATGGATCAATGGGCTCGCGAGAGTTATTTCAGCGGTGGAAACAAGACTTCCGGCACTGACTTTTTATGGTATCTATGGTGCAATGAAAATTCTCCATTGTTCGGAAAAGACAAAATGGCTACTTTTGAGCGTTATTTTATAGACGATAAGAAATCTCACAAAGAAAAATACGCACCATATTTTACAATGGTGACCAACGAAAATATAGCTTTGCAAGTTTTAACTGAGTTTGATCTTGATCCAAAAGAAAGCCATATAATAAACGGCCATGTCCCTGTAAAAACAAACGCCGGTGAAAGTCCTATTAAAGCTAACGGCAGATTGTTAGTAATCGACGGAGGATTTGCCAAAGCCTATCAAAGCACTACGGGCATTGCAGGATATACCCTTATATACAACTCGTATGGGCTCCAACTTGCAAGCCACGAACCATTCGAATCAGTAGATAAGGCGATAAATGAAGGCATCGACATTAGATCTACTACCAGCGTCATTGAAAAAGTCGTAGATAGAAAGAAAGTTGCTGATACAGATATCGGAGAACGGCTTAGAAAACAGATATACTATCTTGAAATGCTAATTGCCGCATATCGCAAAGGCATAGTAAAGGAAAAATTATAACAAGGCGGAAAATCCGCCTTGTTATATATGAAATCTTCTTTTAACTTCATCCTTGATATCTCCGGGGAAATAGTAATGGAAATATATTAATGCCAGAGCCAGTAAAAACGTGGGTATTCCTACAATTAAAGACCATAAAAATTGTGGCGTTCCTGTTACAAAAATGCTTATAGCCCATTCTGCAAGTAAAAAATACAATGTTGCAAATATCATGTTCACACCAATGTAAATCAATAGTTTCGCCTTCAAGTACTTGTATGTGAATACAGCTATCAAAGAAAATCCGTAAAGTCCCAACACAAGGGGAAGCCCAAGTTTGTAAAACCAAGTCACTGACCCGCTTAAATAATCAAGGGCAAATAGCAATCCCAAGGTATTGACAGACGCCGCAGTCAAGTAAAAATATTTGCTCGGAATAAATTTAAGAAAAATGCCTATGTATACCCACAATGATACTGTTGAAGCTATGCTGTACTTTGCCCAAGTGATTTCTCCTTGCAGATATATGTTTTCCACGTACATTATTATTATAGCAAGACCAAAAATCACCGTTATGCTTTTTAAAATTTTCTTTTTTATCTTTTTAAACTCTGCCGGGTATATGTTTTCAGGCGTCGGAAAGGGATGGACATCCGTTTTCTTCCCGCCATCCACATTAGGAATCGGATATCCGCATAATGGACAATCAGTTCCACCCTCTTTGACTTTCACCCCACACTTCGGACAATAAGCAGACATACCAATCACTCCACATTCGTTTCTATTTCAACCGGAATTCCTAATTCTACAATCATTCTAAAAAACTCTCTTTCTACTTCCTTTTCATGGGTTAACTTTCCAAAGCTCATATACAGTTTGTCTTTATAACCTACTGCCGCCGCTTTAATAATGTTTCCGCTGCTTGGCGGAGGATACATCTCAAACTTCTCTATTCTTTCTTCCATCTTCGAAGGCACTTTAACCAATCCTACATTTGAAAAACCCGTGCTAAATCCCCGTTCCCCATAGATGTGATAAATCCAAGGCATTATAGTATCTTTTATGAATACAGGAAATGCTCTTAAGAATATATTTCTTTCATTTTTCACATTTCTGCTGATCATTTGGTTTATATAGCGCTTGTCTACCTGAATTTCCATAAAATTCTTTATATATTTGATTATCTCCTCAAAGCTGTATTCCCCAAGCCTTGGATCTATCACAGGCGTTACCGATATAAAGAAATTTCTCATCGTCTCGGAAGGATACATTTTCCTTAAATTAACCGGAACATTAAGGACAATGGGCCGTTTTTTATATCCATTTTTTTCTATCAAGTCCATTATGACTTTAAAGTATACGGCACATAAAAATTCAGTTATGGTAGTATCGTAAACTTTCGCAGTCTCTTTTAACACCTTCATGTCCATTGCGCCCGTGACCACTGAGTATATGCCTTTGGGCAGAAGCTTATACGGGAAATGAAACGCCTTTTTTATTCGTTTTTGAGCCGGATACTTCTTTATGTAATACTTAGAAAATCCATCTTCCAGCTCCTCGGCTGATGCATGGCTATCCACGGAAGCTATATCTCCTTCGAGTTTAATATTGTCTCCTGCCAATCTGAAATATTCATACAAAAGCGACTTTAAAAAGACAAAAGCCCCAGTACCATCAGTTATGGCGTGAGTAAACTCTACGCTTATTCTATTTTTAAAGTACAAGACCCTGAAAGGAAAATTGGATTTCTTTTTTATATTATAATTCATACATGGATAATGACGTTCTTTTAAGGGAATGGGCACGTTTTCACTTTCTTCAACATAATACCAGAATACGCCCTTTTTTATGTGTGTATTAAAATAAGGAAATCTTCTTATCAAGTTCTTAAGCGCAGCTTCCAGTACTTGCTCATCCACCTTTTCGTATAGAGTCGCAGATACTCTGAACAATGTTGTGTCCATGGGATTTATTATGGATACGTAAAGTCTTCCGGCATTGTCCAAGCGGAACCATTTTTTTTGCATTTCAATCCCCCCGTTAATTAAAGCCCAGTAGATCCAGCACCTTCTTCTCTATTTCCCTGTTCTTTCCTAAATACGGATGGTCATGCATATGAATGGCAGGGTTGAAGTTCATTTCTATCACTCCGTAGTTATTCTTATCAGGCTCCATAAATATATCATCTATCATGATATCTGCGCCTGTAATCTTAGCTCCTACTGCTTTAGCGCACTTAAGCGCTATGTCCTTATATCCTTTGTGTACTTGATCTGTATAGTCTATGCTGTCTCCCCCTGTGCTGATGTTGGAGTTTTCTCGTAAATATATCTTTTCGTCTTTTTTAGGTATATAGTCAATATTTAACGCCTGTTTTCTCAAGAACTCGATTTCCACTTCACCCAACTTGATTTTTTCTAAGGGAGTTATATAGCCCTCTCCTCTTCTAGGGTCCTTGTTTTTAATCTCTACAAGCCTTTTTATCGAATTAACTCCATCCCCTTTTACATTTGCCGGCTCTCTGTGCAAAACTGCCACCACCTCTTTGCCCACGACTAAAAACCTGTACTCCTTACCTGATATGAATTCTTCTAAAAGGACCGTTTTATCGTAGTTCAAAGCAAACCGGACTGCATTTTCAAGCTCTTCCTTCTGACTGAGATTTTTAATCACCACTACACCCAATCCAAAATTTGTAGATTGAGGTTTTACGACGAGATCTTTTCCAGTAAAATCATCGTAATATCCCAGTGCTTCTTCCAAAGTTTTTATTCTCATGCCGGAAGGCACCCTGATTCCTTCTTCGCTTAATAAAATTTTTGTAACTTCCTTATTTCCCATTATTTCGACGGATATGTAAGAATCTGCTGAGGTTTTTGTAGCTTGTTGAATAATTTCTTTTTTATCACCTTTAGTCAATCTTATAATATTTGCGTCTCTGTCAATAATTTCTACAGCTATATCTCTATTCAATGCCTCCTTTACCACTTCTTGCGTGGACATCTCAAGGCCATCTAAGTCAATGATGTCATTCACTTTCCCACCTCCGAAATAATTCTTCTTACATTTAATATTACATGTTATCCATGCTCAAGGCAAATAAAAAAAGCGCCTTTTAAAGCGCTTTTAGCATTAGTACCTCTTTGCTTTTCCTCTTTTTGATCCTCTGTCATACTGGTTTCTTTTTCCTTTTGAAACAGCTTTTCTTCCTGCTTTTGCACGCTCGATGCTTATCTTCTTGCCTTTAATGGTATTTTGTCCCATTATCTCAAGAACTTCATCTGCGAATTCTTCCGGAATTTCTACAAAAGTATAGTCATCAAAAATATCAATGCTTCCAATCCGGCTGCCGCTGACGCTGGTCTCTCCAGCTATTGACCCTACCACGTCTCCGGGCTTAATATGATGATTTTTTCCGATATTTATAAACATCTTGGCCATAGGCTCCTTTGAACGTCCCTTTGACTGCTTCTTAACAACCTGATCTTTGTTAAATCCTCTAAAATCTACATTCTCTTTATCCGGAAGCTCAAGCTCAGATTTAACTAAAGCTGCAGCGACCTCTATCGCCTGATAATCTTCTGTTTCCAGTACCTTCTCGATGATTTTTATATATCTGTCTAAGCCACCCTTGTCTATCTCTTTTTTTATCTTCTGCATAAATGTATCGGTCTTTATGGTCTCTATTTCTCCTATGCTTGGTATCGGATGCCTTTTAATCTTCTTTTTCGTATAGTTCATGACGTTTTTGAGCAGATAATAATCTCTTGGGGTCACCATTGTAAAAGCACTCCCTGCTCTGCCCGCTCTGCCTGTCCTGCCAATCCTGTGTACATAATACTCTTCATGGCTCGGCATGTCGTAATTAAGCACAAGCTCCACATCGTCGATATCCAATCCTCTAGCCGCAACATCTGTTGCTACAAGGATATCCAAATCGTTTCTCTTGAATTTGCTAATAACTGAAGATCTTACAGACTGCTTCATATCTCCATGTATTTTATCCACGCTGTAGCCTCTTGTCTGAAGAAGGTCTGTAACATCATCTACCTTGCGCTTGGTGTTGCAAAAAACTATTGACAATTTGGGATTGTATACATCTATAAGCCTTGTCATTACCTCCATCTTGTCTTTTTCCTTGACTTCAAGGTAAAACTGCTCCACGTTTGGAGTTGTAAGTTCTTTGTGCTCCACTTTGACTATTTTAGGATTTGTCTGATATTTATTTATGATTTCAAGTATAGCCTTAGGCATAGTCGCTGAAAACAATAATGTCTGCCTTTCTTCTTTTACGCTTTCCAGTATAGTTTCTATGTCCTCCCTAAATCCCATGTTCAACATTTCATCAGCTTCATCTAGGACGAATTTTTTCAGGCTATCTATCTTTAATGTTCTTCTTCTTATATGATCCATAACTCTTCCCGGAGTTCCTATAACTATTTGAGCTCCTCTTTTCAGCCCTTGAATTTGTCTGTCTATAGATTGTCCTCCAAATACAGGGAGAACTTTTATGCCCTTTTTATATTTTGCAAGCTTGCTCATCTCTTCTGACACCTGAAGAGCTAATTCCCTCGTAGGACAAAGTATCAACGCTTGAGTCTTCTTATTTTGACTATCTATGCTGTCAATCGTGGGTATTCCAAATGCAGCGGTCTTTCCAGTCCCTGTCTGTGCTTGGCCGACGATATCCAACCCTTCGTAAACAAATGGTATAGCCATTTGTTGAATGGGCGTCATCTCCTCAAATCCCATATCTTCTACAGCTTTTTTGATTTCGCTGCTGATACCGGCTACTTCTTCGAACTTCATTTTTTCCATTTTATCATTCCTTTGAATTTTTTAAGAATTATATGTATACTCGCTTGTCGATTATCTGGACTATATCTGAACATAAATTTTTATGACGTGTACTACAAAATCCTCATCATGCCATTATAACAGTATTTTAGCTCTTAGTCCATTAAATTTACTATTATCTTTGTTTCAATATCTTTAACGCGGTCAACTACCAAGTCTGCAAGGGATAAGTCTTGGTTTCCCGAATTTGGATTCTTATAACCTACGGTATACATTCCCGCTGCCTTTGCAGCCTTTACACCCGCCGCGGCATCCTCGATTGCCACACACTCTTTTGGATCCACGCTGATAAGCGTTGCGGCCTTTAAATATATATCCGGGTAGGGCTTGCTCCGCAAAACTTCATCTCCACTGACCAAAGCCTCAAAAAAGTCTATCAATTCAAGATTCATTAGTATTTTTTCTATAAAATATCTTGGAGAAGATGATGCAAGGGCTATTTTTATATTGTTTTCATAAAGCCTTTTTATAAGTTCTCTAATACCTTTAACCGCTACGATTTTGTCTTTTGAAAATAGCTTTTCCTTATAGTAGTCTTGGCGTTTAGTCAGTTCTTCCACTGTAGCCTTTATATTGTGCCTTTTGATTAAATCCGACCACATTGCTTCGTTTCCTACACCTATATACCTTTGCATATCTTCATAATCGGTCACAACTCCGTAGTCCTCGAGAGTTTTCGTATCACATAGGTAATGTATCGGTTCACTGTCGACTATTACGCCGTCCATATCAAATACCACGCCTCTTAATCTTATCAATAAAATCCCTCCTTATTCTTATAATATCAAACTAGACTTCTTGTGTGTACTTTTATTAACTCATCTTATTACTTTATATTGTTAATTCCTTGTTATGTCCAAGCAACTTAAACTTTTGCTATTGATAAACAAAAAAAACTATGCTAGTATATGATTATAATCGAATATAGTGATTATATAGGAGGAATTATTATGAGCGAAAAGAAAACATCCGGAATCGGTTTTTTTGAAAGATATTTATCCTTATGGGTAGCCTTATGCATGATCGTCGGAGTATTAATCGGTGTATATCTGCCTGAGATACCGACATTTTTAAGCCAGTTTGAATATGCCAGCGTATCAATCCCTGTAGCCATATTGATATGGCTTATGATTTACCCCATGATGCTCAAAGTCGACTTTCATAGCATTAAAAAGGTAGGTCAAAATCCAAAAGGCCTAGTGGTTACCTGGGTGACCAACTGGCTTATCAAACCCTTTACCATGTTTGGAATATCTACTTTGTTTTTCTTTGTGATATTTAAAAACCTTATCCCGGCAGATGTAGCCAAGGAATACCTTGCAGGAGCAGTGTTGCTTGGAGCAGCCCCCTGCACCGCCATGGTTTTTGTATGGAGCCACCTTACCAGAGGGAACCCTGCTTATACCCTTGTACAGGTAGCTACAAACGACTTGATTATACTTGTGGCTTTTGTACCCATCGTCGGAATACTCCTTGGAATCAGTGATATCATCGTTCCATGGTCTACATTATTCTTATCCGTAGTTTTATTTGTAGTAATTCCTCTTACCGGCGGCTGGCTATCAAGAGTTCTGATAAGCAGAAACAAGGGAGCGGATTACTTTGAAAATGAGTTTATCCCAAAATTCAATAATGTTACTATCATAGGCCTGCTTCTTACCTTGGTTATAATTTTTTCATTTCAAGGGCAGATCATAGTAGATAATCCAATAAATATAGTGTTAATCGCCATACCTTTGATCATCCAGACTTTCTTTATCTTTTTTATAGCCTACTTATGGGCAAAGGTCTGGAAGCTCCCTCACGACGTCGCAGCTCCTGCCGGAATGATAGGTGCCTCAAACTTCTTTGAGCTTGCAGTGGCCGTAGCCATCTCACTATTTGGTCTTCAGTCAGGTGCTGCAATAGCAACAGTTGTTGGAGTTTTAGTTGAAGTGCCCGTGATGCTTACTTTGGTTAAGATCGCAAATAACACTAGCGGTTGGTTTAAAAACTGACATCTCTAGCGAGACAGCAACTTTATTTGCTGTCTCGTTTTTATGTCGCCCTTTTTAAGGGTAACAATATATTAATAACAAATACCATATCAAAGGAGAGAGCGCCATGTTTAAAAAAGTAATAGTTGCAACTGACTTATCACCGGCTTCTTATGCTCTTATAAAATGCCTTGGCAATTTAAAACCACTGGGAACCGAACAATGCCTTTTGCTTCAATGTCTCAGCGTACAAGAAACTGCATCAATCGCATTGTCATATACGGCATCGGTTTTAGAAGAAAGTCTTAAAAAGCAAAAAGAAACTCTTGAAAGCTTTGGTTTCAAAGTTGAAACCCGCATTGTTCCCGGCGTAGTAAAAAACGAAATTAATCGAATCGCTTTAAACGAAGATTACTCCGTAATAGTAACTGGCGCTCAAAAACAATCTGCTGCAAGCGAAGCTTTTTTCAGAGGTCTCGCTTATGATTTGATACATCACGCCAAAAGACCGGTTCTTCTTTTGCGTCTTATCGAAACAGAAGAAGGTGCTTCTTGCTCAAGAAGCCTCGATTTAAAAGGAAAGTCCCATATAATTTTCCCAACTGACTTTTCAGAAAATGCAGATCATGCATTTAGCTTTTTAACTCAAATCGTTGAATCCGGACCTAAAAAAATTACTTTGATGCACGTCCAAGACCAAGCCAAGATAACTCCTTATCTGCTTGACAAGCTCGACGATTTTAACGAGCTGGATTTTCAAAGACTTGAGAAAATAAAACAAGCGCTGATAGAAAAAGGCGCTGAAGATGTAGAGATCTTAGTTAAGCTCGGTTCGCCCTCAAAAGAAATAATTGAATATGCAAATAATTCTTCAGCAGAACTAATTGTAATGGGCAGCCAAGGAAGAGGCTTTGTGAAAGAGTTGTTCCTTGGCAGCGTAAGCCACAATATCGCTAGAAATGCAGATTGCTCGGTTTTGCTGATACCGGCTAAAAGATTCTAATGAGCAAGTTAATTTGAAATTGTAAAATTTAGGACAAAGCCTTGGTTTGAAGGCTTTGTCCTTATATAGATCATTAATTAATTGCATTTATCATATATGAGTTTAAAAAGCTCCTCATCTTCAGAAAGCCCGCAAATCTCTTTTAGAACTCCCTCAATTCCCTTCGATTCAAGCATCTGAGAAAGCTCGATCGATTTAGGATCGCTCTGGGTTTTAAAAGATAGGGCTGCACATATCCCTTCTATCAAATATTCAGGAACAATCCCGTAGCTTAAAGCAGTTCTTGCAGGTGCTATAAGCCTATCTGAGGGGCCTAACTTTCTTATCGGATCTCTTCCCACTCTCTCAACCGGATCGGCCAAAGCTTCATTTTCAAATCTTGCTATTATCTTATCCATGTATTTTTGGTGTTCTCTCATGTCAAATCCGTGCTTTTTAACCAATGCATTGCCTACTTCAGACATTGCACCCTTTACTGTTTCACGTATTTCCTCGTGGTTTATGGCCTGGTGTATATATCCTATGTTTTTCTGATATCCAAGATATGCCGTAATCGCATGAGCGGTGTTTAAGGTAAATAGCTTTCGTTCGATATATGCCGGCAGGTTTTCCACTAACTTCATGCCGTCAATATTCGGCGAATCTCCAACAATTTTGTTTTTTTCAACATTCCATTCAAAAAATGGTTCCACCGAAACGGTCAGTATGTCCTTTTTATCTTCTCTTGCTTCCGGCACTATTCTATCTACAGTCGTATTTGGAAACCCTAGATTTTCATCTGCATATTTTTTTGCTTCCTCAGTCAAATTTTCATATACTGATTTCTTTAAAATATCGCTGTTGCCAACCGCATTTTCGCAAGCCAATAAATTAAGCTTCTTGCCTCGTTTTGATTTGGCCATGCCCTCTATAGCTTTAGAAATGGTCTTCGCGATAATAGGCAGAACATTAACTCCAACAGCGGTAGTAACGATATCCGCTAACATAAGCTTTTCAACTACAGCTGCTTCGTCTCTTCCAGATATGCCCCCTACATTTTCAACTTCGATAGTCTCGTTTTCTCGTCCTGCTATTATTACGCTGTATTTTCCTTTTATATTAAGCTCATCAATGATGGCTTCATTCACATCTACAAAATATACGCTGTAGCCTGATTTTGCAAGCAACAGTCCTATAAATCCCCTGCCGATATTACCTGCTCCAAAATGCACTGCAATTTTTCCCATATAATCACCCTCACACGCTTTGGGTGAATTTATCGTAAATTTCACCTGCATCCTTTGCATCTATCATTTCTTCTACATTTTTTTCTTCATTGAAAATCGTAGCTATGTTGGCTAATATATCTAGGTGCTCGTTGTCTTTACCGGCAATTCCTATAACCATAAAAGCCATATTTCCGTCTCCAAAGTCCACTCCTTCCGGAACTTGTATCACTACGATGCCGGAATTTTTTATAACGTTGCCTTCTCTTGATTTTGCCACTCCATGAGGTATTGCAAGTCCGTTGCCCATGTAAGTGCTCATGACCTCTTCTCTTTCTTTCATCAAGTCGATGTAGCTTTCATCAACATATCCTGAATCCACTAGAAGCTTGCCTGCATATTCCACCGCTTCGTTTTTATTTGCCAACTTCGCGCCCAATATTATGTTGTCTTTTTTTAAAATTTCCATCTTAACTCCTCCTGTAATTTATTCTACCTTGCAATTTTTAATATAATTTTGTATAAACTGATTAACTGCCAGCTTGATGACTTCCTTTATTTCCTTTTCATCTCCAAGCCGTAGCATTGGTATGAAATCTTCGGTTTCTACCAACATTGCGCTTAACTGGCTCAGCACCTCTTTGTATTCCCTTGGAACGTCCTTGCCCATCAGCAACATCAATACTGTATCCACATTTTCTCTGCTGCCTTCAACATCTGTAAATACGACTTGCGTTTTAGTCCTGAATACCCCTGCTATTATTTCCTCTATAGAATCGCTTTTAGCATGAACCAATGCCAAATTTTTGGATTTTATGGCCGTACCCATTAAATCTTCTCTGCTTTTTATATCTGCAAACAATTTTTCGGCTTTATCCTTCTCATTAAATATTATATACCTGGAAATGTACTTTAAAAGCTCATCCCTACTGTTTACCGTTATTTTATCTTTTAAGAAAAAATCCTTATTGATTTTATCCGATGCTTGAATATACCTTTTGAGTTTTTCCATGTCAAAATTTTGTTTCTTTGCATTTGGTATGGCGTCATGCCGGTTTTTAATATCTACAGTGTAATCGTCTATGCCTACAATGCCAATGCGCCTTTTAAGCGCCACAATATCCTTGTTCGTCAAAAGGGGATTGACTACGATATAATCAAATTCTTTTTCTCCTAAATTTACAGTAGAGACTACAATATCCACGCTTGGATGCTCTGCCAAAAAATCTTCTGCTTCTTCAATGGATGTATGCCCAACTACTTCTATTTCGCTTATTTCTTTGCTTAGCTTCGAGCTTAATAGCCTTGAGGTTCCAAGTCCGCTTGGGCAGACTACCAAAACATTGATATTTTCCTTTTTTATAGATTTCTTTCTCTCTAGGTACGCTCCTAGGTGCATAGCTACAAATCCTGTTTCCTCTTCCGGCACTTTGCAGCTTAGTTCATCTTCCAATACCTTTAAAATAGTCTGGCTTAGCTTAAACAGCTCATTGTATTGATCCTTTATAGCTTCCAGCAATGGATTTCTAATGGGCATATTCAGTTCAAGACGGGTTATTGCCGGCTTTAAATGTATCAATAATCCCATGTATAAATCTTTATCTTTTTCAAATTCTATTCCGGTAAGCCGTGAAGCTCTTACAAGCATTCTGTTGACGATATCTGCAACATCGTATTTAAGGTAAGTTCCTTTTTCTGAGGGAAGCTTCTCGTTGTTTACTTTCGCCCCTCTTAAATGCATTGTAATATAAGCTATCTCATCAATGGGGATTACGATCCCGAATTCCTCTTCAAGCTTGCTGCTTGCCTTTTCTGCAACTTCAAATTCAGGAGTAAGTTTCAGGCTGCTTAAGATCTCTTCGGAAATTTTAATGGTATCTCCGCTTTTAAGTCTAGAAATCGCCAAAATAGTGTGAATCAAAAGCCCTATGTACGCATCATCGGTAAGAGTTTCTCCGAGTTCTTCTTCCATGCTGTGTATTATCTCTTCCACGCGCTTAATCGTCTCTTCTTCTACAAGACCTAATAGCCTATCTGCAATATTAATGTGCGTCTTTTCACTTGTGCTTTCCGTAATCTTTCTTTTGATTAACTCTCTTACATCTTTTAAGTCAAGGCCTTGGTAAAATATGTTCATTATAGCATTGCGGATTCGCTTCTCTTCACCTTCGACGTATAGTCCAAGTCCGGGCTTTCTGACAAGTTTTAAATTGTAGTCCTTAAGGAAACTTTCAACCTTGTCCAAATCGGAAATTACCGTATTTTCAGTCACATTGAGCTTATCAGCCAGATAGAAGATCTTTACCGGCTCACTGCTTAGTAAAAGTTCGGATAAAATTATAAAGCGCCTTTTTTCAGGCTCGTACCTTGTAGTTTCAATATCTTTTGCAATGAGCTTTTCTAACTTTCTTCTTGCTTCGCCTTCCCAAAGAACTTCAAAGCCCGCATTTAATTCTCCACTTGACAAAATATTGTTTTCCTCAATCCAACCTGTGATTTTGTTTAAGTCCCTGTACAGAGTACGTGGATGAATGTCCAGCTTTTCAGCTATTTCGTTTGATGCCTGTGTCTTGTTTTCCAGCATGTACTTTAACACTTGAAGCTGTCTTGTGTTTATATTCAATAATTATCACCTCCATTTGAGAGGCGGGCTTAACTATGTTATACCCATATTTTTTATTTTTATCTTTTAAAAAGGAGATAGCGCGTATTTTTCGCACTATCTCTCCAGTTACTCAGTCTCTATGCTATTTCCCCGATAGCCTTTCAGTCAATTCATCGTATTTAGGACTTCCCAAGAAGTTTTCAACAGATACGTGTTCTGCATTTGGCGCTATTTGCCTAGCTCTGTCTGTCAAGGATTTTTGTGTTATGACTATATCTACATCCTGCGGTATCTCATTTACCGCAACGTTGGTCACTTCGATGTCAAGTCCTGCGCTTTTAAACTTTTTACTAAGAAGAGATGCTCCCATGGCGCTGGAACCCATTCCGGCGTCGCAGGCAAATACGACTTTCTTTACCTCTGAAGCTTCTTTTTTTATAAATTGTGACACGCTGCTTTTTTTGCCCTTTAGGCTCTCCATCTTTTCAGTCGCCTTTTGAATATCCTCATCAGAAGCCTTGTCGCTTTTTAGCAATGCAAAAGCGATGATGAAAGACACTACTGTACCTACAAGCACGCCTGTCAATACTCCTAGATGATCTCCCCTTGGAGTCATTGCAATATATGCGAATATGCTTCCTGGTGAAGGCGTTGCCACCAGACCAGAGCCAAATATGGTAAATGTAAATACTGCGCTTACACCTCCGCCGATTGCGGCAAGTATCAACTTAGGTTTCATAAGTATGTACGGGAAGTAAATTTCATGTATTCCGCCAAGGAAGTGAATTATGATTGCTCCTGGAGCTGATTGCTTTGCGTTTCCCTTCCCTGCAAACCAGTAAGCCAATAGAATCCCAAGGCCTGGGCCTGGATTTGTCTCAAGCAAGAAAAATATGGATTTACCAAGTTCAGCTGACTGCTCAATTCCAATAGGTCCCAATATACCGTGATTTATTGCATTGTTCAAAAACAGTACCTTTGCAGGCTCGATAAAAATATTTGCCAGGGGCAAGAGCCCTGCATTTACTATCGCTTCAACGCCTGCTGCCAATACATTATTAAGAGCCAATACAGCCGGTCCTATGCCTATAAGTCCTAAAAGCGCCATCACTCCTGCAAATATCCCCGCTGAGAAGTTGTTTACCAGCATCTCAAATCCAGTGGGGATTTTTCCTTCAAAAATTCCGTCAATTTTTTTGATGCCATAGCCTGCAAGGGGTCCCATCAGCATGGCTCCCAGAAACATCGGTATGTCTGCTCCCACAATTACACCCATCGTTGCTACAGCGCCTACTACTCCGCCTCTTACGTCATGGATCATCTTTCCTCCGGTATAGCCAATCAGCACCGGCAAAAGATAGATAATCATAGGTCCAACTAATTCTGCAAAAGTTTCATTTGGCCACCATCCTGTCGGAATAAAAAATGCTGTTATGAGTCCCCAAGCAATAAACACTCCCATGTTGGGCATGATCATCCCACTTAAAAATCTTCCAAAGCTTTGGATTTTTACAGACATGCTTGATCTGCCTTCGACATTTTCATTCATGTTATTAACCTCCTAATTTTTTCTTTAACTGAAGTATACCACCGCTCAAATATCCATATAACAAAAACTTCCTGCAAAACTGTCACAAAAGCACTGACAATTTTACAGGATAGCCATTTTAGGAATACATTTAGTTGTGTTATAATAAAGTACATAATTTCATTCGGAGGTTGCCATGTTCGATAATATAATAAGCATGATAAGCGGAAAATACGATGCATTTACTATAGAAGAATCTGAAAACAAGGTAGTGTATACCCTTGTCAGCAATGACAGGAGTGATTTTGAGCACATCAAAAACAGGCTGAAGGAACGTGTGGGAAATAGCATCTGCATAAACAGCCTTGATCGCTATGAAATAGACGTCGTAGATGAGCTTGGCTTTAATAAGATAGTTTTTAGAAAAGTTCGGTATTGACTATTCTGAATTTATATCCAGCAAATCCTTAATCAACTGAAGATATTTTTCTCCGGATCTTTTTCCGTATAGAATCATGCTCAAATAAACCTTGCTGGTCCCTATTTCCTTGGCGAGTTGATTTTGAGTCTTGCCTATCTCAATAAGCCTTTTTTTCACTTCTATACCAAATGGCGTAAGCTTCTGTTCCGACATATTACATCCCCCCCTGATTGACTTTACGTTACTTATACCCGTTTTAAATTCCCCGTACCCATAAATAACGCATTTGCCATTGCACCCCTATTTTTTCAAGCCAAAAAAATGAGCTATCATTTTTGATGAATTGTGATAGAATTATAGATAACAGATAGGTTTTAACAATTTTATTTTATCCAACATTTGTGAACATGTCAACAATATCGTTCTCATAAATGATAAAACAGTACTGTATTTGGGAGGTTAGGCAATGAATAACGACTTTGCCGGTGTAGGCGAAAGACTACGCCATTTACTAAAAAAAGATAAACTAAAGCAGGTTGATGTATGCCACGCAGCCGGGATTTCCAAAAATGCCATGAGCAATTATATCAGCGGAAACAGGGTCCCGGATACTAAGGCTTTATACAAATTATCAAAAGTATTCTCTGTATCTATGGAATGGCTTTTAACAGGAGATGAAAACGTCACTACCATATCACTTGGTCAAACTGAAAAAAGCATGCTCGATTTGTTTCGCGGTCTATCACAGGAGGATCGGGAAGAAATCATTATGCTCATAGATCTTAAATACCATAGATCCAGAAGAAAAAAAAGCGATAATAAATAAAAGCAGATGGATTGTTCTTTTATTTTTTGATATCCTGATTAACTATTTTATCATTAGGTGAAAATTATTTTTACCTAATGATAGTTTTATTCTTTTTATTTTTGCCTTCTTTGTAAAATTATGATATCTTTAGCTTATAAAGCTTAATTTACAGGAGGTAGACATGACCGATAAAATTCATGCCGGCCACAGGCGACGAATCAAAGACAGATTTATCAAGGAAGGTCTTGACCATTTTGAAGATCATCAAATCCTTGAATTGCTTCTATTCTTTTCAATACCCAGAAGAGATACAAACGAATTAGCCCATATCATGCTTAAGGAGTTCGGAAGCCTCGCTACACTTTTTGAATCAACTCCGGAAGATATTGCTCGAAGGTGCCCCGTTACTGAAAACACAGCTATCTTGGTATCCATGGTGCCTTCCCTGGCTAAAAGGTACTTCAAAGGGAGGTGGGGTGAAAAGCCGCTTCTCAACAGTTCTACAAAAGCAGGGCAATATGCCGTATCAATCTTTACAGGGCTTAAGTATGAAGCTTTTTACGTAATCTGCTTAGATTCTCAAAACAAGGTGAATCATGCGGCCAAGGTCCATGAAGGAACTATAAATGAAGCGCCTGTCTATCCCAGGCTGATCGTAGAGACTGCTCTTAGGCATCAGGCTAACAGCATCATAATCTCTCACAACCACCCCGGGGGTAGCCTGAACCCATCAAACGCAGATATCGAAGTCACTAAGAGGATTTCATCAGCTGTCGAAGCGATTTCTATAAAAGTCGTAGACCATATTATCGTAGCCGGCGAACACTATTACAGCTTTGCCGAAAATGGCAGACTGTAGAATTTTGTGTTAGACTATAAGTATAATATTATATGGGAGGCGCTCTTATGGTCAGTAAATACAATCCCAAAAATTTTATATTTGCCTTTGTAAAACGAATAGACGAAGACGACATAGTCGCTTTTGCATATCAGCTTACATATAGCTTGCTCCTTGCTGTTTTCCCTTTTTTGATTTTTTTATTCACTTTAATCGGATACAGCGACCTTGACTCCAGAGCTATATTATCAACCTTAGATAGCTCTCTTCCCGACAATGTATTCAACTTAATAAACGATGTAGTCACTGATATCGTTGAAAATCAAAGAAGCGGGCTTATGTCCTTGTCCGTCTTTTTATCTATATACGCCGCATCTGGAGGATTTAGAGCTTTTATGAAGGGAACCAATAAGGCCATGGGCTTAAAAGATGAACGCTCGCTGCCCCTTAAGTATTTATTTTCTATTTTCTGGGTGATTCTTTTTGCGCTGACGATACTCCTAGCTCTAATAGGAATAGTATTCGGACAACAATTGCTTGACCTTGCATCTTATTATTTCCCCAACCTTCCTTTCGAGAGCCTTATAGAATTGCTTAGAATCATACTGCCCATCAGTTTTATCTTTGTTCTTATTTTAGCTTTTTACATATTTGTTCCGGCAAAAAAAGTAAAATTGAGACATGCTTTTCCTGGTGCGATATTTTCTACTTTTACTTGGACCTTATTTACTTTTATATTTCAAAAATACGTCGACAACTTCGCCAACTACTCTAGGTTCTATGGAGCGCTAGGTGCCGTTATCGCTTTGATGCTGTGGCTTTTGCTGACTTCCCTGATCCTTCTCTTGGGGGTAGAGCTTAATGCCATGCTTATTGAAAGAAAAAACATTGAAGATCCTTTCATGTATCCTATTAAAAAAGTCAAACAAAAGCTTAGGAGGTAAACTTGTATTATATTTGTAAAAACAGCTCTGATAAATTGTTGACAATCCAATTGTGTGTTATACTTATCAATATAGTTAAATTTATAACAAAATCACCTTCAAGGAGGAATTTGCATGACCAAGAAAGTATCTCCCACAAAATTCAAGGCTTTGCTCGTAGCTTATAAGGATCTAGATCCTGAAATATTTACTGAGCTTTCAAATCAATTTATTGCCACTATTAAGGATCCATCAGACGTCATAGATTCTCTAGGCGTCAGCGAGAGAAGCGCTGTAGGTTTATCCTACAGGATTGCTCTGTATAAGAAATGGTTTAAAGATGCTTCGCTGGAAAAATTAAGCCAGGGATATCAGCTTGGCATTATCGAGATTCCCAGCTCTTACGGCAGTGAGACAGAATCTTTTATCAAGGATTTTGACGAAATATTTGGTGATCATGTGCTTATAGTAAATACTGAAGAATTTTAATAAATGATTATAAAAGACCTTCCGTTTGATATGTAAACCGGAAGGTCTTTTATACTTATAACTTCTTTAGATTTGGAATTATTTCAGTGTAATCGCCTTTTCCAAAGAGAGAAGAAGTGCCCAACACGAAACCTTTTACGCCCTTTTGAGAAAGCTTCTGAATTCTTTCAGGAGAAATCGCTCCATCGACTACTAGTTCGTAAGAATAATCTTTTGCTTCTTTTAGCTTCACTAGCTCCTCTATCTTCTCGTCCACGTATTCCAGATATTTTTGCCCTGCAAAGCCGGGATTTACTGTCATAATCAAAATGTAATCTACGATATTCAGCAGCGGTTTTATAAATTCTGCAGATGTGCCAGGATTTACAGCAATACCGCTCTTAGCGCCTTTAGCCCTTATTGCATCCAAGGTTCTTGCAGGATGGGTATCTGCCTCAGGGTGAATATAAATGATATCTGCTCCCTTGTCTGCAAAAAAATCTACATACCGTCCGGGATTTTCAATCATAAGATGAACATCTACTAATTTCTTTGTAGTTTTTCTTATAAACTCTAAATCTTGAAGCCCCATGCCAAAGTTCGGAACGTAACTGCCGTCCATTATATCCACATGGTATAGGTCAATATCAGCCTTTTCAAGCTTTGCCATCTCATCCTTAAGCGAACCATAATCAGCGCACATCATTGAAGCACATAACAATTTTTCCATCGTATCCTCCTAGTTTTCAATCATTATGTAAACATTATACTCTATTTTAAAACATAATGATATGCTCAGACCTACATTTGGTACCGATATCATTGATTCTTAAATGCTTCAACTAAGGCTAAAAAATTTTCTACAGGTATGTCTTGGGGCATCCTATGAGTTGGTGATGCTATATAACCTCCACCTTTTCCTAAAATGCCCATGGTCTCACGCACTTTCATTTTCACCTCTTCCGGTGTTGCATAAGGCAAAAGCCTTTGAGTGCTTATTGCTCCCCAAAATGCCAGATTATCTCCGTATTGGCTTTTAAGTTTTTTAAGATCATATATCTCTGGTTGTATAGTGTTGTATACATCTAGTCCTATTTCGATGAAATCCTGCAATATCAAGTTATTATCTCCACAGGAATGTTGTATCACGACTTTGTCTTTCTTCTTAACCTCTTCATATTGCTTCGCCAATAAAGGCTTTATGTATTTTCTCCACATCTTTGGACCCATTATAAGTCCTCTTTGTTGGCCATAATCATCACCAAAGTAAAATCCGCCTATGTCATACTCCATCGCTATCTTGATTCTCTGCATGTTAAATTCAAATATCTTCTCAAACAATGCATGTGTGAACTCAGGGTTTTCCATCATATCCATTAAAATGTTCATCATGCCTCTTAAAGACCAAGCTCTTTCATAAAGATTGTAGCTTATCTTGCATATTTTAAATGTATCTCTTCCATTTGCAAGGGTGCTCTCTATTTCCTTTCTCAACAAGGCTTCCTGTACTTTAGGAAAATCATACATGTCAATATCCGGCTTTTTAAAGATAACCTCTGCGGGAATGCCGATATCCTTGTCGTGTCCTGTCCGATCCCAAATTACTCCAAACTCGTCTCGGTAAAACCCATCTCCGATCCATGTTCCTCCTGCATTTAGATTGATCTTTTCTATGTGGTTGTCAGCAAAATCAAAAATTTCATCAGGCGTCATTTTAAGCTCTTTGCAAAGGATTTCAAGGATGTCTTTAGTAAACTCGATTGTATGGGGAATTTTCTCTGTCTCTTGGTGATTGATTGCATCTAGCACCCTCTCTTTTTTCATCAAACATATCTCCTCCCGTAAAATCTTTATCACTTCAATTATTTCATTACAGGGGATTTTTTTCAACTAAATTATATCCTTAAGAGAAAGAAGCCTATTATTTAGGCTCCTTGGTTGCTTCCCTCGTCATTCTGCGCAGCATAACCTCAATAGCCTTCCCAAATCCTCTTGGAACTGCAGCTATGCTCCTTGGCAAGACCTCTCTTGCCAAGGTCTGTCTTGACCTTTTTCTTATGTATCTTCTAAATCCTTTCGCTCTTGTCTTTCTTGGATCAAGTAGTACCGCTTTTGCCGCATACCCTATCTTGAGCGTTACAAATGCACTTAGAGTCCCCTGTATCAATGAATCCATGGTTTTTGACAAAAGCTTCCCTGCCGCCACGTCTCCAAATGATTCCAACATCTCTTCCATATATTCATTGATTTCAAGCTCTTCAAGCTGATTGACCACAAATGCAGTCAAGAATACATTCCTAAAAATTTTAAGTATGTTGATCAAACTTGGTCTTATTCCAAAAAGCCTTATCATGCTTCCTATCATCTTCACATTATAGTAAATCACAGCCGCTACATCTATCAACCCATTCGGCGAGATTGAAGTAGTCAAAAACGTCAGCAGCGAACTTTGTACTATGGCTTCATCAGCATACCTCTCCCTTTCGGCTATCAAAGAGACAAGTGCTTCTTTAAGCTCATCTCCTTCTTTTCCTTCTAATTTTTCAATATCAGATTCGTCTTTTACTAATGACTGCTTAAATTTTTTTAGCTCCCCCGGCTCTATATGCTCTTTTTGACCATCGAGTAAAACTGAATAATCGTAAACAGGAGCCTTTAGCATCCACCCAATGGGAACTGCCACGACCCATATGACAAAGATTCCTATGGCTACGTAAAAGCCCTTGGAAAGCAAGGGGTGCACTGTATAAAATCTTTCTCCCATTTCAATCACGTTATTTGCAAGCGACATTATCAACAACAGAAACAATAAAATTATAATACCCATCATCCATTGATTTTTCTTCACCTTTTATCTCCAATCTGCTTATACTCTCCAACTAGCGGAACAAAGCTTACATATTCCACTGTCCGATAATGGACGCTTCCATTTGATTCTTTTTCAATTAATACAAGTTCCTGAACTACTCCTGTGCCTATGGGTATGACCATCTTTCCCATTGCCGCTAATTGCTGTAAAAGCGCCGGCGGAACAACTTTTGCTGCGGCTGTTACAATAATTCGATCAAAAGGCGATTCTTCAGCCCATCCCATTGTTCCATCCCCCAGCTTAAAATAAATATTATCATACCCCATATCTTTAAGCCTATCTACAGCTTTCTCATAAAGTTCAGGTATCCTCTCTACAGTGTAGATGTTTTTTGCAGCCCTTGCTAGAAGAGCTGTTTGAAAGCCGCTTCCCGTACCAATTTCAAGCACTTTGGAATTGGGATTCAAATCAAGCAGCAGCGTCATTTCAAGTACTAAAGATGGCTGTGATATCGTTTGACCGAATCCTATGGGAAAGGGTCCGTCTATGTAGGCAAATTCCTTGTTTTCTTCCATAAATAGGCTTCTATCCAAATTTTCAAAATACTTTTTTATCTTTTCTCCATACCCCACATCTATCTCTCCTTGCCGTATAGCTGCCCGTGTATTCTTATGTAATTTAGGATATCCGTTCGGGATACAATCCCAAGCAGCCTTCCGTCTTCCATAACCAATACCCTTCCAACGCCATTTTTAAATGCCTTATCCATTGCTATGGAAACTGTATCTCTCGGCGATACTATAAGATCCTCTTCAATCTTTTGAGCAATGCTTCCGACAGTGGTTTCATCCCATATTGATTTATGGACTTTTTTTATATCGTCTAATGTCACTATTCCCATAATCTCGCCTATCCTAACTACCGGAAACATGGAAAACTTATACTTATAAAAATAATCTTCTACCAGCTGCTCTAAACTTACATAGTACTCAACAGTCACCACGTTTTCCGTCATGAACTTGTTTACACAAATTTTATTGAACATATCGTTCATGACCACATGCTGGTAGCTGGATTGTGAAGCCTGGGTTATGAACCAGCCAATAAAAAGAAACCACAGACCATTAAATAAATTCCCCGCTAAAGCCAAGAATACCCCATTGAAAATTAGAAAATACCCAAAGAAACTGCCTAATGAGGATGCAATTTTTGTAGCTTGCTGCATGTCTCCTTTAACTTTCCAGATTATAGCTCTTAAAACCCTGCCTCCGTCCAATGGAAATGCGGGCACCATGTTAAATATGGCAAGTATTATATTTACAGTGGCCAAGTAAGTAAATGGAACAATAAAGTACGCCTGTGCCCCGGCAGCTGCCAACACATTGGCAAACAAGAAAAATATGCCTGACAATACTATGCTCATGGCCGGTCCTGCTATAGCGATTTTCAATTCTTTTACAGGATCGTCCACCTCTTTTTCTATCTGGGCCATTCCCCCAAATATAAAAAGCGTGATCTTCTTTACTATTAATCCCTGCCTTATTGAAACTAGAGAATGCGATAATTCGTGAAGCAGCACAGAAGAAAAAAACATAAGCGCCATAACAGTTGCCAATATCCAATTGACAGTTTCGTTCCATTCAGGATAATTTACCGGAAAATAGCTTGTAGCCAGCATATATGTAAGGAGAGCGAATATGACGAACCAGCTTATGTTTATTTCAATTTCTATTCCTTTTATTTTTCCTATTACGAGCGAACCTTTCATAACTTTAACTCCTCGCGTTATATTTTATCAAATTTCTGTTCTTTAATATTATTTACCCTTCATGCAGGCAAAAACACACCTGTGCACAATAAATCCTTAATAGCAGTTATTATAGAAATATAATCAATTTTTATGTTACAAATATGAAAAACCGCGGTATATAGTATTTAAAGACTCTAACAACACGAAAGGAGCAAACCAACATGTCTTTGGAAAAACCTACTCTTACAGAGCAAGATGTTTCGTGGGAATCTCTTTCTGCAAATGATATTCTTAGCAAGCTGGATACAAACTTTAATGGCCTTACAGACGAAGATGCACAGAAGCGGATGGATAAATACGGTCCCAATAAGCTTCCTGAAGAAAAAGGCCCAAGCGCCATAAAACGCTTTCTTATGCAGTTTAACAATGCTCTTATTTATGTATTGATCGCAGCCACTGTTTTGACTGCAGCTTTAAAGCATTGGATAGATACATGGGTCATACTGGGAGTAGTGATTATAAATGCTTTAATAGGATACATACAAGAAGACAAAGCCAAAAAAGCTCTGGAGGGAATAAAACATCTATTGTCTCTTAAGGCATCGGTCATAAGAAACTCCAATCGCCAGTCCATTGATGCAGAAGCACTGGTTCCAGGCGACTTAGTCCTGCTGTCTCCCGGAGACAAAATTCCTGCTGATCTTAGGCTTATAGAAGCCACTGCAAATTTTCGAGTAGAAGAAGCGTCATTAACCGGCGAGTCTGAAGCTGTAAAAAAATCTGTAGATCCAGTGAAGGCAGGAACTGTATTAGCTGAGCGAAAATCTATGGCTTATACGGGGACTACGGTAAAATCAGGAAACGCAAAAGGATTCGTAGTAGCAACAGGTGCTTATACCGAGCTTGGAAAAATCAACAAGATGCTTTCAGAAACCCAAACGATGACTACTCCCTTGATAAAGAAAATAAATGAATTCGGAAAGCTATTGTCCATATTTATTATAGCTTTTTCGCTGATGTTATTTGTTTACGGCTACTTTTTCAGAGAATTTACTTTAGGAGAAATCTCTCTAGCAGTAATAGGGCTTGCTGTAGCTGCCATACCTGAAGGACTCCCTGCAATATTGACTATTACCTTGGCCATAGGCGTTCAAAAAATGGCATCTCGAAACGCCATAATAAGGCGCCTGCCTTCCGTAGAAACTTTGGGTTCGGTAACTGTGATATGCTCTGACAAGACAGGCACTCTCACCAAAAACGAAATGACCGCTGCTGCCATATATACTTCTACAGGAGCTTATGAGGTAGAAGGCTATGGCTATTCTCCGGAAGGCTCCATCAATATCAATGGAGCTATTGTAAAATCATCAGATGATGAAGCTCTTGAAAAGCTTATCTTATCGGCACGCTTAACCAATGATTCTCAACTAGAAAAAGACGAATACAAAAACTGGGACGTAAAAGGGACTCCCACAGAAGGCGCACTGATGGCGCTATCCGAAAAAGCAGGAGAATTCAAATACAAAACCAAGCGCCTGTCTCTGATTCCTTTCGACTCTGAATACAAGTATATGGCAACATTAAATGTGGTGGATAACAAAAGGTATATATTTGTAAATGGAGCTCCTGATAGGCTTTTATCTATGTGCACTAAACAATTTGGCAAGTCAGGTCCGGAAGACCTTAATCACAAGTTCTGGGATGAGCAAATTGATGACGGAGCCTCTAAAGGACTTAGGATGCTGGGAAGCGCATATAAAGAAGTCGCTTCTGAAAAGGAAAATCTGACACATGAAGATTTGGAAGATGGGCTTGTTTTTATAGCTGCGACAGGTTTAATGGATCCACCTCGCCCAGAGGCCATAAGCGCGATTAAGAAAAGCCAAGAGGCCGGTATAAGGATAAAGATGATTACAGGAGACCATGTTCTAACTGCAAATATGATTGGCAAAAAAATGGGCTTAAGCACAAATGGAACTGTCATAAGCGGAGACGAATTAGAAAACATGAATGAACATGAGCTGCGCAAAGCTGTAAAAGACTGCGATATATTTGCTCGGACAAGCCCTGAACACAAACTCAGAATTGTTGATGCTCTCCAAAAGAATGGTGAGATATGTGCCATGACCGGTGATGGCGTAAATGATGCCCCCGCTCTTAAAAAAGCAGATATAGGGATAGCTATGGGTATTAAAGGAACAGAGGTTACAAAGGACAGTGCTGCCATGGTGCTTACTGATGATAACTTTGCTTCAATCGTATCAGCTATCGAAGAGGGCAGGACTATTTACAACAACATCCGAAAGGGTCTGCTATTTTTGCTTCCCACAAGCGGAGCCGAAGCTTTCGTGATTTTAGTAGCCATAGTACTTGGGCAGCAGCTGCCTATATCCCCTGTTCAAATACTCTGGGTTAATATGGTAACTGCAATTACCTTAGGGCTCGCGCTTGCCTTTGAACCGACAGAAAACAACACTATGCAAAAACCCCCTCGCGATCCTTCAGCCAGCATTTTAGGTTCATATTTTATATTCAGAATAATTTTTGTGCTGTTGTTGATTGGCGGTTTTACACTTTATGCTTACGAAACGGTAATAGCCAATGGTTCAAACCTAAAGACTGCACAGACCATAGCAGTGAACACTTTAGTCTTTGGCGAGATATTCTACCTTTTCAATTGCCGAAAAATCAACGAAAGCTCTTTTTCCAGCAAATTTTTCAGCAACAAGATCGCCTTAGTAGCAGCATTGGCTGTGTTAATCGCTCAAATGGGTTTTACGTATCTGCCGTTCATGAATTTATGGTTTTCAACCACTTCTGTCTACGTCTCAGATTGGCTCCTGCCCATTTTGTGTGGTTTTGGGGTTTTGATTATAGTAGAAGCAGAAAAAGCCGTTACAAAAAAACTAGGCCTAACTAATTAGAAGCCTGCAGAGCTAATAATCCGCAGGCTTGCTCAATACATGAATTCTTCAAGTGGGCTTGGCCCCTTAAGAACGTTTCTCTGAACAGTTAGGGATCCTATGGGGTCAGGCCTTATGTGCCATTTAACGAGCGCTATAGTGCCCTCTTGAATCTCTATACCGGTTATTCCAAGAGGAAATACACATGCGCCGGTATTAAAATATGATTCTCCGGTATTGCTTACAAACTTTGGTCTGTGAGTATGTCCCGCAATAAGCATGATCTCATGCTGACGTATCCACTTTGAATAGTTCCTCTCTATCTTGTGGCATTTATGCATATTCTTTGATGGACTGGATGGATTCCTAAACCCGACTATATGAAAGTAATGCCATAAATGCCTGTTTAAGAATTTTGTGATCGGCCAAATCTGATCATTCAAAAAGTCACCTTGATGTCCGTGAACTATAAATATCTCTTTCTTGCTAACCTCGTGTTCAAGAACTATAGCTTCATGTACTTTAAGCCCCGGGAACAAAACGTCAAAAGAATCTTCATAAATATCATAAAATTTATACAAATTGTCTTCTACATAATCTTCGTATTTAAGGTCCATGTTGTGATTGCCATAAAGCATGTAGAATCTGTTTTTTCGATAAAACTCACTAATCAAGGTATATATGTCTCCATACGCTCTTATTATATATTTAAAGATTTCGTGTTCCCATAGCTCATCTCCATCTCCTGCTTCTATATATGAAAAATCATTCTCTAGGTAATAATTAAGCGCATGCTGATATATGTTTTGATTATGGGCAAATTCGTCGGACAGGCTGTTGTCTCCTCTGTGTACATCGCTGAATATTATAAACTTGGAACTGTCGTTAAAACCCACTCTCAGCGCACCGTCATATGCATCGGTCAATCTTTGCATAGTCTTCATCTAATCACCCCAATCAGGTCAATCTGCTTATTTAAACAGAACTTTGAACTTCTCATATCCAAGTTCACCTAGTTTTTCAAATGGAACAAATTCCAACGCAGCGCTATTGATACAATATCTCAGTCCGCCCTCTTTTACAGGGCCATCTCTGAATACGTGACCTAAATGAGATCCTCCTGCTCTGCTTCTTACTTCGACTCTCTCCATGCCAAGCTTCTCATCCTTGAAGTATTCCACTACGCTTTTATCTATAGTTTTTGTAAAGCTCGGCCAACCCGAACCACTATCATACTTGTCATCTGATAAGAACAACGGCTCACCTGTGACTATATCTGTATACAGACCCTTTTGATCATTGTCCCAATAATTATTTTGAAATGCCGGTTCAGTATTTTGCCTTTGAGTTACGCTATACTGCATATCAGTCAGCTTATCTTTAATTTCCTTATTCGACGGTCTTGGATAGTCAGACATATTTACTGCTGGCCTTTGATTTGGAATCTCTTTTAGACTGATATGACAATAACCTTGGGGATTTTCATATAAATAGTCCTGATGATAATCTTCGGCTAATACATAATTCTTTAATGGCTCTACTTCCGTGACTATAGGCTCAGCATATTTTATCTGCTCTTTTTTAGTGACCGCTTTAATAACGTTCATATCTTTTTCGTCTATGTAGTAAATCCCCGTTCTATACTGTGTTCCGATATCATTGCCTTGCTTATTTAGACTTGTTGGATCGATGATTCCATAATAATAAGTCACTATATCTTCCAATGATATTATTTCAGGATCATAGACAATTCTAACTGTTTCTGCGTGCCCGGTAGATTTAATGCTTCGATAGCTGGTGTTCACTCCTTCGCCATTTGCATATCCCACACTGGTATATTCGACTCCTATTATTCTTGAAAAGTAAGCTTCAACTCCCCAAAAGCAGCCTCCTGCAAGATAAATTTCCTTGTATCTGCTCTTGCCATAGTCCGGCAGAACATCTTCTTGTGACAGCTGGTTTTCATTACGCCCTTTATTTGAACGGTCAAAAAACATGAAGCCCGATGCGATAATACCCGCAACCGCTATTACCATTATCAACTTTGCAAATCCGGGATTCATCTTTAAAACCTCCTCATTATATGTCCTTTAAAAGATCTTATTGATATAATTATACCCTTGGACAGAAAAAATAACCGCTGCATTTACCCGTAAAAAAAGAAGAACTTCTCCAATTACAGTCTTGGATCGGTTCTTCTTAAAAATTTTATTTAGCAGCTTGTCTTGTCTTTCTCATCATATGAGATCCAGGTTCCTTTTCTATGATTCTTGGCAGCATATAATGCCATATCAGCTTTATTAAGCAAGCTTTGGTAAGTGATTTGAGAACCATTTTTGTCTATCCATACAAGACCTGCGGATATCCTTATTCGCTTCTTTTCTTTATCCGGAAAATCCAGTGTATTTTGCCCCAAACTGTCGTAAAAGCTATCAACAAGTTTTTTTATCTGCTTGCAACTTGAAAATCCATACAAAAAGACTAAAAACTCATCTCCCGACTGTCGTCCGACTATGCCTCCGGCTTCACTGAATATCGAAAGTAACTCTGCCGTCTTTTTTATATATTTGTCTCCCCAAATATGACCATATGTATCATTTATGGGCTTCAAGTGGTCTAGATCCAACATCAAAAAAGCACCTTTTGAAATATCATTTTCAGATATCAATAAATTAACTTTTCTCGCGAATGCCGCTCTATTGTATATTTCAGTAAGACTATCTTGATCTCTGTCTTGTTTTATCTTGTTTTTTTCTATGATTTCTTTTGTGACATCTACAATTAAACCCATTACACTTTTATTAGTCTCTTTGATGCTGATCTTGATCCACTTTTCAGTCTCAGGCTTCAATTGATATACGTGTTCTTCTTCCGGCTCACTATTGTTCATGATCCTCGACAACATGGCTTTGAATTCTTCTTTGTCTGAGACCTTCGCCTCTTTTTCTTGATAGCTAAGCATCAATAATTCTTGAAGCTGGTCAGTGACGAACACTCTTTTTTCATCTTCTTTGTATTCAAAAGCTGCAATGGGCATATCCACCAAATCTATGATTCTAGATATTTGATTTGAAGATTCAATGAGCTTTTCGTTTGCATCTTCAATAGCTTTTGCTAATTTATCAATCTCTTGATACCCGGTTCTAGCATATCCTTTGGGACTGTCGTCGTCTTTGTCCAATACCTCATTGGCCAAATTGATTATAGGCCTTGACATGCTCTTGCTTATAAACAGTCCTCCTATCCCTCCAATCAGTATAGATAGGACAAGTGACATAATCAAAATGTTTTGCATTTTCGTAAAAAAGCTTAAAAGATCCTTTTCTTCCACAACCCCAATAAGAAACCACTCTTCATTTTCGAATGGCGTATTATTATCGTAAAGGCGTATCTTGTGCATATTAACATAAAGATTATCCCTTGCGTTGTGATCATTAAGAAGATAGATATCTTCTCTACCGTCAACCGCTTGCAAGATCAAATCATTATTCTCATCGATTATCCTTTGTTGAAAAGCTCCATTTAAAATAAGGGGCCTAATTTCATCGTTTTCAGATGCTTTATAGCCAATTAGATACCCTAATGCCCGTTGCCCCAAATCTGTTGACGGAAAGAGCTTATTAAAATCAGCTACCGCTATTTCAATCCCTATTATCCCTCTAGTATTTTTAAGACTGTCAAACAAAGGCATGGTATATGTAATTATTTCGTGATCTTCAGGGCTCAGCTTAAAAGGTTGGCTCCAATATCCCAAGTGAGATGCATTTTTGCTTAGATAGGAATTATTGATGGGTTTTTCATAAAAGCTTTTATTGTCATCTGTCAACTCTAATGAATAAGACCAGCTAAGGTCAAGGGGTATCTGCATATTTTGAGATATGTCGTAAGATCCTGACACATAATAAAGATCCTTATTTGTTTCGTCATTAAGGAGAGGATCGTAGTCTCTAAAATATATGGCTTTGCGATTATAGGGATTTTCTCCTGCTTGCTCCTCTAAGATAATAAATGCTCCATTGGTCATAGTCGTCCTTAGTATTGATATGACTATAGGCGCAGCCTCTTTAAAAAACAAAGCTGTATCTCCACCTTCCTTGGGAAGGAGGGCTGATATCTGCCCCACGTATGGATCAAAATTAGTCCACCGGGTATTCATCTCCATTTGAATATAGTCTTTTCTGTTAGATACTGTTTGATCAAAAGATTTAAAGGCGTTTGATTTTGATTCTTTTAAAACTCCCCCGGCAATCAGCGTTAGCGATAAAAGCGTCGATTGAAAAATTATCAATGCCAACACAAATGCCGTGAATCTGTATTTAATTGAGTTTCTTCGTCTTTTGAAAATTTTCACTGCACATCCGCCTTTTCGCATCTTTTAATCTAAATACTCCCTTATCTCTTCTAAAAAGCTATCATACCAGCTATTGAAATTCTCTTCAGATAAAAACTTATCAACCGCTTGTTTCTTTTGTTCTTTGCTTAGGCCTTTTAAGGATTCCTGATCTCTTTGAACCCATGAAATCAAATGATTTTCCAGTATATCCCTTACATAGATGCTTCCTTCAAAGGGCTTGTACCCATAAAAGTATACCTCGTCAAACATTTGCATAGTCGTTTTTATAGAGGCTTTGATACTGACAGGCAAGAATTCATCTTCTTGTTCATATGCTTCCATTATTAAATCTTCTCTCAAAGAATCTTTCTTAACGGGAAAATACGCCGTTGAGACAGAAAAGCTTACATTTTGATCTTGCATCGTAAACCACTTTAAAAATTCAGCTGATGCATACTCATGAATCAAATCGCTTTCAACTATGCACATTCCGGCTCCTTGCTGCACCGCAGATGCCTGTCCGCTTTTAAATTTCGGATAAGCTAAAACCTCCGGTTCTATTGGATACACTTCATTTTCACTAATTGTGACTTCGCTTGGAAAATATGCTGCTCCTGCAGTAGAGCCTATATATGCGATTACATTTCCGATTTTTGCATCATCAGAGCTGAATCTTCCTGTTTTCACGAAATATCCTTTCAGATATGGAATGTAAAAGCTGTCCCATATTATTTTTGCTATTTGAGAGTCAAAATTAAATTTCGGCTTGCTTTGATCATAATGAAACAATTCTTCTTCAAGTTGAGAAGCTGATACGAGCATATAATTTGCATTTCCGTCTATCCCAAGAAAAGCCTTTCCCCCCGACCATTCATAGTAGATCTCAGCTGTTTGTATTATTCCTTCCCAAGTCGATAACGCTTCAAGCTTAGCACCTGTATCTTTTGCAAATTCATCCCAAAACGTCTTATTTAAAAACAGATTCTCCGTAGATTTGGCTATAGGCATTATCTTAAGTCGATTATTTTCACCAAATCTACCCTCTTCTAGAAATTCATCTCTATATTCTTCAAGCTCTTCTTTGCTGAAATACGTCTCCAGCTCAACCAACGGCACAACCAGATCTACCCGGTAAGCGTTATCAGGATATGCTGCAAATATATTTGGAATTGGCTGAGAACCAATCTTCTGATTTGCAGCATCATACACCGCCTCAGCAAGTCGACCTACATCTCCTTGACTTTGAGCATCTATGACAATTCCTTTTTTAATCCCTTCAGTTTCATTGAACAAAGAAACTAGCTGGTCGAATTTTTCCTTGTTTTTTCCGCTATAGTAATGCCATAACCTTATAGTTACCGGCTCTTCAGGATTTAGCGGAGACTGATTCCCTGATATTATGCCACAGCCTGATAAAAACAATACCGAAAAAATAAGAATGTATGCAATAACCATATACTGGATTTTTCTTCTGTTTTGGCTCACGACGACTTCATCCCTTTATAGTTTATTTTAAGCATAGTTTAAATTATATCATGAAATCCCAGGTTATTTGTAAACCTTTTTGTTATATATTCGTTTCTTTTTTCCATATCTGTTTACAATCGAGAACTTTATTTTTGCCCATTTCTTTTTTGGTTTTGATAAGTACAAAATGGGTATACGAAAGTTAAAAGTGCTAGACATTGGAGGGATAAAAATGGAAAGTAAAATCATTTCGTCTTTTGACGGAACCAAGCTCTTCTTGAAAAAGGATATGCCTATCAATCCCAAGGCAATCGTTTTAATTGTCCACGGATTATGTGAGCATCAAGGCAGATACGATTATCTAACTCAAAAACTCAACCAAAAGGGTTTTGGCGTATATCGTTTTGACCATAGAGGCCACGGAAAATCCGATGGAATCAGGGTATATTACGATGATTACACTCAAATTTTTGAGGATGTGAACGTCCTTGTCGACTTGATCAAAAAAGAAAATACTAATTTGCCTTTATTTTTAATAGGCCACAGCATGGGCGGTTATGCAATTTCACTTTATGGCAGCCATTTTCCAAGTAAGGCCGACGGTTATGTCTTATCCGGAGCTTTGACTAGAAATAATGCAAATATAGGTACAGCTTTAGAAAAGGATTTGGATCCCATGACATACTTGCCTAATGAATTAGGTTCCGGAATCTGCAGCGATCCCAAAGTAGTTGAAGCATATGCCAAAGACCCACTAGTGGAAAAAGAAATATCTGCAGGACTTTTTTATTCTTTATTTGGTGGCTTGGACTGGCTGAAAGAAAATAGCCATAGATTTGTTGATCCCATTCTTGTTTTGCACGGAGCAAATGATGGACTTGTCAGCGAAAAAGACTCCCGTGACTTCTTTGGAGACATAAGTTCTGAAAACAAAACCCTTAAGATATATGCCAAGCTTTATCATGAGATTTTCAATGAATACAGCAAGGATGAAGTAATTGGAGATGTCTTGTTTTGGTTGGAAAAACAGCTTAATCCAAGACACTTGGACATATCGTACGGATCATCGGATGACAGCATGATAGCAGATATGGGAATTTAAAAGCACTCTTTATATAT
>DMAW01000012.1 GCA_003446375.1 Eubacteriaceae bacterium | reverse complement strand
GCGTTTTGCAAACGCCTAATTAACTTACTTGAAAACGGAGGTAGCAATGAATTCAACTGAAAAAATTTTAACTTTAGGGTTTATAGATAAGGTTGGAAGCGCTACCGTTAGGCATGCTTACGATTTTTTCAGCGATTTTGAAAGTGCGACGCTTGATGACTTGGTAAAGTTTGTTCAAATGATCAGAAAAATTAATCTGAGGTCGGAAGGAATAAGCGCTGCTATAAAAAAGAAAGATGCCATAGTTGAATCATGCATGAAAAACAATGTGGAAATATGTACATTTATAGATGAAAGATATCCTTCAAAACTGGCGAAATTAGCTATACAGCCACATGTGCTGTATTTAAAAGGCAATGCGAATTTGCTGAAAAATAGGTTGGTTGCGGTTATTGGCACAAGGATGCCTACGTTGGAAGGAAAGCAGAAGGCCAAGGATTATAGCAAGATTTTATGCGAAGACGGAATCCCAGTTGTCAGTGGACTTGCATATGGGTGCGATACTTATGCACATAAAGGTGCTTTGGAATCTGATGGAAAAACTATAGCGGTATTGCCAAGCGGAACAGACAGGATATACCCAGAGGAAAATAAAGCTTTGGCCCAAAGCATCTTGGATAAAGATGGGCTCCTTTTAAGTGAATACCATCCCCTGGAATTTGTCGAAAATTATAAATTTATAGCTAGAGACAGATTGCAAGCGTGCCTCAGCGAAAAGGTATTTGTAGTTGAGACAGGGGTAGTAGGAGGCACAATGCATACGGTCAATTTTTCACAGAAACAGTCCAGACCGGTGGGAGTAGCCGTATATAAGAACATGAATATTTCACAAAGAAAAGGAAATGCCATTTTGTTAAACAACAAAAATTACAATTTCTTTCCAGTGGCTAATTTCGATGATTTCAAGGTGTTCATTAATGAGAAAACGTAAAAAAACTATTTTCATGCTATTGATTGTCGTTACATTATTGGTTCTGCAGAATTTTTCATTAGTCAGGAGCCTGATTGCGATGAGTTTTTATAGCAGGCAACAGTACAAAGAATCTGTCTTTGCAAGGGAGAACGTAAAAGTAGATATTCCTAATGGCTTATACACATTTAAAAAAGACTGGTATCCTTTCGTTCTTGTCTTCAATGACGATTTAATATCGAGAAAACTCAATGAAGATGTAGAAATGAGCATCCTATATAATTACGGAGCATTTGAAAATGACAGATCCACTATTTATGATTCAGAAAGTAATTATTTCAATTCTTTTTACGGATGTTATATAATAAAGGGTAAGGATAATCAGAAAGTTTTTCATGATATTCAAGACGAATGGCATATAGAAAAAATCAAAGCTGTGCCAGAGCATGACATTGAAAATTTAGTATTAAAAAGCCTGGGATGTACAGATCCGACAGTAGAATTCAATTTAATTGAAATTGCCGTTTGTGACAAAGAAATCGCCGGGTTTACAGATTGGACATTATTTAATTCAGAAATAATATCTAACAGCCTTGAACATTCAGTAGGCGATTTTAAACGAGCTTACATACAGTATGGAAGTCCTAAGGACTATTCAGGCAAAGATTTTCCCGTAACAAAGTCATACGGCAGATTATATGCTAGATTTTTTCCTGAGAAAGAACTCTACATTTTACTATACGTAATATCGCCGAATTTGAAGACTGTTGAAGAGACAGAGTCAGAATTTATATCAAAAACGATTATCACTTATTAAGGGGGCGCATCACGTTGAAGCTTTATACGGAAGAATGGATGAAAATATTGGAGCACATCGAAAACAACGATAGAGATTATAAACTATTCTCCATAAATTATGACAGCAATTATTGGTTTCATGCTAAAGTCAAAGGAGATGAAGTTGAAATCAGCAATGCAAAGTTTCATGAAAATTCCTGCAGCATACCAAATCCCAGGAAAATAAGCATTAAAGAGTTTTCCTTGGCTTTTCCGTTGTACAAACAGTATACGTCAGGAGTGCCGGGCATAAGATACAAAATGCAAAAGAGAAAGATATACAATTCATCTTATATAATTGCCTTGATTCATGAAATAATTGACGATTATTATTTTAGATTTTCCAATATCCTAAATAAATAGAAGGAGCGTAATATGAAAAACGACATATTTGAATTGGCCATGCAGATACAGGCTTATGCAAAGACAGGACTTCATTTCGTAAAAAACGAATACGAAATAGACAGGTATAATCAGATAATGGAGGCTACTGTAAATATTATTTCAAGGTTAAGCACGGAAGATCCTCAGAGGATAAGCTTGCTTTTGCATAGCGAATCCCTTTATGTAACGCCTAAAGTAGATTTAAGAAGCGTAGTGTTCAACAATGAAGGTAAATTTCTGATGGTTAAGGAAAAAGTGGATGGCTTATGGACATTGCCTGGTGGATTCTGCGATGTTGGATATACACCATCACAGATTGCTGTAAAGGAAACTAAGGAAGAAGCGGGTATTGACGTCAAAGCGGTTAAGCTAATTGGAGTATTGGACAAAAGCAAACACGGGCATCCTAAATCAATTTATTATCTTTATACTATTTTTATGTTATGTGAAAAAATAGGAGGCTTAGAAGAGCCGGGCATGGAAACCTTGGATGTGGGATATTTTGGTTTGGATGATCTGCCTGAACTATCAAGCCCAAGGATTACACGTGAACAAATTGAAATGATGCATAAGTTTTACGCTGACAAAGACAGGGAACCATATTTTGATTAAAGGAGAGAAGAAAAATGGAATGGTTAATTATCGGAGGTATAGTTGTTGTTATTGCATTGGCATTGGCTGGAATTTACAATTCACTTGTTTCATTAAGAAATAGAGTCAAAGATTCCTGGGCTCAAATCGATGTTCAATTAAAGAGAAGATTTGACTTGATTCCGAATCTAGTAAATACAGTTAAAGGTTACGCATCCCATGAAAAGGAAACGCTGGATGCAGTTATCAGTGCCAGAAACAAATTCACTCAAGCAACGACTCCAAGTGAAGAAATGGAAAGCAACAATCAATTGACGTCTGCACTGTCAAGGTTATTTGCCTTAGCTGAGAGCTACCCTGATTTAAAGGCCAATCAAAACTTTTTGAACCTTCAAGATGAACTTTCTAAGACAGAAGACAAGATTAGTTTTGCAAGACAGTTTTACAATGATACGGTACTGATGTTCAACAACAAGGTACAGATGTTTCCTAGCAATATCGTGGCAAATATATTTAATTTTCAAGCTGAGAAGTTTTTTGAAATCGATGAAAGTTCAAGGGAAAACCCCAATGTTACTTTTTGAGAGCAATAAAATACGAGCGTTAATAACTTCTCTTTTTATTATATTTGCTTTTGCTTCTCCTGTAAAAGCTGCTGTTTCTGATGTTGATTTTGACATAACCGATTATAAAATAGATGCATATATTCAAAGAGATGGATCTATGAAGGTAGTAGAAGCCATAACATATGACGGCAGCTTCAACGGACAATTTTGGAACTTGGAATATGCTACAGGTGGAGAAAAGCCAATCAGCGGAAGCTTAGAAGATGTTGAAGGCAATTCTGCGCTTTACAATGCACATGATATTAAAAATATAAGAGTTTCAAAGCTGATAGGTTCAGGAAGTCAAATTAATTCAGGCGATCTTGAACAATTTTCAAGAATCGACTCAGGCAGCGGCGTCCCGGGAGATGATGGTGTTTATGAGCTTTCAAAAAGCAACGACAGGGCAGAGTTAAAGATATTTTCTCCTACCTACGGAGATGTAAAGACTTTGGTTATAGAATACGAACTTTCAAATGTAGCGGTCCTGCATAATGATGTTGCGGAAGTCTACTGGGATTTTATTGGTGAAGGATGGGAAGAGACTTTAAATAATATAGAAATAGACATATATCTGCCTTTAGACAGTGAAGAATTGAGAATTTTTGCACACGGCCCATTGACTGGCACAAGTGAATTGGTAGGAAGTGACCAGGCAAAACTTAAAATAGAAAAAGTTTATCCTGGAGAAGAATTGGATGCAAGGCTTGTCTTTTCAACAGATATACTGACAAGCGCTGTCAAAGTCACTAATATCGATGCATTGGGCGAAATACTAAGAGTTGAAGAGGCTAGGGCCGATGAAGCTAATGCTCAGCGTGATAGGGCAAGAGCTATTAAAGGGGCAATGGAGGCTTTTGGAATAGGGTGGCTCTTGTTAATGATTTCAGGGACAATATTTATATATTTTAAATATGACAAAGAATTCAAACCTGTATTTTATGGCAAATATTACAGAGAGCTTCCGGGAGATTACGGCCCTGCGGTAATGAGCTATAACTATTATTTCAAAAAGATATCTCCAAGGGATTTGACTGCGACAATTCTGAATATGATAAGAAACAAGGTTTTTACATTATCATATGAAAAAGTAGAGAAAAAAAGGCTGTTGTTTGGTACGAAATCTGAAGATGTATATACTATAACCGACAATTCGGAGAATTTGAGAAGAGAGCTGACTAGAGAAGAATCACATCTTAAAAACTGGTTGATCAAGAAAATCGGTAACGGAAAATCTGTGACCTTCGATGATATTGAAGAATACTCTAAAGACAGAAAAAACGCCCTGGAGTTTTATGACGATTATGATATATGGAAGACGATGATTGAAGGAAAAGCACAAGAGTATGGATTCTTTGATAAAAAGGCTATAACCGGAGCTGTTTTGGGAGTTCTTATTGGAGTCAGCGGAATTATATTTGGAGTAATTGGAGCTGTTTTTGGAGTATACTTGACATTAGTAAATATTCCGGTAGGGATTTTTATAATTATTTTTTCCGTACGCATCAAGAGAAGAAGCAAAAATGGAAATGAAGATTATGTCAAATGGAAAGCTTTCAGAGAATTTTTAACGGACTTTAGCAAGATTGATGATGCAGTAGTACCATCGGTTATTATTTGGGAACATTATCTGGTATATGCTGTATCTCTTGGTGTAGCGGATAAGGTTATAGACACCATGAAAGTCGTATTAAAAGATTCAGATTTTAAAGATCCAAATCTCACGTATTTAAGAGGTGGTTATGGCTATACAGGTTTTTACGCTTTCAGCTCGCTTAATACTTCCCTTGATGCTGTTACGAGAAATGCAGTCCAATCTGCCATGACGCAACATTCTTCCGGAACTGGCGGAGGTGGAGGGTTCAGCATCGGCGGTGGTGGTGGCGGCGGTGGTGGAACCGGCGGTGGCGGTTTCTAATTGAATTTAAGGTTTTTATCTACTATAATAGGAGGGATAGAAATGGGATTTTTAGATGATTTCAGCAAAAAAGCAAATGAGGCGGCAAAGAAAGTAGGCGAAAAATCCGAAGAGCTTTTAGAGTCAGGAAAAGTCAGAATAGAAATTGAAAAGGCTGAACTTGAGCTTGGCAGAACTTATAAAGAGCTAGGAAATAAGTTTTATGGTCTTTATAAAGAAGGGGAAATCGCAGCAGATCAAAGGCTGCTGGAATTTTGTGATAAGATAGATTCATTGAAGGCAAAGATAGTAGATTTGGAAAACAAAAAAGCATAACTACAATAAAATTTACTAAGAAAGGGTTTTCGTTATGGAAAATAAAAACAAAGTCATAGCAAAAGTACAAGGTGCAGAATATACATTGGTTGGAGAAATAACTCAAGAGCACATGGACGAAATATGCGAGACAGTAAATGACATGCTTTTAGATGTAAAGAAATCCAATCCATTGATGAATAAGAACATGGCTTTGTTGCTCTGTACGCTAAACCTATCGGAAGAATTGAAAAATCGACAAAGAACTAATGATGAGCTTAGAGCGCAAATTGGAAACTTGGAAAATATCAAGGAGCTAAAGGAACAAATCCGCATTTATAAAGAGTATGCGGACAGAAACAACGAGATATATCAAGAATTATCATTGGAAAACGATAGATTAAAAGAAGAGATGGATACTGTTAGAAACACATTGGAGCAGTATAACAAAAAAATAAAACAGTACAAGTATGACATTGAAGAAAGCAGGAAGACTATTTTAGATCTTCAAAATCAGCTCTTTGAAAGTCAAATAGAACTTGTAAAGGCAAATAAAAACATCAATAGTGAAGAATGATTGATATGACAGTTTATTATGATGCATGGAGGCGTTAGAATGAAGATACTCGTTACTGGTGGTGCCGGTTATATAGGTTCCCATACTTGCGTTTCACTTATTGAATCAGGTCATAATGTGGTAGTTGCCGATAATTTATCGAACAGCAAAGTTGAAGTAATGGATTCAATTGAAAAAATAACCGGAACTAAGATTAAGTTTTATAAAATTGATGTTACTGCCGAAGAACAACTAAAAAAGGTGTTCGATGAGAATGATTTTGACGGAGTGATACACTTTGCCGGATTTAAAGCGGTTGGAGAATCGGTGGAAAAACCTTTAGAGTACTACTACAATAATGTGGTGAGCACAATTTTGCTAAGCAAGATGTGTACGTTTTATGGCGTGAACAAGCTGGTTTTCTCATCATCGGCTACAGTTTATGGAGAAAATAAGGTTCCCTTTGTAGAGACTATGCAGCTGCTTCCTACTACTAATCCTTATGGAGAGACCAAAGCTATAAGTGAAAGGATCCTAAAAGATCTAACCAAAGCTTATCCTAAGATGTCTGTTACTCTTTTGAGATATTTTAATCCCGTAGGTGCTCATATTTCTGGATTGATAGGAGAAAACCCCAATGGTATACCAAATAACCTTATGCCTTTCATAACACAAGTTGCTAAAGGAAAGCTAAAAGAATTAAAAGTGTTTGGAGATGATTATGATACGCTAGACGGAACCGGGGTAAGGGATTATATACATGTCGTTGATTTAGCGAAGGGTCATACAGCGGCACTTGAAAAATCTAAAAAAGGAACAGAAGTCTATAATCTTGGAACAGGTAAAGGAACATCAGTGCTCCAACTTATAGAAACCTTTGAAAGAGTTAATGGAATTAAAATTCCGTATTCAATCATAGGGAGACGTACAGGAGATATAGCGGAATGCTATGCAAATGTTAATAAAGCTGAAAACGAATTAGGGTGGAAGGCTGAATTAGGAGTAGAAGAGATGGTAAGAGACGCGTGGAATTTTGAAAAAAAACAAATGTAGAGCCTAAAAGCGTATTAAATATATGTTTAACGGAATGTAAGCTTTGAATCAACAGCTTGATTGGAGATACAAGTGAAAATTAAGAATGTTTTAAATCATATCGAAAATTATAGGACTGACTTTGTAAACAATCATGTCTGGGATTACGAAGTCAAAAAAATATGTCATATTAAAGAAGCAGAAGAAAATACCGATTCGGATGTTATTTATTATGGAAAATCAAAGGATTTCATTCAAAGAATAAGCGGGAAAGTCATTATATCTGACACGCCTGTTACGTGTCAGTACGGTTGTGAATGCAATTTTATAATTGTAAAGGAAGAATCTTTGGATTCAATCAAAAAAATAATAGAAGAACTACTAGAAAATGAACATAAACTTATAATGTATAAAAATGAAATGTTTGAAGAGTTATTGGGCAAATCCGATTTAAACAGGATTTTAGAGATATCATTTAAGTATTTGGAAAATCCCATAATAATCACCGATTCTAGGTACAGGCTCATAAATCTGTATCCGGATAAGAAACTTAATGAACCTGTGTGGGATACTATACGAGATAAGGGATATGCAGATCAAGAATTGATGAATCAAATTGAATCAGATCACACAAAAGAAGAAACGTTTAAAAGAAATTTCCCATTTTATCTTGATTGGGGTTTTGCGCAAAATTTTAGGAGAATCGCTAGGAAAATATCAGATGGAAATAGATTTTTTGGCGTAATAGGAGTACTTGAGTCATATGAAAATTTTGAACGGATTGATTTGGAGATTGTTGAATGCCTTAGCATGACAATACGAAATATCATATTAAGCACAAACCCACCAACTGATGAGAGCACATCTTATAAACAAACCCTTCTTTCAAATCTTATCGAAGGTGACGTATACGATGATAAAAAGCTAAAAAGCGCATTTAAGATAGGCAATTTAAAATGGAATCCTCCGTATCGAATGGTAAACATACCCTTTGATATGAATAATTTCAATTTATCTATATTAAGAAGTCTTCAAGATGAAATTTTATCAAACATAAAGAGCGCTCAATCAACAGTCAATGCATCAAATATAGTTCTTCTCTTTTATGGTGAAGACATCTATGAGTCAATCGAAAAAATAAATTTAATATTGGAAAAGTATAAATTTGATTGCGGGATTAGTGATGAATTCTTCGATCTTACACAAGCGGGGGTTTTCTACAAGCAGGGGAAAGCGGCCTATAGATTAGGGGTAAACAGAGAAAATAAAAAAACCCATTACTACAATGATTTTTTTGAAGAACACTTTATTAAGACGATAAATAACAGGTTGGATTCTAAAATATTTATATATCCGGGAATATACAAGCTTATAGCCTATGATAATGAACATCAGACAAACTATGCAAAAACCCTTGAGATATATCTTGATTGTTATAAAAATATAAATGAGGTTTCAAGCCTCATGCACATTCATCGCAATACATTAAATTATAGATTGAAAAAGATAGAAGAATTATTAGAAATATCTTTAGATGACAATAAGTTATGTAGGCATATCCATATTTCAATGCAAATATTAGGCAATAAAAAAAGCGTTGGCTAAAAAGCAAACGCTTTTTTTGTTATTGAGCTTGAGCAAGAGCCGCATCAACGGCTTCTTTGATAGCAGTAGATGTTTTTGTAGCTCCTGAAACTGAATCTACATCTGTTGATTGAGTTTCAACAATTGCCTCAGTAACAGGTTCTATTGCTACAGTGCCTATTCCGTCTGTTTCAGAATGTTCTACAACAGTTACTTCGGAAATCTTGCCTTCAGTTACCACTACAGAAACCTTTAACCCTGCATGCATTCCGGAATCACTTGAACCTTCGTAAGTTCCATCTATATATGATGATGATTGTCCACAGCCAAGGCTTATAGACGCTACTGCAATAAGTATCATGGATACGATAAACGTTTTTGTTTTTTTCATTTTGATCTCCTTAATTTTATGATTTATATTATGTCATTTTCTTTTTTTCTTTTATTTCTGCCTATCAATTTGCTTAAAAGCACGCTTATTTCAAAGAGCACCAGCATCGGAAGGGCAACAAGAACCTGGGATACCACCTCGGGAGGGGTAATAATTGCTCCGATCAGAAATAATAATACTATTACTACCTTTCTGCTTTTGACGAGCCATTCTGCTTTGACCAAACCCAATTGGCTCAAAATACGGTTATAACCGGCATTTCAAAGACCAAGCCGAAGGTGATAAGAGTGGACATGATAAAGTTGATGTAATTTTGTATAGATATCGTCGGCAATACAATCTGATTTTGATCTACAGTCATGAAAAAATTGAGCATTAATGGAACGGCAATCATATATGCAAAGGCAGCTCCAATAAGAAAGCATATCAGACCTGAAAAAAGTGAAAGAAAAACCACGACTTTTTCACCTTTTTTAAGTCCCGGACGAATGAATGCCCAAACCTGGAAAAGTATTATAGGTGATGAAAAAGCTATGCCGATAACCAAGGATACCTTTATATACTGAGAAAAAAGTTCTCCCGGTGCTAAATAAACTAGCGAATATCCAAGATTTTGGGAGTTTTCAATCAACATATTTACCAAATCGTCGGCATAATTAAAGCTTATCAAGGTAAAAATAAAGAAGACGATGATAATTGTGAATAATCGCTTGCGTATTTCTCCTAGGTGATCAACTATTCCCATTATATCTTTGGAAGAACTATTTTTAATCTTCTTTCTTTTCAAATAAATCGACTCCCAGCCTAACTTTCTTCTTCTGCAGTTGAACCGTCTCCATCTACTCCGTCCTTAAAGCTCTTGATGGTTGAGCCAAATGTCTTGCCAAGTTTGGGAAGCTGTTTTGGTCCAAAAATTATCAAAGCAATCCCTAAAATTATCAATAACTCTGATGTTCCTATTCTACCTAACATTGATATTCTCCTTTTATAATAATATTTTATTAGGACACATTTTCCAATGAACCGGATTCCTTGATCTTATCGGTACCGGATTGTCCCATGTTCTCCACGGCATGTTTCGTTTCTTTAAATGGAGCTTTAAGTTCTTCTGTTAGACTACTTAATGGTTTAGTTGCATTCTCGATGGGTTCTTTTATTTTTGACACAGGCTCAATGACATTTTCATTTATTTCTTTAGTAAAATCATTGGTATAGCTTTTAATTGCATTTAATGATCTGCCTAGCTTTTTTGCATAGAAAGGCAATTTTTCCGGGCCGAGAACTAATAAAGCTACAATAACCACGACAATTAGTTCGGATGTGCCGATTCTCATAAATAAACCTTCCTTCTGTATAAATTATTAATCATTTCAATGAAGGCTCCAATGAAGCCTCCATTGAAATTTAAGATTAAAGGGAAGTAAGCTTTGCAGCGTGAGCTCCGGCTTTTCGTCCCCAGTGCACTGTCCCTATAATTGCAGTACCCGATCCAGGATAGTACGGTCCGATCCATCCGCCGGCATTTAAGCCCCCGGCATAAAGTCTTGGTATGACTTCTCCATTTGTATCGATAGCTTGGGCGTCGGTGTTGATTTTTACTCCGCCAATTGCTCCCAAGTTGAATGCAGTGTTTTTATATGCATAAAAAGGTCCTGAAATTGGCTTAAGTCCGGTAGTTCTGTCGAATTGACTGTCTTTGCCCTCAGCAGATTCGGCATTCCAAGTTGCCAAAGTAGCAGATAGATTTTCAGAATCGACTCCAATCTTGTCAGCTAGCTCTTGTATGGTATTTCCTTGCAATACCGCTCCTTCAGCTAAATCTTTGTCTAAGCTTTCTTTTGTCCATCTTGCAAATTCATCTGAGAGGCTGCTTTCTCCGAATATCATATAAGTAGGAGCGCCAAATTGACTTTCTTGTTGGAATATCGCTCTGTAATGATATGCATAAGTGGCATCTTCGTTGACAAATCGCTTGCCTTTGGCATTTACTATAAAGGCAGGGAAGTGTGGAACTCTATTATCTGTTGAAGCCCCTGTTTTGCCACAAAAATCAATGGTTCCGCCAAATCCACAGACTGCAGCGCCGATTTCCATTGCCATTCGTATTCCATCTCCGGTGTCGGTTTCAGCACACATGGGAACTCCGTTTGAAATTGCCCAAAATTGTTGTGGAGCCAGTTCTTTTGCCATCTGTTTATTGTTGTCAATTCCTGCAGAAGCGAGTATTACGCCTTTTTTTGCCTTTACATTTATTGATTTTCCATCTTGAGTAGCAACTACGCCTACTACTTCGCCGGAATCATTTGTAACAAGTTCAGTAACTTCAGTGTCATACTCTATTACGGCTCCGTTTGAGAGTGCAGAATCAAGCATTGCAGTAACCATAGGCACTCCGCCGCCATGGCCGCCACCGCCTTCGTATACGTGGATTCTGTCTGCAAATAAGTTCTTATCTATATATGGAATGTCGCTATGACCATATACGCTGGTAAATTTGAGTCCCATACCTGAAAGCCATTCGATGTGGTCAGGTGCTCCGTAAGCCAAATCTTTTACTAAATCTTCATCAACTAGCCCTTCGCCTGCCCTCAGCCATAATTGGAAGTGGTTTTCAGGAGTATCGTCTTTGTAATCTGTAAAATCTTTTTGATATTTTGTTGAAGAAGCTTGCATGACTCCTCCGGAATAATTAGTGGTTCCTCCGGCGATGCCTGCCTTTTCCAAAATCAATACCTGTGCTCCGTCCATAGCTGCCTGAGCAGCTGCAGCAACGCCTGTACCGCCGCCGCCGACAATTACTACTTCTGCTTCTTTGTCCCATTTGATGTCATCTGCAGATGTAGAACTCTGTGAGCACGCTCCTAATACGCCCATTGTTGCCATGCCGATAGTACCTGCAGCTGCGCCTTTGATAAAATCCCTACGACTGATTCCTTTTCTTTCCATGAGTATCCCCTCTCTAGATAAGTTGTTAGTCAATTGATAGTTAATTAATTAACTAAAAGCTGACATTCAATATTATATAGTTATAATGACTAAATTAACATATACAATATGATAAAAAACAAGCACATAGTTGTGCGATATGACTAATTGAATTTTAAAGAGGCTGAAACAGAAGTTTATTGACAAAAAAATAATGGACAGGCGTGCCTGTCCATTAAATAAGATGCTACTCTAAGTTAAGACGTTTTTTAAGAATATGATTTGTCAGCAAGAAGTAAGCAGCTGTCAATAAAGCAGTAAATATCATGTAGAAGATTAAAACCAGATTCAGTTCGAAAATTTCAGGGTTTGAAGATCCAATCAACATGTCTGCTCCGTTAGACGAAACCAACCACTCAAAGTAAAAATTGCCAAATGTAAACAGCGAAATAGCTATAATTCCTTGGTTGATAAAATACAGAACACAATACATTCCAAAGGAAGCGATCAGCTTGTTTTTTTGGAATTGATGACCAAGGGATATAGCCGCATATATCATCAATATATATGCGCAAATAGCAAGAAGGGCGCTTAGTGAAAACAAAACCATTCCAAAAGTTCCTAATATTTGATGAAAGGCTTTAAATGCTTCCGGCAATTCGCTAATTAAGCCCGGTTCGTTTATTATTATGAAAATAGAAATGACAGTAGATAGAAAACTTGTCAAAGTCCATACCAATGAAACTACGAGTTTGCTCGTTATATGAAAAGATGTGGAGACCGGCAAGGTAAACATTAAGTAACCTTCATCTCCGAGCAGGCTTTTATAAAATCTTTGTATCATTATGATAAGAGTCATTGCTATTATGCCCACTATAATCGCAAAATAAGCTGTAAGGCTCAAATATGCAAAAATTGTCTTCATACTGGCGCTTGCTGAAGATTCTATAATGCTAAATGGATTGATTATCCTATTTATAATTGCAAAACCTAATAGCGCAGCGTATAGTGGAATGAATAATCTGGCAGTAGCCTTTAATTCGTATTTTAAAAGTTTTTTCAACATTTGAAAACCTCCCTGAACAAAGAGTCGACAGATTTGCCGTGTTCTTCTCTTATTTCGTCTACAGATTTAGTGAAAACAACACTTCCGTCTTTTATGAATACTATGTAATCCAAAATCTTTTCTATATCAGATATCAAATGAGTTGATATTATTATTGTAGCATTTTCGTTGTAGTTGCTTAAAATCGTATCCAAAATGTAATCTCGAGCCGCCGGATCCACTCCGCCTATTGGTTCATCAAGAAGATAAAGCTCTGCATCTCTGCTCATGACCAATATAAGTTGGACTTTTTCCTTGGTTCCCTTTGAAAGAGTCTTGAGCCTGTCGCTGGGGTTTATTTTTAGTTTCAACAACATATCATAGGCCTTTTCTTTATTAAAGTTAGAGTAAAAGTCATTAAAGAAATCAACGATATCAGAAACCTTCATCCAATCATTTAAGTATGTTCTTTCCGGTAAATACGAAACAATTTTTTTAGTTTCGATGCCTGGATGATATCCGGAAATGAATATGTCACCAGAGGTAGGAGTAAGTAATTCGTTGCATATTTTTAAAAACGTGCTCTTTCCGCTGGCATTAGGGCCTAGAAGTCCTATGATCTTTCCCCGTGGTATATCAAGATCAAGGTTATTCAATGCTGTTATATTTCCAAAATTTTTTGATAAGTTGCTGCATTTAAGTATTGTTTCCATTGTTATCCTCCCATATATAAGATTTTGAGATAGCATTTTGTATTTCATCTTTTGTAAAACCCAGTTTACTCATCATTTGCAAAAACTCGGCCACATTTTTTTCGGCTAGCTTCTTTTTTAGTTTTAAAATTTCAGATTCATCATTTGTAACAAATCTTCCAGATGTTCTATTAGAAATTAAAAGCCCGTCGCTTTCTAAAGTGGAAAGTGCTCTTTGCATAGTGTTAGGATTTACTGAAGCTTCTTGGGCGAGTTCTCGCACTGATGGTATTTTTGATCCGGGCGGATAAAATCCAGAACAAATTTTAAGCTCGATCAATTCCATCAGCTGCGAATAAATGGGTCGGTCGGATTGAAGTTTCCAAGACATTTATACGCTCCTTTCATATGATTATTGTACTATTGTATTAAACATCTAATACAATAGTACAGAGTATTTTTATTGTTGTCAAGTAGCTGTCTGTCACTTTTGCTTAAAAAAAAATTAAAGATGTAACCAAAGTGTAAATAAAGTTTGTGCATTTGTATATTTAATGTTAGAATATTGTTGTTGGAAAATTTAACTCGAGTCAAGAGGAGATATGTTATGAACAAAAACTGGTTGGAAACAGTAGATGTAAAGACATGGCAATTAAAAGACAGAGTGAAAGCCCTTGCAGTATCTGGTGCGATAACGGCTGCAATTGCAATAGGAGTATTGACATATCAAAACAGTTTTTCTTATCAGCTTTACTTTAATGGTCAGGAGATAGGCTTAGTTTCAGAACAGTTAATTGTAGAAGAAGCTTTAGCTGACATCGAAGAAGATCTAGCCTTAAAATACGGCGAAGATTTTTTCTACGAAAAAGAGATAGTTTTTGAAAAAGTGAGAGCAAAAGATGATTCTGACATGGGGGTAGAAAAGCTTACTGATGCGCTTAAAGAAAAAATTCAGGTGTTTCAAGAAGCTGCGATTATAATGGTAGATGGAGAAGAAAAACTTATCTTGGCCACAGTTGATGAAGCTAACGGGATTTTAGAAGAAATGAAACGGCCTTATATGGAAAAGCTTTCTAAATCATCTAATATTGAAATATTAGATGTAGCATTTGAGCAAGACGTTGAAGTAACGGTAAAAAACGTACAGGCTGATTTGATTATAGATAGGGCAGAAGCAATTAAAAGAGTACAGGCAAATACTGAAGAAACACAGACTTATAAGGTAGCCCAAGGTGATTCAGCCTGGACGATATCCAGATCTTTCGGCACCGGATTGAGGACGTTGGAAGCAGCCAATCCGGATAAGAATTTGGAAGAGCTGATGCCGGGGGATACTATAAATCTTGCTGTAGAAAAACCTTTTCTAGACATATCGGCAACAGTTGTAGAGGTCGTGACTGAAAAAATAGCTTACGATACTCAAAAGAAGAAAGATTCGTCTTTATATATAGGACAATCAAAGATTGAGCAGAAGGGTAAAGATGGTGAAAAGGAAGTTACTAAAGAAGTTTTGTATCTAAATGGAGCTAAAGAAAGTTCCAAAGTATTAGATGAAAAGATAATATCCGAGCCTACCACAAAAATTGTACTAGAAGGAACCAAGTCAAGGCCGGTCGTAAGTGCTGCAAGGAAAACGACAGCTTCTGCATATAATGCAAATTTAGGATCATCCATCGTATCTAAAGCTAGGCAGTATTTGGGGACGCCTTACAGGAGCGGGGGATCCACCCCGGCAGGTTTTGATTGTTCAGGGTTTACTCAATATGTTTTTAAACAATTTGGAATAGGGCTTCCAAGAACTAGCGGCGGACAGGGAAGCGTAGGTGGATATGTTTCTAAAGGTGATTTAAGGCCTGGGGATTTGGTTGTCTTTTCTGGTCATGTAGGTATTTATGTAGGAAACGGCAACATGATACATTCACCAAGAACGGGAAAAAGCGTCGAGATAACTTCTATCAATACAGCTTACTGGAGAGCAAAGTACATCAGCGGAAGAAGGGTGTATTAAATTATAATAAATTTAATCCCGATAAGTTTGAGGTTTATCGAAACTTATCGGGATTTTTTACCCATTGTATGTAAATGGTTAATTTGTTATAATGAACATAACTAAAAGAGGATTACTGACTTGAAGATAAAACCAGAGGAGGTATTCTATAATGAAAGACTTATTTAAATATGCTCAAAAGTATAAAGATCAAATGACTGTTATCGATATTGGACTCTTAAAGCTTTCTTTGTGCTCATTGGGGGTTCTTATGGGAATGGCTGTGCCCAAGTCACAACAAAAAAGAGTTGCAGCTTGTGCAAGCACAGTATTTGCGTTGGCATATGCGCCTCTTATTGCAAAATACCTAGGTATACTGACAGAAGATTGCAAGAATAGGTCACAGTATTCAGATGACATATATTAATTTAAGTTAAAATACCAAAATATTTAATAATTAAAAAAACGGGGAGCTTGCGCATGCAGGCTGAGAGGAAACAAATAGCTGTTTCGACCCATAAACCTGATTTGGATAATGCCAACGTAGGGACTCATAATTTGTTTTTTGAGAGATCTGCATTGTGCAGGTCTTTTTTTAATTAAATTTAAGGAGGAATTTTAATGAACATCAAGAAATTAACTTTAGCAGGTCTCTTAATTGCATCGGCGGTATCTCTATCTGGATTTTTCATACCGGTGGGAGCGGCAAAATGTTTTCCTGTCCAGCATATGGTCAATGTTTTGTCCGGAATCGCTTTAGGACCGTTCTACGCTTTAGGTGTTGCTTTTTCGACGTCTATGATTCGTATTTTCATAGGTACCGGCAGCATGCTTGCATTTCCAGGAAGCATGATTGGAGCGTTTTTATGTGGAGTTTTATATCATAAAACGGGTAAGTTGAGTCACGGATTTTTAGGAGAGGTGATAGGAACTGGCATTATTGGAGCATTGGTTTCATACCCGGTGGCCGTTTTTTTAATGGGAAGAGAAGTCGCATTGTTTGCCTTTGTTGTCCCTTTTGGGATAAGCACTATTACAGGAAGCGTAATATCTGTATCAGTCATCAAATTTTTAGAAAGGACTCATATACTAGATGTCATAAATCAATAGATAATATCTATTGATTACACGGATATAAAATATTTAAGATTTTACTTTTAAAACTTTCCCTAATCGGATAAAATCAATATGTATATATCGATTTTAAAGAATAAAAGAAGGAAGGTCAGTTTGTGAGTAAGACAAAAGAAAAAAATGTATCTATAAAGGATGTAGCTAAGGAAGCAAGCGTATCGATAACCACTGTGTCTAGAATATTAAACAATATTAATTATCCAGTGTCAAATGAAGCTAGAACGCGGGTTGAAAAAGCAATAAAAAATTTGGGATATATTCCTAATAAAGCCGCTCAAAATTTAAGAAAAAATGAAACTAGAACAATAGGATTAATAGTGAGAGATATTGGGGACCCTTACTTTTCTGAGATGGCAAAGGGCGTTACCGAAAAAGCAGCGCAACTAAATTACATGGCTATGGTGTCTGATTCTAACCGAAACATGGACTACGAGCTTAAATACTTAGATTTAATGATACGTCAAGGAGTTAAAGGAATAATAATTTCAGGCGGAGGCATAATGGAAGAAGAATACCAAAGCGAATTACAAAAGAGAGTTCAAGACGCTCGTAGACTAGGCATAAAAGTAGTAGCTTTATCTTCTCAAGGTATAGACTTGCCTTTGGTAACAGTAGATAATATACAAATAGGAAAAACAGTCTGTAATTTTTTTATTCTAAATAATTATAAAAAAATCGCTTTTATAGGAGGTAATGAAAAAGTCACAACAAACTATGAAAGGTTATTAGGATATAAAATCGCGCTTAAAGAAAAAGGAATGGAAATTGATGAAAATTTAATAATAAATGGTCAATTTACTTGGGAGGCTGGCTACGAGACTTGTAAGATATTATTCGATAGAAAGCGTGAAATAGATTCTATATTTTGTGCAAATGACAATATAGCAATTGGTGTTATAAGATTTTTAAGAGAAAATAAAATCAAGATTCCTAACGAAGTTTCTTTAATAGGAGTGGGAGACATACCAATAGCGCAATATACATCACCTTCGCTTACGACTGTGAAAATACCATTTAATCTGATTGGAAATCGAGCTGTAGAACTGATATGTTCTGATGAAAATATTGAAGATTCATCCATATACTTTAAAACTCAATTAATTGTCAGGGAAAGTATCAAAATTCCTAAAATATCTTAATGATAAGCTGTAATTTATCGCCTATATATGCGGTAAAACAGCTTATTTTTGTAATAAGGGAGTGTCTAGGTAGAAATATAATTAATGCAATGACTGATAAATTATAAAAAAACTTAAAAAACTCTTGACACTTCAGAAAACGTTTTATATACTTTTTATAGAAAACGTTTTCTGTATAAATTCTGAAAGAGCTCCAAAGGGAGTACAAAACTAAGACAATATTTTTTAGGAGGTAAGTATTTATGAAAAAAGAGTGGGGCGGAATATTTCCGGCGATAATGGTTCCATTAAACGAGGATTATTCTATTAACGAACAGGAATTCAGAAATTACATTGACTGGTTGTTGACATTTACAGACAAGGGAATAACAGGACTTGTTACTAACGGACATACAGGAGACATAACAGGATTTTTACCTGAAGAAAGAGCAAGGATTACTAAGATAGCAGCAGAACAGGCAGCAGGAAAGTGCAAGATAGTATCCGGTGTTTCTGCAGAAGGAACATTTGAAGCAATAAGCCATGCAAAAGCAGCACAAGAAGCAGGAGCAGATGGAATATTATTGATGCCTCCACACTTATGGTTAAGGTTTGGAGTAAAGAAAGAAGCGGCGATTAAGTTTGTTAAAGACGTAGCTGCTGAAATCGATATTAAGATAATAATTCACCTTTATCCAAGCGATACGAAAGCATTCTATACAGTAGATATGCTGTTGGAGCTTTGCAAGATTCCTAATGTAGTTGCAATCAAAATGGGAACAAGGAACATGCCATTGTATGAAAAGGATGTAAGAATCTTAAGTGAGCAAGAACCGGAAATAAGCTTGCTGACCTGTCATGATGAAAACCTTCTATCTACAATGATTCAAGATGGCGTAGACGGAGCATTGATTGGTTTTTCAGGTTGTGTTCCAGAATTGATAACAGAATTGTATCAAGCACTGCAAAAAGAGGACTATGTAGCGGCTAAGAAAGTAAACAACAAACTGTTTGCTGCATCAAGCGCAATTTACGGGATAGGGCAGCCAACCGGAGAAGCACATGCACGAATGAAAGAGTTCTTGGTACAGCGTAAAGCACTAAGCTCTCCTCTAATGAGGCCGCCGTTGGTACCGTTAGACCAAGAGGAAAACGTAAAGGTAAAGAAAGCTTTGGAAGATTCAGGCGTTGGCTTGGTAAACCTTGTTTAATACTAATTTAAAGACATAAATGACATAAAAATAACAAAATAATTTTAACCCTAGAAGGAATTTATAATATAAAATGATATATTATAATAACAACAATTGCTAAAGAAATAAAAAAATAAATGGTAATCGTACTAATATGGAGGGTTCAAAATGAAAAAAAAATTAATTAAAATTACGAGTATTTTGCTAGTCATGAGTTTAATATTAGCAGGTTGTGGAAATTCTGATACTGAAAATAGTGAATCATACGAAAAACCGAAATTTTTAACGATTGGAACAGCCGGAACAGGTGGAGCTTACTATCCAATAGGTATTGCAATGGCTGATGTAATAACAAATAATATGGATATTCAGACAACCGCTCAAGTTACAGGAGGAGCAGTTGAAAATAATATCTTGTTGCAAGATGGCGGGGTTGACCTAGCAATAACACAAGGTCCTATGGCATATGCATCTTATAATGGCACAGAACCATACGAAGAAAAAAATGAAAATATTTCAATTCTATTTTCAGGCTTGTCTCAAGGTGTCTTTCAGGTAGTTGTAAAAGAGAGTTCCGGAATAAATTCAATGGCTGACCTTAAAGGAAAAAGGGTAGTTATGGGTCCGGCCGGCGGTGGAGCTATAAATGTTTTTAACGATGTAGCAAAGGAATACGGATTTGATATAAATGATATCCAGGCTACATACATTTCTTATACTGAAGGTACAGAAGCTTTAAATGATGGAAATGTTGATGCTGTACTAGTTCAAGCCGCAATTCCTTCAGCAGCCATTACGCAATTAGCAGCTACAAGCAAAGATTTTAAACTGATATCCATCGAAGAGGATATTTTGGAAACAATTACGACTAAATATCCATACTACAGTGAATCAATTATAGGAACAGACATATATGGAGCTTCTGAGGATGTGACTACAATATACTTATCCAATATGGTTGTTATAGATAAAACAGTATCAGAGGAATTTGTCTATAATATGATGGAAATAATGTTTGATAATATTGACCAAATTACAAGCTCGCATCCTGCTGCAAGCGGATTAACATTAGAAAGTGCAGTTGAAAGTTTACCAATTCCATTGCACCCTGGCGCAGAGAAGTACTTCAAAGATAAAGGTGTGTTATAAATGTTTAACAATATTGATAAGTTATTGAAAAAAATAATAGTTGTGACGCTGATTGCAACATCTTTGATTTATCTTTATACTGCTGGGTTTGGGCTTTTTTCAGCCTTAACCCAGAGAGCTTTGCTCATAACATTATTATGTCCAACAGTATTTTTAACTTATGAGTTAAAATTTAAAGGAAAAGCAAACACATTCACTAAGATTATAGATTATCTTATGATGTCGGGATTTCTAGTTAGTGGAATTTACATATTAGTGGTCTGGAGAGATCGTATGACAAGAGCCGGCACGCCGCCTTTTATGGATATAGTCATGGGTAGCATAATGATTATATTAATCTTGGAAATGACAAGAAGAGTTGCAGGAAAGTTTCTGACTTTAACGGCGGGATTATTTCTAGTCTATGCTTTGTTTGGACCTTATTTTCCGACTTTGATAGCTCATCGTGGTGAAACTTGGAGTAGGCTTGTTACATTTATGTATACGACAACAGAAGGAATATTTGGGATTCCATTGGGAATCGCGGCGACTTTTATTATAGTATTTGTTATATTCGGAGCCTTTTTAGAGTCATTTGGCGGAGGGCAGTGGTTTGTAGATGCCTCATATGCAATTGCAGGAAGATTCAGAGGAGGGCCTGCTAAATCTGCGATACTTGCAAGCGGCCTTATGGGCATGATTTCAGGTGCGACTGCTGCAAATGTTGCTACTACAGGAGCTTTTACTATTCCTTTAATGAAAAAAACGGGGTATAAGCCTCATGAAGCAGCAGCTATTGAAGCTGTGGCATCAACTGGAGGAATATTTACTCCTCCAATTATGGGTGCGGCTGCTTTTATTATAGCAGAGTATGTACGAATTCCTTATTCGAGTGTTGTTGTAGCAGCAATAGTGCCTGCATTTTTATTTTATCTAGCATTGATGTTGACAGCGGATGCACGAGCAATAAAGAACAATTCTATAGGTCTTCCATCAAGCGAGCTTCCAAATTTAAAAGATGTTATGCGTGAAAGAGGGCAATTTGCAATTCCATTAGTTTTTCTAGTAGGAGCAATAATGATGGGATGGAGTCCTATGAGAGCTGGTTTCTGGTCTATAATAATAGTTCTGGCGGTCTCGTTCGCAGGGAAACTTACAAGGCCAGCGATTAAGGATATTCTAATTGCATTAGAAAAAGGATCTAGGCAAGTAATACCCATAGTATGTGCATGTGCAACAGCTGGATTGATCGTAGGAGTAATATCAATTACTGGGCTTGGTGCTAAGTTGTCATATACAATGATAAACCTTGCGGCTGGAAACTTATATCTAGCTGCAATTATAACTGCTGTAATTGCAATAATACTGGGATGTGGTATGCCACCGACCGCTGTATATGTAATAATGGCCACAGTATTAGCACCTCCATTGATACAATTAGGTGCACAGCCATTGCCGGCACACCTGTTTATATTTATGTTCTCAGCACTAGGCGCATTAACTCCACCAGTAGCTATTACGGCTTATACCGGAGCTGCAATAGCCAATTCTGATCCGAATAAAACTGGTTTGACTGCATTTAGATTTGGACTGACAGGATATGTTATACCCTTTATGTTTTTGATATCACCAGCAGTAATCCTTCAAGGTGATACAACAAGCATAATGATTGACGTGACATCTGCACTAGTTGGTATTTTATGCTTAGTAGCATCCTTAGAAGGTTTCTTTATAAAGTCATGGCTAAGGATACCACGAGTATTATTGGGGATTTCATCTGTAATATTGCTATATCCAGGGATTACCACAGATATACTGGGCATAGCTACAATTACAATAGCGATAATTGCAAATAAGTTTTTGGAAAAAAAAGGATTATGAATCTATGATTATATGATAATAGTAACAAATTTAAAAGGAACTATGAAAAGCGGATATTATAAGCTGTTTCTAGTTCCTTGAGTTTTATTAGATAAAAAATCAAATGTGGGGCAACAAAAGGCAATTTATTATGATGGTCTAACTTAAGCAGGATATATGCAAAAGGTAAAGGTACTTGAATTTGAGGAGGAAAGACGATGCCTAAAGTGTTACTAAATGACTTAACTGTCCGAGACGGAAATCAGAGCCTATTGGCCACGAGGATGGAAAAGGAAGACATAATCAAGCTGGTCACGGCACTTGACAAGGTAGGATACAATGCGCTTGAAGTATGGGGAGGAGCTACATTTGATACAGCTCTTCGATTTCTAGGAGAGAGCCCTTGGGAGATATTAAGAGAAATAAGAAAAGCTGCGAAAAACACGAAGCTATCCATGCTCTTAAGAGGCCAAAACTTAGTGGGATACAGACATTATGACAATGATACGCTTGAGCGCTTCATTAAGCTTGCAATATCAAACGGGATAGATATAATAAGGGTCTTTGATGCATTAAATGACTTGGATAATATCGAAAATTCCGTAAGATTCATAAAGGAGTACGGTGGACATTGCCAATGCGCAATCAGCTACACGACAAGCCCTGTGCATACTCAAGAGTATTTTGTAGATCTGGCAAAGAAGATGGTGGCTATGGGAGCAGACTCCATATGCATAAAGGACATGGCCGGAATAATTTTGCCTGATGCAGCATACAACCTGGTGAAAGCTTTAAAGGCTATTACGGATATTCCAATTAACATGCACAGCCATACTACAGCCGGTCTGACAAATTTAGTCATGCTCAGAGCGATGGAAGCAGGAGCAGATATCATAGATACAGCTATTTCACCATTTTCAGGGGGCACAAGTCACATCGCAACGGAAACTATAATTGAGACTGCCCAGGATATTGGCAAAGCAGTGCAATATAACGAAGATGAATTGGATAAGGCATATGATTTGGCGGACATCTTAGCACAAAAATATATTGACAGCGGCCAATACGAAGCAAGGGCACTTATGGTAAACCCAAAAATACTTCACTATGAAGTTCCAGGAGGGATGTTGTCTAATCTCATGAGCCAGCTGCAGGATCAAAAGATGTTTGATAAGCTAACTGAAGTTTTAAGGGAAATCCCAAGGGTGAGAAAGGACATGGGATATCCTCCGCTGGTAACGCCTTTATCTCAAATGGTGGGAACGCAAGCAGTGCTGAATGTTATAAGCGGCGAGAGGTACAAAATGGTCCCTAATGAGATTAAAGTATATTTAAGAGGTGGGTATGGGAAGTTTCCTTCACAGGTAGATGATAAAGTAAAAGAAAAGATACTTGGAGATGAACCTGAAAGCAAACCTCATTCAATTGCCAATCTAAAGCCTGTATTTGACGAAGCAAAGAAAGAGATGAGCAATAAGCTAAGAAGAGTGGCAAGTGAAGAAGAGGTAATATCGTATATACTGTTTCCACAGTTTGCAGTAATTGAGAGTGATTTCGATATCGACTCAAAAGAAGAGAAGGCGGGCGAGGATAAAATAATGGAGTTTACCATGTATGTAGAAAGGTAGGTGGAACATGGATATCCAAAATTTTGAGATGATGGATGGAGTGAGGCTTTCTTTATTTGCTATGCTGGTCGTATTTTTGATACTTATACTGCTTCAGTTCATAATTTATGCATTTAAATATCTTCCAAAAGAACAAAATGACAAGAAAAGCGTTGCAACGACTGGCATTTCGCCGGAAGATTCATCGGACTCAAATGAAGAAGAAATGGTAGCCATGCTCATGGCATCGATTATGGCAAAGGAAGAATATAAGGGCGATGTAACAATAAAATCTGTGAAGCGCATAAGTTGAGGAGGTATACAAATGAAAGCATACAAGATAAAAGTGAACGGAAAAGAATATTTGGTAGAAGTAGAAGAAGCAAAAGAAGGTACGATTGCAAGCCAGAAAAAGCCTGAAGCATCAGGCGACAAGCGAGACTCATCAGGAGATGTCAAAGTAGAAGCACCTATGCAGGGGAATGTATTTTCAATAAAAGCATCTACGGGGCAGATAGTAAAAAAGGGAGAGATATTATTAATACTAGAAGCCATGAAGCTTGAAAATGAAATTATATCTCCGGTAGATGGAAGAATATCTGCAGTTAATGTTAAAGAAGGACAAGTAATAGACAGTGGTACGCTCCTCTTTGAGATTGCTGGAAAGTAGGTGTATCGATGGTTGAAATCTTAAAGGAATTTATAGATACTAGTGGAATCGCCGCGATTAGGGGTCAAGATTTGATTATGATAGGCATAGCCTTGATATTTATATATTTGGCTATCTATAAAAAATATGAGCCATACCTTCTTATACCCATAGCCTTTGGAATGTTGCTGGTCAATCTTCCTCTTAATGGACTGATGGAAGAAAGTGGTCTTTTAAAGATTCTGTACAAAGGAATAGAGTATGGGATCTACCCGCCGCTTATATTTTTAGGTGTTGGGGCATCAACAGATTTTGGTCCTCTTATAGCAAACCCTAAGAGCATGCTTCTTGGTGCAGCCGCGCAGCTTGGCATATTTAGCGCATTTCTTGGGGCATTGTTTCTAGGATATACTGCCTTGGAGTCGGCATCAATTGGAATAATCGGAGGAGCAGACGGACCTACGGCCATTTATTTGACTAGCCAATTGGCAGACCATCTGCTTGGTCCAATCGCTCTGGCTGCATATTCGTATATGGCGTTAGTGCCTGTAATTCAACCACCGATTATTAGATTGCTTACAACAAAAGAAGAAAGACTTATCAAGATGAAACAGTTAAGGCACATGACCAAACTGGAAAAGATACTTTTCCCCATAGTCGTGACCATTGTGGTAATATTATTGGTGCCCAGCGCTTCGCCACTGGTAGGAATGCTGATGTTCGGAAATCTTGCAAAAGAATCAGGTGTTGTTCCCAATTTGGTTGAAGTAGCTAAGAATGCTCTGATGTATGGAATAACGATAGTATTGGGTCTTACAGTCGGCGCAAAAGCAGATGCTCAAACACTTTTAGATCCAAGAACCCTTGGGATAATAGCATTGGGGCTGATTGCATTTGCAATAGGCACTGCCGGAGGAACTATATTTGGAAAAGTAATGTGCAAAGTCACAAAAGGAGAGATAAACCCGATGATTGGAGCAGCTGGAGTTTCTGCAGTTCCAATGGCTGCAAGGGTTGTTCAAAAGGTGGGTCAGGAAGAAGATCCATCAAATTTTCTTCTAATGCATGCTATGGGTCCAAACGTGGCAGGAGTAATCGGATCTGCGGTTGCTGCAGGGGTGCTTTTGAACTTCTTTGGGTAAAAAAAATAAAAGCAGTATGATAGATTAAAGGCAGATTCTCACAAAAGAATTTGCCTTTAATTTCCAGCAATTAAATTTTGTTTTACAGTACAATATCAGAATGTAGTATAATAAGGTATAAGCAAAATCATTTGGGAAGCGGTGACTATTTATGAAGTTAGAAGAACTAATAAATGAGCACAGGCATCTATTAAATCAAACAGATCTTCAAATTTGGCAATTCATATATAACAACAAAGAAAAATGTAAAAAAATGTCTATCTATGAAATTGCAGATCAGTGCTGTGTATCGAGAACGACAATTCTTCGTTTTGCTAAAAAGATATCATTAGGTGGCTACAGCGAGTTAAAAGCAATTTTAAAAATGGAAACAAATACCCATAAAGAAGAAAAAGTTGATGAAGTGAAAGCTTTGTTAAGCCTCTATAAAAGAGTCGCTGAAGAGATGGCGGAAAAAGACTTTAATTCAGTATACAGATTGATTTACAATTCGAATAGAATAATAGGTTATGGGTCAGGTTTTGTTCAAAAAAATGTTGTAAATGAAATTAAACGTCTTTTTGTAAATGGAGGAGAACTGATTTATATTCTCGAAGGAAATGCTGAATTTAATCTGCTGTCAAATAGTCTTTCCAAGGATGATCTTTTTATTATCGTTTCATTGGATGGCGAATCCGAACAAGTGATAAAGATAGCTCGGGAATTAAAATTAAGAAGCGTACCCTTTATTTCGATAACAAGGCTCAAAGATAATACGCTGGCAAGTTTGAGCACAGAAAAAATATATATAACACCTTATCAATTCAATCTTTTAGAAGATGCCAGCATCCCACCCTATGAATCCCTTATAATCTACTATCTTGTCATAGAGATAATGTATGTCAAATATGAAAAATTTAAATTAGAACAAATACGGTTGGAAAAAGATCTCAAGCCTCGGGCTTGAGATCTTTTGTGATTTATCACGGAAAATGTGATAAAGTCCCTTGCGGTATCAAAGGAACAAGGTGTTCCAAATGTATTGAAATTGTGGATGTAAACAATTACTATAAGTACAAAGCAAGCGCGCTTATTAAACCGGTAAACATTATACTTAAAAATGAAAGGATGTTTTATATGAAATTAAGCTCGATTACAATAGCAGGCGGAGGCAGCACGTTCACACCTGGAATAGTAATAATGCTATTGGATAATCTCGACAAATTTCCGATTAGCCAAATTAAATTTTACGACAATGATGGTGATAGGCAGAAGATTATAGGGGAAGCTTGTAAAATTCTTCTAAATGAAAGAGCACCAGATATCAAATTTTGCTATACGACAGATCCAAAAGAGGCCTTTGCTGACATCGATTTTGTCATGGCGCATATCAGAGTGGGAAAATATGCTATGCGCGAATTGGATGAAAAAATTCCTCTTAAGTATAATGTAGTGGGACAAGAGACTTGTGGTCCAGGTGGAATTGCTTATGGGATGAGATCTATAGGAGGGATAATCGAAATCATTGATTATATGGAAAAATACTCTCCGAATGCATGGATGCTCAACTATTCTAATCCTGCAGCAATAGTTGCAGAGGCTACTAGAAGACTTAGGCCGGATTCGAAAGTTCTGAATATATGTGACATGCCTGTAGGCATAGAAGAGCTCATGGCTAGGATAGCGGGTTTGAATTCAAGAAAAGAGATGGACATAAGATACTATGGTCTTAATCACTTTGGTTGGTGGAATAGCATCAGAGATAAAAACGGAAATGATCTTATGCCAAAAATTAAGGAACATGTCGCAAAATACGGATATACTTTTGACATGGGTCATCATCAACATGTTGATGCCAGTTGGAATGACACTTTTTATAAAGCAAAAGATGTATATGAATTAGATCCTGAAACTTTACCAAACACATATTTGAAATACTATTTATTTCAAGATTACGTGGTCGAACATTCAGACAAAGAATATTCTAGGGCTAATGAAGTCATTGATGGACGAGAGAAAGCAGTTTTTAAAGCAGCACAGGATATCATAGACAAAGGGACTGCAGAAAATTGCAATTTTCATCCTGATGAACATGCAAGTTATATAGTTGATTTAGCTAGAGCAATCACATTCAATACAAAAGAAAGAATGCTTCTGATCGTCGAGAATGAAGGAGCAATTGAAAATTTTGATTCGACAGGCATGGTAGAGATACCCTGTTTGGTGGGAAGTGACGGATATGAGAAACTGAGCATCGGAAGGATCCCCCAATTTCAGAAAGGATTGATGGAGCAGCAGGTTTCTGTAGAGAAGCTGGTAGTTGATGCATGGATCACAGGCAGCTATCAAAAATTATGGCAGGCCTTGACGCTGTCCAAAACAGTTCCGAGTGCAACTGTCGCAAAAAATATATTGGATGATTTGATAGAAGCTAATAAAGAATACTGGCCTGAATTGAATTAGATTTATAATCAAACACTAATTATAGATAGGGTGGTTTAGTATGAAACAAAAAATTCAAAGGTTTGGTGCAGCTATGTTTGTACCAGTTCTGCTATTTGCTTTTGCTGGCATTACAGTGGGACTTACAATATTGTTTAAGAATCAAGAAATTATGGGCTCTATAGCCCATCCTGATGGAATGTGGTATAAATTTTGGTTTGTTGTGGAGGAGGGGGGCTGGACGGTCTTCAGACAGCTACCGCTATTATTCGTGGTGGGTCTTCCCATAGCTTTGGCTAAAAAGGCTCAAGCACGAGCCTGTCTTGAATCCCTTGTAATATATTTAACATTCAACTACTTCATAAGCGCATTGCTCCAATTGTGGGGACCGACTTTTAATGTAGACTATTCTATGGAAGTAGGAGGTGTCAGCGGACTTGCGCTCATAGCCGGAATAAAAACACTAGATACCGGAATGATTGGAGCTATATTTATAGCAGCGATTGCTGTTTATCTTCATAACAGGTTTTTTGATACTAAGCTACCTGATTTTTTAGGGATATTTCAAGGCTCTTCGTTTGTAGTCATAATCGGTTTTTTGATAATGCTGCCTACGGCTCTTATGATAAGTTTTATTTGGCCGCAAATTCAATTGGGAATTGCTTCTATGCAGGGATTTTTGAAATCAACAGGGGTCTTTGGAGTATGGCTATATACATTCCTGGAAAGGATTCTGATACCAACAGGATTGCACCATTTTATATACGGTCCATTTATATTTGGTCCAGCTGTGGTTGAAAGCGGAATATATGCGGAATGGACTCAGAATATTTCAACCTTTGCAACATCCGCAATGAGTTTGAAGGAGATGTTTCCGGCAGGGGGTTTTGCTCTTCACGGACTTTCAAAAGTATTTGGTTGTACTGGAATCGCATTGGCAATTTATACTACAGCGAAGCCTGAAAAGAAAAAGATAGTAGCTGGCCTTCTTATTCCTGCAACTTTGACAGCAGTAATTGCCGGGATAACAGAGCCCTTGGAATTTACATTCTTATTTATTGCACCTGCTCTCTTTGCCTTGCATTCTGTGCTTGCTGCAACGCTGGCAGCAGTCTCATATACATTTGGAGTCGTAGGCAACTTTGGTGGAGGATTGATAGAGTGGATGGCTCAGAACTGGATGCCGCTTTTTAGGTATCATTCTACAACATATCTGACACAGATTATAATAGGGCTTATATTTACTGCAATATATTTCTTTGCTTTCAGATTTGCCATATTAAAGTTTGATTTAGCTACTCCGGGACGGGAAAGAGATACGGATGAAACAAAGCTATACACGAAGGCAGACTACAAAGCGAAAAACTCATCTTCTTCGGTCTCGGTGGTTGCCGACAAAACACTATCTCAAGCTCAAATGTTTTTAGAGGCGCTAGGGGGAGCGGGGAATATCGTAGATGTCACGAATTGTGCAACAAGATTAAGAGTATCGGTAAAGGATGGAGCAAAGCTTATGCCAGATACATGCTTCAAGGAATCGGGGGCTCATGGAGTTGTGCGAAATGGCAATGCTATTCAGGTAATAGTAGGTCTTTCAGTGCCACAAGTCAGAGATGAATTTGAGAGTTTGATATCACAAAATAATGCCAATGGAATGGCTTAAATAAAAACTGAGGGGGAAGTTTGGATTAGCGGTTCAAACGAGATGTATGTTTAAAAAAATTTTTTATAAAAAAGAATTTCTTTCACCTATGGAGGGTGTATTGATTGGATTAGACCGAATAGATGACGAAGTTTTTTCAAAAAAGTCAATGGGGGATGGATTTGCCATAGATTTTAAAGGTGTCGAGGTTAAAGCTCCAACTGATGGAGAGATTATTATGACATTTCCAACAGGACATGCAATAGGCATTAAAAGTGGTGATATGGAATATTTAATTCATATAGGAATGGATACTGTCGAGCTTGGAGGGGAAGGCTTTAAGCTTTGCATCTCTCAAGGAGATCGCATTAAGCAGGGAGATGTGCTGGTGAAAATAGATAAAGCAAAAATCCTTGAAAAAGGAAAATCTCTTAAATCTCCAGTTGTATTTCTGACAGGAGAAAAAATAGATGTGCTGTCAGCTGGAAGATACGTAAGATGCCTTGAAAAAAATATAATAAAAATCAAAAACTAATAATGACCCGCTATTAAAATGATTTTCTTTAATAGCGGGTCATTATTAATGATCATAGCTTATCAATTAACTTAGAGATGCCATTAAATGCGAGTTTCAATAACCTTAATTTAACTGGGTTATTTGACTTATCCTGCTTGGCCTTTATATTTGCGAGCATGGTTTCTTTAATAAAATATCTTTGGCTGTTCAAAGGGTGTTTGACATCATAGGTTTTTTTAAAGTAGGTTCCATCCGTATTCATTATCCTGGCCTTTTGATTGTCCTTAAGCATGATATCCAATATATGCAGTATTCTGGCTTTGTTGTCTTCATCTAGTATAGGACATGACAATTCAACTCGGCGGGTCATGTTTCTAGTCATTAAATCTGCAGAAGAAATGAATATTTTTGCATCTTTGCCATCTCCAAAGCAATATATCCGAGGGTGTTCCAAAAATCGTCCCACTATGCTCGTGACGGTTATATTTTCTGTCTTTCCTTTAATTCCAGGCAAGATGCAGCAAATACCTCTGATGATCAAGTCGATTTTCACTCCTGCTACAGAAGCTTCAGACAACTTGTCGATTAAATCTCTTTCGGTTAGAGAGTTTGCTTTGAAAATCAGATGGCCTTTTGCGCCTCTTTGGGATTTTTCAATTTCTTCATCTATTAGCTCAAAAAGCCTATTTTTAAATGAAGAGGGAGCTACCATAAGTTTAAAATAAATTCCGTCTAAATTTCCGATCGACATGTTTTTGAAAAAATTCACTGCATCCTTTCCTATTTCCTGATCGGCAGTAATCAATGATAGATCTGTATATAATTTGGCAGTCTTTTCATTGTAATTGCCTGTGCCTATTTGAGTGATATAACTGATTTTATCTTTTTCCATGCAGGTAATAAGACATATTTTTGAATGAACTTTATATTCTTCGAATCCGTAAATTACCTTGCAGCCTGAATCTTCTAGCCTTTCTGCCCATTCTATGTTGTTTTGTTCATCGAACCTTGCTCTGAGCTCTATTAGCACGGTAACGTCTTTATTATTTTCTGCCGCTTCACATAGGTAATCGATTATTTTGGATCTTGAAGCAAGCCGGTACAGGGTTATTTTAATGGACTTGACTGTTTTTGATGTAGAACTTTCTTTTAGCAATACTATCAAAGGCTCTATGTCCTCATATGGATAAAACAACAAGAGGTCTTTCTTTTTAATTTGATTAATTATGCTGAATCTCTTATTTAAGCTGGCAGGATATTGAGGCTCAAAAGGAGCGTATATCAAGCCGTGTTTTTCTATATTGGAGAGAGTATCTTCCAACAAGAAAGCATAATCCATTATGAGTGGTGATCTACTGATGAAAATTTGATTTTCTCTTATGTTCAACTTATCTGTTAGATATTTGCCCATCTTTTTATCAAGAGAGCCTTCTACCTCCAACCTTACCGGTGCTAGGCGAGATCTTTTTTTAAGTATCTGCTTCATGTGATCTCTAAAATCTTCATCGAAATCAAAGGCTTCGTCTTCGGGACTTATGTCTGCATTCCTTGTAACAGAGATTATGCATTTATTAGATACATTGTATAAATCGAAAACTGTATCATAATATTGCAGCAGCAATTTTTCCATCAATATATAACGAAGTCCATTGCCCGGCATAAACAACAATTTTGGAATTGCATTGGGAACCCCTAGAATACCTATTTTTGAAGAGCTTTCTTTATATTGAACATTTGCTACAATATAAAGAGTTTTATTCCACAAATGAGGAAAAGGGTGGTGAGAGTCTATGATTTGAGGAGATAACAGCGGCATGATATTTCTTTTAAAATAATTGTCTGTAAATTTAAGCTCCGCGCCTGTTAACTCATTGATATTGAGATTGTAAATGCCTCGCTGCCGCAACTGATCTTCCAGTTGGAAAAACGCTTTGTCTTTTTCTTCATATAAAGGCTTAACAGCAGAAAAGACTTTATCCAGCTGCTCTTTTGGGGTATCTCCGGTTTTATTATCATAAGTTTCTCTTTTAATTCGTGAGAGGTCAAAGAGGCTGCCTACTCTAATCATAAAAAATTCGTCAAGATTGCTTATGAATATTGATATGAATTTTAATCTCTCAAGCAAAGGAACAATATGATCACACCCTTCCTCGAGGACGCGCTGGTTGAACCTAAGCCAAGATAATTCACGGTTTTGGGTATAGCTTGTGTCATATTTAAAATCAGGATTTGTCATATAAAGCCTTCTCCTTTAAAACTTTGTCATAGAGATAACCTTCACGCACGCCATAATTGCTTACTATTATTTTGTCGCTTTTAAATACTTTTGCTACTTCATGTAAAATCAACATCCCAGGAATAATGGTGTGTATCCTGTCCGGAACGACTTGTAAAATCGTATCAAGAGAATCTCGACAATCATTGGACAATATTTTCAAGATTTTTCTTATGTTTTTTATTTCCACTTCGTTATTGCTGTCCGGAAGGTCATAAATTGAATTGTTTAATTTTTTTGCAGCTCTTACAGTTCCGCCAACACCACATACGATCTTATATGGTTTAGTTATAATCTCATTTATGCCGTCAAGTTCATTTTTGATGGTTTTTTTAATTAATTTCCTTTCTTTTTTATCTGGCAAAAGCTGACTGACGCACTTTTTATACATATTTAACGAACCAATAGGGATGCTTAAGGCATTGATTATTTTTCTATTTTCAAAAGTAACTAATTCTGTGCTTCCGCCACCAATATCTACAATAAGTCCATCGCTGACATCGACAACTTTGGTAGCACCGATGAAATCAAGTATCGCCTCATCTTCGCCGGAAACTATGTCAATGCTTAAACCGGTAATATTTTCAATTTCTTGAACAGTTTCCTTGCTGTTATCTATATTTCTTAAGGAAGCGGTTGCAAAAACAAAGAACTCGTCAATTTCAAAATTATTGATTATTTCCTTGAATTCAGACAAAACGCTGATGGCTTTTTTGATACCTTTTCTAGACATTGCGCCGTTATCAACGTATCCGGCTAGCCCAGCAGGATTTTTGGTGCCAAACAAGAGCTTTATATTCTGCTCCTCGCATTTGTAAACATTCATTCGCATAGTATTAGATCCTACATCAACCAATGCATAAATCATGGTGTATCCCTCCAGTAATATATTGTATAATTTAGCAAGACTGTCAGTGTTGAAGATCAGTTAAAATCTTGTTCAGTTTTTTTATATGGCGATTCTTTTTTTTAATGAGTAAGCCTTCGAAAAAACCTTTTTCATAATTTAATTTTATAGAAGAATTGTAATTATGATTATTGTTTTTGTTTAAAAATTCTATTATTTTATTGCAATCACAGATTATTCCGAGTAGTTCAGTTGTTTTTTTAGAGTTTTTCTTTAAACGCCGGAAATCAGTTTTTACATAAGGCTGAATGCAATTTATTGAATATCTAAGTTTTTTGGCTGTAATCCGGGTTCTATGTATTTTCCGATCATTCTTATTATCTAAGTGCGTTAAATCCTTAGATAATTTATTTGCAATTTTTTCAATTCTTTTTTCACAAAAAGAATTGAGATCCTTTTTATTATTAAAATTGATATCACGTGTTATGTAACTTGAATCAATAGAATCTAATTTTTGCAAGATGTAAAATTCATCTGTATTTTTATATAAATGATTTTTCGTATCAATCAGTTTTTGATCAAAATATTGAGATAATTCATTGGGATAGGGTATCATAGAATTTTTTTCAATGCTTAAAGATTGCCAGTACTCTATCATTACATCCAGCTCTCGAATTTCAGAAAATAGATAGCCGAGACTTTTCAATTCAGATTGACAATTGTGGTAGTCGCTTTCATTCAACAATGGCTTGATGAAGTAAAAAAAAGAACGTAGCTGTCTTATTTTTACCCGGAAGTCGTGCACTATGCCGGGATTATATTTATTGGCGAAAAGATGAATTGCATCTGCTTTTAATTCAGTTAGCAAATCATTAATAATACCGACTAATATCATAGAAAACCACCCTTTTGGTTCAATTTAAGATTTAATAATGTTTCAGGTTGAACAAACCACGCTATATCAAATCTAGAAAATGAAGCGTCAGGCTTGATTAGAGCACATGATCCTTTCTTATAGGGCAAAGGGCATTTGGTCATGTTGTTTGTCCAGTTGCCAAGCCAAGGTTCATGCCCGACGATTATTACTGTATTACAAGTAGATGAATGAAGGCGATTTATTAATTCGTCGTAATCACCTGTGCTGATAAAGTCAAAGACAATGATTTCCGTTTTTAAATAACTGTTTATTATTTCCGCCGTTTCAAGGCTTCGGGACAGAGGGCTCGCCCATATTTGCATATTTTGAGATTTAGGCAATAAAAGAACAAAGCCGCTCATTTCAGCTTTAAGTTTTTCGATGCCTGATTGAGTTAGATGGCGCTGTGAATCAGGTTTTGAAGAATCCTTGTCTTGAGCTTTGCCATGTCGAAAAAACATTATATTGCTAACCATGGTTATCATCCTCACTTTATAAGAGTACAGTTCATAATAGTGACGGTGCTCTTGTTTATTTTTGCTTGCAATGGGGCATGCTGCAATAATCATATTGAATGTCAGACAAGTTTGTAGTTTTTAATAATTGCAAGACAGATGCTTTCCTTAAATATAGTATTCCCATAATCAGTGCAGTACAAACCATAAGATTAAAAAAGAACATTTGTGTTTCAGGGCATATGCTATATTATAGAAGAAAAATATCAAAAAAATTTAAAAAACCCTTTTAAAAGAGCCAAGGGAGGAGTATAATGTAATTTAGCCATTTGTATGAAAATATTGCATTAGAAACGAGGTGATTTACATGAATTTTGCAGAACGAATTGAAAATCTTAGAATGGAAAAACATATATCGCAGAAGAAGCTTGCGGATATATTGGAAATTTCCTGTGAGGATATAATCAGATGGGAAAAAGGAAAGTCTTATCCATCAACGGAAGATTTAATAAAGATCAGTGATATATTTGACGTGTCAATTGATTATCTAATAAAAGAAAATGAATATAGAACTTATAACGACATAAAATGTGAAATTGATCAAGAAGATGAAAGTGACGAAATGATGATGATAGGCGGATTCATATTAGGTACTGCGGCTGGGCTTGCGACAGGAAATTTTATGTGGGCAAGCATAGGGGGATTTGCAGGTCTGGGATTAGGCTTCATCATTAAAGCTCTGCACATATCTTTTTAATTCAAAATTCAAAGTGGCTTAGCAAAGTTGTAGCTTTACAAAAGGCGAACTTTCCTAGTCCATATTTTAATTTTGCATTGAAGAACTTGATTTATATAAAGGTTAATTAGAAATATTTTTATTTCTAATTTTTTTTATTCGTAAAAATAAAAAAGAACAGGAGAGTCATCATGGAAGATGTTACAGTTCATGGAATAGTATTAGGGCTTTATTTGATATTTTTACTTGGCATAGGTGCTTATTTTTTTAAGAACAGCAATAGTCAAGCAGATTATTTTCTTGGAGGTCGAAACCTAAATGTTTGGGTCACATCAATGAGTGCTCAGGCATCTGATATGAGCGGATGGCTGTTAATGGGCCTTCCGGGAACGGCATTTCTTTTAACTAGAAATAACGGCATGGCTGAGGCGGTTTGGACGGCTGTAGGACTTGCTATAGGAACTTATCTAAACTGGTTGATTTTGGCTAAGAGATTAAGGAAATATTCAGAATATGCAGGTAATTCCATAACTATTCCGACTTATATGGAAAATAGGTTTAAAGACAAAACCCACTTGATAAAGTTGATATCGGCAGTTTTCATAGTAATCTTTTTTCTTATTTATACTGCTGCACAATTTTCAGCAGGAGCTAAATTATTTAATGCTGTATTTGGGTTGGATTACACGTTGGCGCTTATAGTAGGTGCAGTAGTTATAGTATCATATACTTTTCTCGGTGGATTTCTTGCAGTGTGCTGGACCGATCTGATCCAAGGGATGTTAATGTTTTTTGCAATAATAATGCTTCCGGTAATAGCGGTAGTTCAATTGGGAGGCACCGAGCAGACATTCGAGATAGCGGCCAGGTTGGCAGAGCTGCCACGTGGATTTGGAGCAGAGGATTGGTTTGGAACAGGCACATTAAGCATTTTGGGAATAGTATCAATTGCAGCATGGGGATTGGGATATTTCGGTCAGCCACATATACTAGCCAGGTTCATGGGGATCAGCCACTCAAACGAAATAAAGCCGGCAAGAAGAATAGCGACGGTATGGGTTGTATTCACTTTGGCGGCGTCCACGTTTTTAGGAGTTATCGGAAAGGCCTACATGTCTACGGCAGTGGATGCACAAACCCTTAATTCGTTAGATGGAGAGCGGATTTTTATTTATCTGGTACAAAATATTTTGTCTGGACCAGGAAAATCCATAATTGCCGGAATACTATTGACAGCTATACTCTCTGCCATAATGAGTACAGCTGACTCACAGCTTTTAGTAACATCATCTGCGGTATCAGAAGATATCTGCAAGAATATTTTTAAATCAAAGATTTCTGACAAGCAGCTTTTGTGGGTCAGTCGAATCAGTGTTTTAGCCGTAGCGTTCATTGCGATTATGCTTGCAAGGGATCCGGAAAGCTCGGTATTTGATTTGGTAGCATACGCCTGGGCAGGATTTGGCGCTGCATTCGGGCCGGCGATACTCGTGTCTTTGTATTGGAAACGCATGAATTGGCAAGGAGCCTTAGCCGGGATTCTTTCAGGAGGAATTACCGTCTTGATTTGGAGGAATTTAATAAAAGAGCATATAAACCTGTACGAAATACTACCGGCTTTTATTGTCTCTCTTGTTTTTATATTCACAGTCAGTATTTTGACACAAGAGCCAACTGAAGATGTAAAGAAAGAATTCGATGAGTTCTTAAAAGCAGACATTTAAAGAAGAACCCTGCATATCTTAGATTGATATGCAGGGTTCTTAATATCATTTAACTATCAATACCGGGCAATCAGCTTGATGCAGTACCCTTTGGCTTACGCTTCCTAAAAGAGCTCCGGCTACAAATCCATGTCCATGGCTACCCATTACTATCAAATCAACCTTCTCTTCCTCGGCAGTTTCAAGTATCTGGTTAGAAGGATTGCCAAATTTGATTATAGGTTTTAGTGGGACGTCTGTCGTAATATCGGCTGTAGAAATTTCTATCGCCAAATTCCCTAATTCAGTCAATGCCTCTTGGTTGACTGTCAATCCATAGGAAGCTGTATATCCCCAGTAAGAGTCAGGAGAATGGGTGACGTTTAAAAGAAGAATCTCTCCATCTGTCATGTGCGCTATTGCGATAGCTTCCAATAATGCTCTTTTTGAAAAATCTGAAGCATCTGTAGGTACAAGAATTTTTTTGTACATTTTATTAGCCTCCTTGCATTAGGTTCGTCTTATATACATTTTAACATAGTTTATGTAAATAATCCGTGCAATTTTGATTATAATTGAATATGGTAGAAAAAAGCGTAATATATATGCTGAAAATATTTTGATATGAACTCCTTATGTTATAATAAAAATAGGATATATATGTAATTAGTGTTATATTGATGAGATTGCATTCCAAAAGAAAATGAACATGCAGCGAGTGAAGCGAATCATTTTTTATAAATTCATTAATTGGGCCTTGAATCTCCTGTAAGGGTAGGATGTAGAATAAAGTCGGAGGAGATTAATATATGTTTCGTATAGGCGAATTTTCAAAAATGGGAAAAACCACTATAAAAACCCTTAGATATTATGATGAGGAGGGTTTGTTAAAGCCTGAGAAGATAGACAAATTCACAGGTCATCGGTATTATGGGACAGAACAGCTGATCACGCTGCATCGCATTCAGTCATTTAGACAGTTGGGGATTAGCATAGATGAGATAAAGCTGTTGCTGTCCGGAAAGGAAATAGCTGAGTTTTTAAAAAAACGTAAATCTGAATTGATTCAGACAATCGTCAATGCGAAAGATGCAATCTCCAAGATAGAATTTATTCTAAATCAAGAGGAGGATTATTTTATGAGCTATAATGCTACAATTAAAGAATTGCCGGAGTGCATAGTATATTCTAAGAATATAACAGTGCCGAGCTATGATGCCTACTTTGACTTGATACCTGAAATAGGAAGAGCTGTTAAAGGGCAATATCCTGATCTTAAATGCAGCGTGCCTGAATACTGCTATATTGAGTATCTCGATAGAGAGTATAAGGAAAAAAATTTCAAGGTCGAGTTTTGCGAAGCAGTTGAAAGCTTTAGGGAAGATTTTGACGATATAAAGTTTAAAAAAATTAATGCCGTTACTGCAGTATCTGTGATGCATAAAGGTCCATATTCAGAGCTGTCTAAAGCTTATTCGTACATATTTAAATGGATTGAAAACAATGGATATAAAGCTTTGGGAGCGCCTAGAGAAAGTTATATAGATGGGATATGGAACAAAGACAGTGAAGAAGAATGGTTGACTGAGCTTCAGATTCCGGTGGAAAAAGTGAATTGAATTTAATGAAAATGGCGGTGACTGGATGCGTATACGCACCAATCACCGCCTGTCTTTTTTATTTGTCAAGCTCGGCTAATATTTGAGAAGTCTTGCTGGTGCCCAGTCTTGTGCAACCGGCTTCTATAAGTTCCAAAGAGAATTTCAAATCTGAAATCCCGCCAGCCGCTTTTATCTTCATTTTATCGCTTACAGCGTTCTTCATAAGCAGAATATTTTTAAGAGTAGCTCCTTCGTGGGCAAAACCAGTAGAAGTCTTTACGTAGTGAGCGCCAGCTTCTTCGCAAAGCTTGCTGGATGTGATTATTTCTTCATCTGTTAGGTAAGCCGTCTCTAGGATAACCTTAACGATCGCCGGAGAAGCTTTTACGACTTCGGCTATATCATTTCTAACATAGTCGATATCCCCTGAACGAAGTGCTCCGATATCTATGACCATATCTATTTCGGTAGCGCCGTTTTTGTATGCCTCTTCAGTTTCCATTGCTTTTATGAAGGTCGTGTGGGCTCCTGATGGAAAACCTACTACAGTTCCGACAGCTGTCTGGGTATCCTTTAAGATGTCATAAGCCATTTTGACCCTGTTAGAGTTTACGCAAACGGATACGCAGTTTAAGTCTTTTGCATAGAGACAACCGCTGATGATATCCTCGTTTGTGAGATTTGGCTTTAACAGTGAATGATCGATGTAACGTACAAGTTCTTCTTTAGTGATCATATATGATCCCTCCTCAAATTAATTGTGTTCATATGAACAACTATATGTTATAATGAACATAAACATAGTATATAAAGAAAAAAGAAAGATGTCAATCTTTACTTTCTATTAATAACGATAATATAATACTATTATATACTGAAAAGGAGTAAAAAATGAAAAAATCAGACTTAGTAAAAATTGCACGTTTATATTACGAAAAAAAAATGACGCAGCAAAAGATAGCAGATATAATGAATATTTCGAGGATGGCGGTATCGAGAAGCCTAGCTAAATGTGAAGAAGAGGGAATAGTCGAAATAAAAATAAATACTCTTGATTCTTATATGGATATGGAGGATGACATAAAAAGAATTTATCCATTAAGCGAAGTGCACATCGTTCCTTATGATGATGAAGTTGAGGTCCTTCAAAGACTTCTTTCAGAAAAAGCTCTCGACGTACTGGAAAGATATGTAAAGGATGGATCTTTGGTAGGCGTTGGATGGGGAGCTACCATGCGTGCCCTTAAAAACTATGTGAAGCACAAGGAGTCTTCTGTCAATGCTGAATTTGTTCCGCTTATGGGGGGATACGGTAATACAGATTCAGAATTTCATGCAAGTCAGGTAGCCGCTGCTTTAGCAAAAGCTTACAAAGGGAGTTTCTTGCAGCTGCATGCTCCTTCTATTGTAGGGACTCAAGAGATTAAAAACGTCTTAATGAAAGACCCACAGATTGAAACGGTGTTTAGCAAGTTGAAAAAATTAGATGTAGCCATACACAGCTTCGGTTGTTTGTCTGCACAAGATGCTTCTGTCTTTTCTTCAGGATATTTTTCTGAAAGCGATATTCAAGAGTTGAGAAAATCCAAGATAGAGTGCGATATAGTATCCAGCATATACTTGGACAGGGACGGAAATGAAGTGAATTTGGAAATACTTAAAAGAACTATCGGGATAAGCTCTGATCATTATAAAAGAATTCCTGTGAAAATCGCGGTAGCCGGTGGAGCTTCTAAGCTACCGGCAACAAAGCTGGTTGCAAAGAGTGGATTAGTAAGTATACTGGTAACAGATGAAAAGACCGGAGAATACCTTATCAAGAATGCAAAATAATTTGCAATTTGTTCGCGATATTGGTATAATCGTTATGTTAAAAAGAACCTTCGTCTCGGTTTGCTGATTCTCCGACAGCTGACTGTGATGATGGGGATTTAAATTTAGGAGGTAATAAAATGGGTTTAGAAAAACAAACAAAAGCAGAAATTATTGAAAAGTTCAAAAAAAGCGAAGCAGATACAGGCTCGACTGAGGTCCAAATCGCACTTTTGACACAAAGGATCAACGAGCTTACAGAGCACTTTAAAGTTCACAAAAAAGATCACCATTCAAGA
>DMAW01000064.1 GCA_003446375.1 Eubacteriaceae bacterium | reverse complement strand
AGTACTGACGTAGAATCTAGGTAATAAGCAATCTTAATCTTTCCGTGCCTAACACTTGAAATAAGATATTTTTTTGTATATAATTTAACTTATTAAAAATAAATAGTTTCAAGACTCAATATATACCATCGATGCAATGACTAAACATCCTTTTTAGAGAGGTGCTCGACTATGGAATTTATCAATCGCACTGCAATAAGATTACATAAAATAAACAAGAAATACTACTTACGCACCTCATATTTTTTATCGCTTCTTATAGCAATACTAGTATATATAACCGGAGGAACAGCCAAAGTTTACGCTAACTTCATGTATATTTCGATTGCTGTATGTTCTTCTACCAATGGCAAGACCAAAGGAGTTTTCCATGCATTGTTCAGTTCACTTCTCATTGGCCCTCTAATGCCTCTGGATGTTTCCCTTAACATAAACCAGGATCCTGCAAACTGGATGTTGCGTTCCCTAATTTATTTAATCGTGTCGCTAGTCATAGGATATCATTCCGATCTTTCTAAAAAACACTTCGAAAAAACTTTAAAGCAAAATGCCGACCTTATTCAATCAAATATGGCTACCATCTATGCCTTGGTTAAGCTTACAGAATTTAGAGATGACGAAACAGGGCTTCACATTGAGCGAGTAGCCGATTCTTGCAGATATTTAGCTGAAAAACTCCAAGCGCACCCTAAATTTCAAAGATACATAGATGAGTCTTATATAAATACCATACATAAGGCAAGCCCTTTGCATGACATAGGTAAAGTCTGCATTCCGGACAGCATACTTTTAAAGCCAGCAAGATTGACTAGTTCCGAATTTGAAATAATGAAAACACATACAACTTTGGGAGCCAAAGCATTATTTGATTTGCAAGATAAGTTTCCAAATAATATTCTTTTTGATATGGGAATCAATATCGTTCTTTATCACCACGAAAGATGGGATGGGGCAGGATATCCTCACGGATTAATAGGCGATGAGATACCTTTATCGGCGCAGATTATGGCCATAGTAGATGTCTATGATGCTTTAAGATCCGAAAGAATCTATAAGAAAGCTTATCCCCACTCAAAGGCAATGAGAATAATTGCACAAGAATCAGAAGGTCATTTTAATCCGGATATTTCCAAGACGTTTTTGGACAACGAAGCTGAGTTCGAAAGAATTTTCAACCATTACTCTCTAGATAAAAGCACTAAAATATGATTGCAAAAAAATAAACCCACTAATGTGGGTTCCTTTGTTTTGTATGGCGGAGAAGGAGGGATTTGAACCCTCGCACCGGTTACCCGGCCTATACCCTTAGCAGGGGCACCTCTTTAGCCACTTGAGTACTTCTCCATAGCTATAGCTTTTGTTTGAAAATAAAAAAAATGGCCGAGAGGGTGGGATTCGAACCCACGTGGGCTTGCACCCTAACGGTTTTCAAGACCGCCCCGTTATGACCACTTCGGTACCTCTCGGAATGAGACAATTGTTATTATACCAACGCAGCGATGCGTTGTCAATAAGGATTTTCAAAAATAACTAATCTCTATATGATTTTTTTAGTCCCGCCTGAATTCTTATTCAAGCGGGGCTTCTAATTACTTAATTGCTTTCATGCCGCCCATGAAGTTCACGAGTACTTCCGGCATAGTGACACTTCCATCTTCATTTTGGTAATTTTCAAGAATTGCCGCAAAGGTTCTTCCTACAGCTAATCCTGAGCCGTTTAAAGTGTGAACAAAACGGGTCTTTCCGGTTTGCCCATCTCTAAACCTTATATTGGCACGTCTTGCCTGGTAATCTTCAAAATTCGAGCACGAGCTTATCTCCACATATCTACCGTAGCTAGGCATCCACACTTCAATATCATAAGTCTTCGCAGATGAGAATGTCATATCACCAGTACATAGTTCCACTATCCTATAAGGAAGTTTAAGGAGCTGTAATATGCTTTCTGCATCAGCCGTGAGCTTTTCATGTTCTTCGTAAGAAGACTCCGGATGCGAGAACTTAACTATCTCTACTTTGTCAAACTGATGATTTCTGATAAGACCTCTGGTATCTCTACCTGCCGAACCTGCTTCTTTTCTAAAACATGGTGAATACGCTGTATAATAAATTGGAAGCTGAGTTTCTTCAAGTATTTCATCTCTATGCAAATTTGTTACAGGCACTTCAGCTGTAGGAATTAAAAACAGATCTCTATCTTCAATGACTCTAAAAGCATCATCTTCAAACTTTGGCAGTTGGCCAGTCCCTGTCATCGAATCTCTGTTGACCATAAAAGGTGTCGACACTTCAGTATACTTTCCACCTTCCGTATGTACTGACAGCATGAAATTTATTATAGCTCTTTCAAGCTTGGCTCCAACTCCTGTAAACATGCTAAATCTCGCACCAGTTATTTTTGCAGCTCTTTCAAAGTCCAATAATTTAAGTTCAGTGCCTATGTCCCAATGAGGCTTCGCCTCAAAACTAAATTCCCTTGGAGTCCCCCATTTTTTTATTTCTTCATTTTCGCTCTCATCCCTACCTATCTTAACATTTGGATTTGGCGTGTTTGGAAGCTCCAGTAGCATTCTTTTTATGGTCTCTTCCAATCTTTTTAACGTTTCATCCATAGATTTTATCTCATCCGAAAGCTTTTTCATTTCAGTCAAGATATCTGTTACATCTTTTTTTTCCTTTTTGTATTGTGGTATGAGCTTTGAAACTCGGTTTTGTTCTGCTTTTTTCTCTTCTACCTCAGTAATTATCTTTCTTCTCTTGTCGTCAAGCTCCAAAAGTTCTGTTATATCATAATCTCCTTTTCTTTTTAAAAGCTCGTTTACTTCTTCCTTGTTGTCCCTGATTCTTTTTATATCTAACATAAATATCTCCCTTCAATAGCATTTTCCATCTTATTACTCCTGAGACTGTGAGTTGGACTCCTGTATAGCATTAAGCTGATTTAAAACTTCTTCCAGTTGACTAATTAGTTCTCCATATTCAGCCCAATTGCCTTCCCTCTGCGCCCGCTGTGCACCTTCAAATAAGCTATTCGCTTGTATGATAAGACTGCTCAAGTCCTGTTCTACTGGATTTTCATTTTCATCATCATCTTCATATTCTCCAAAAATCTGAGTCAATCCTTCTTGAAGGCTATCTGCCATGATTATTCTGTTTTTATATGAAACTACTATCTTCTTGACTTCAGGCAGGCTTCGCTCGCTGTCACGAGCCTTTATATACACCGGTTCAACATATAAGATGGCTTCTTCCACCGGAATTGCCATCATATTCCCTCTAATTACCTGTGATCCCTGCTGCCCTAAAAGAGTGAGTTGCGGCGATATTATAGTATCCTGATCGATTCTTTGTTCTATTTGCATAGGTCCGTAAACGAGACTTTGCTTAGGGAATGTATATACCATGATGTCACCGTAGCTGTCACCATCATTCATTGCAGCCATCCAAGCAACCATATTGTCCTTCTGCCTTGCAGTATAAGGTATCATCAATGTGAATTCCGCTTCCCTTTCAGGAAGTTTCATTATAAGATATGTACTCTCTATATTTTCTACTTCCTTTTCAGAACCGTATATCTGCCTTGGAAGTTCCCATTGGTCTTCCTTGTTATAAAAGACTCTTGTATTTTGCATATGATATGTTCTGTATATATCTGCCTGAACGTCGAACATATCTTGAGAATATCTTACATGACTTCTTAAATCCTGTGGCATTTCATCGATAGGCTTAAATATATCTGGATATATTTTCTTATATACATTTGCAATAGGATCATCTTCTTCAACTTGGTAAAAAACTACCTCTCCATTGTACGCATCTACAACAACTTTAATTGAATTTCTTATATAATTAAATGTATTTCCTTGATCAAATGGCTGTGCATAAGGATATCTATTGCTCACTGTAAATGCATCCATTATCCAGTAGAGCTTGCCTTCAGAAGCAACTATATATGGGTCTTCATCATAACTTAAAAATGGTGCTATCTCACTTATTCTTTCCGCGATATTTCTTTTTATCAAAATTTTGCTCTCTGAAGTAATTTCAGAAGATAAAAGTATCTTCAAATCACTTTCTTGTATAGCAAATGCTAGGCGGTTTAAGAGATTTAAGCTGATTCCTGCAGTTCCTTCATAAAAATTTTCTTGATTATCACTGCCTTCCGGATAATCAAACTCTGCCGTTTTAGCATTTGTTATCGCATAAGTGTTAGTGCTTTCTCCAAAATAAATTCTAGGTTCATCTACTTGAATTTCCGGTGAAGTGGATCGAGGAGGTATGTCCTTTACAGTTAAATCCGGCTGTCCTACTTCATTTACTTTATTAACCGGCGAAACCGCTATCCCGAAACCATGAGTATATTTAAGATGCTGGTTTATCCATGTTTTTGCGTTTTCCTCAAGTTTATCATTATTCATTTCCCTGGCAGATATAAAGACTTGAGTATATTCACCGTCAATTATGTATCTATCTATATCTACATCGTTGAACTCATAATAAATCCTGAACCCTTGGATTGAATTGTACATATCAAGGGTCGGCCTATAATCATTTATTGGAATATTTTTTATTGTCAGATCATTCTCCTCAATGTCTTCTATCGTTATGTCTTGCTGTGCAGAAAACTCCTGAACCCTAACATTTTCAATCCCATAAGCTTTTCTCGTGTATTCAATATGTCTTTTTAAATATTGTTCTTCTTTTCCAAACTGATTTGGGACTACGACGTAATTTTCTACGATAAGTCCAACTACTCCACCTAAAAAAGATACAACAATTATCAATGTTGGGGCAATAAAAAACAGCTTAAGTTTTCTTCTAAACCCTGCAACTATAGATATCACCGATGCACCAATTGACATGTACATCAAGACTTGATATAACCTTAATCTTATAACCGAATCTGTATATCCTGCTCCAAATGAAATCCCCGATGGAGAATATAATAGCTCTAATGATTGCAAGTAGTACCCAAATGCAGCTAATAAAAAAAATAGACCGATGAAGACTCCTATCTGCTTTGTCATTATCTTTCCTAGCTGAATAAAGAACTTTTTAAGATCAGGTCTTTTCTCTTCCCCCACTTCAACCTGTACTGCACTTTTAGATAAGTAATAGCCTGCGGTAAATATTATAGTTGAAATAAAAACTAAAAATAAGATACTGGATAGAACTGCATGCAAGCTATCTAAAAAAGGAAGTTTGAATACGTAAAAAGAAATATCTTTCCCAAATATAGGGTCTTTTACATTAAATGGTTCCGCATTAATAAACTCAAGAAGTTTATACCAAAGTGCATTTGTAGCAAGAAAGGTTATTACGAAAGAAAGTACTGTTGAAGCTCCTAATGGAATTATGTCAACCTTTTTTTTAATGATAGTTATAACTTTACCTTGTAGCGCGACTTTTTTTAAAAACTCAAAATAGAAATATACGATAATTGTCAAAGCTATGAACATTGGGATGAAAATCTGTGTTTTTGTTACAATCTCCTTTAAGAAAACTTGAGTATACCCCATTTCAGCAAACCATAGATAATCAATGTAAAATCTTGAAGAAAGTGCGAATGCACCTCCTATAATTCCTAATATCAAAATTATTATCGTTAATACTTTATTGCTTTTATTGATATGTATCATTCCTTTCTCAGTATTCTAACAAGAAGCCTTTATCCTTGAGTGCCGTCTTTATAAGTTCATATATTTTGTTGCTCGGTACTTCTATTGTATGCAAATGAACTCCATTAGTCACAACTGACAAAGGTTCTGCTTTCGATTTATTGAATTCTTCTACAAACAAATCAATATCTTCTTTTGTAGATAACATTAGATTGGCTTTGATTTCACCATATACAGGATGTTCAACGGTTATGTCTAAGATCTTCGCTCCGTAATCTATCATTATATATAATTCTTCAGCCATCATGCCTGATCCATGTTTTACTGCAACAGTTTTATGTATCGCATTCTTTTGGAATTTGGGGTACATATATCCCTTTGAAGTAGCAATTATTTGATTTCCTTCTGCTCTTATAAGTGCTATGTCCTGAACTATGATTTGACGACTAACACCGAATTTTTCTGCAATATCTGTACCTGAAATTGGCACATCACTTTTTTTCAACAATTTTAAGATTTCTTCTTTTCTTTTTAAGCTGTTCATATGATTCACCCTTTGTTTACTCGTGGGAAGGCTTTCTTTTTACTGTTTCCATAGCGCTTACAACCTCTTTCGTTATATCTACATAAATTTGATTTTTAAAAGAGTTAAGCTTTGCAAAGACTTCTCCTTTATCTGTTACTGTATATTTAGGTGGCAAATGATTTAATGCAATCGCCTTTATATCCATTCTGCATCTATCACATTTACATTTCCCATCGTAATTTATCCAAAGCTTATTTATTGCTTCATCTACCAATATTTCTGTAAAATTTTTCAGATGCATATTGTCATTAATCATTTTAACCCCTCCTATCATATCATTATAACATGTTTGCGTTTTAACTGGAAATAAGAAAATATTTAAGATCCATGTCGTCTATAAACCTTGATAAAACAACAAAAGGGATAGTCTTTTACCT
>DMAW01000111.1 GCA_003446375.1 Eubacteriaceae bacterium | reverse complement strand
GTGGCGTTTTGCAAACGCCTATCTAAAAGAAAAAGAAGGAGGAAATCAATGATAAAGATTGGGGATAGAGGCGTTGAAGTAAAGAAATTGCAAAATATGATGGTACGTCAAGGATATCTAAAAGATGAAGAAGATATTGATTCCATATTCGGACCTAAGACAAAAAAGGCTGTCACCGAATTTCAAAAGGATTACGGATTGAAGATTGACGGGATAGTAGGAGCAGAAACAAGTAGGGAAATAATGTTTTTAAAATATCCTAATTTTAGCTCTAAAGAGTTCAGATGCAAATGCAACGGGAAATATTGCAACGGATTTCCACGGCAAATCGACGAAGATCTTATTGCGGTACTTCAGAGAATAAGAAACAAGATAGGCATGCCCATTGTAATTAGTTCAGGATTGAGATGCCCAAGACACAATAATCTGTCGGGAGGAGTAAGGGATTCTTTGCACTTAAGAGGCAAAGCAGCGGATATAAAAGCCAAAGGTATTTCGGTCAGAGACCTGGGAAAGGTCGTAGTTGAAACGAACACCCATGGTGGGTGTGGCATAAGCTACGAAAGTTTTGTGCATTTGGACACGGGGGCAAAGAGAATGTGGTAAAATTAAAATTATATTTAATTTCTAATGATATTTTAATTCCTATAGTATAAAATATACTGGACGTTAAAAATTAATACGGGGTTGATTTTATGAATAGAGTTTTGATTTTTACTGCTTCAACAGGGGGAGGACATAATATCGCTGCCAATTCATTGAAAGAGCACTTTGAGGCAAGCAGTTATGAAGCTATCATATGTGATGCTTTTAAAGAAACAAATCAATTGCTCGATACGGTAATATCACGGGGTTATGAAAAGATCATCAATATAAGCCCGAGAACTTACGGAAGGATGTATAGAGCAGCAAATAATAAAACTTTGAGCCATTATATAGTAGCACTGATAACAGATGTAATGGAAAAAAATATGATGGCGATAATAAACGAAAATAAACCGAATATTATAATTGCTACCCATCCATTGGTCACAAATGTGCTTGGTACATTGAAGGGAGACGGAGAGTTTGATGTGCCGATAATCTCGATAGTTACAGATTACATGATACACAGAGCCTACATACATGATCAAGTGGATGCATACGTTGTGGGCAGCGAGTACACAAAGGAAACAATGGTTGAAAAGGGAGTCAAAGAAGATAAGATTCATACGTATGGAATTCCGGTAAGAAAGTCTTTTCTTGACCACACGACTCTGGCAGTCAAGGATTACAGTGTCGATCTCACTGTGCTGCTAATGGCCGGATCAATGGGGACCTCCCAAATGGAAAAAGCCTTCTTGAGCCTTATAAGGTCAAAACATAATCTTAAGATTATAGTAGTTTGCGGGAAAAATTTAAAGGTAAAAAATAGGATTGATAAAATAATAGAGGACGAGGCTGTAGATAAAAGCGTTGAAGTCTACGGTTTTGTCGAAAATATACCGGAGCTTATGGATAGAGGTGATGTGATTATCACCAAACCCGGAGGGTTGACTACAACAGAATCCATAATAAAGAACATACCAATGATTATTCCTTATTACATACCCGGACAGGAAGAGGAAAACACTGATTTTTTAGTAGAGACAGGGATGGCTATAAAAGTAGATAAAATAAAGGATTTGACGACTGTCGTAGATTATCTTGTCCATAACAAGGATATCTTGGACGGCATGGCTAAAAACATGTCAGAGCTTGCAAAAGAACAATCGATTGACAGAATAATAGCTTTAGGAAGCTTGCTTATAAAAGAAAATTCATCATATGAATCAAATAAGAAAACACTCGTCTAGGCGAGTGTTTTTATAGGTTGAAAAAGTATGCGCTAATTGTGAAATAAGTTATAAGAACCAATGCATCCAAGATAGTGCTTATCATGGGATTGGCCATGATGGCTGGATCCAAGCCGATTTTTTTTGCAAACATAGGCAATGTGCTCCCAATTAGCTTTGCTAGAGTTATGGTTGCAACTAGTGTAAGGCTTACTACTAGCGATAATAAAAAATTGTAGCTGCCTATTAGATACATCCTTATAAAATTCAAGACGGCAAGGCTTATGCCTATCAAAAAGCTAACCCGAAACTCTTTCCAAAGGATTTTAAACAAATCACGAAATTCCACATCTCCGACTGCAATTGAGCGAACCATCAATGTCGAAGCTTGAGATCCGGCATTGCCGCTTGTTCCCATGAGCATGGGGATGTTAGCGCTTAGTATTGCCATACTCGCAATCATAGCTTCATAATGTTCCATGATAGCGCTTGTAAAAGTAGCAGAAATCATTAAAACTGCAAGCCATGGAAACCTTTTTTTGAAAAGTCCGGCTACTGAAGAATCCATATAGCCTTCTTCAGAAATCTGCATACCGGCCATTATGTGGAAGTCTTTGGTGGTTTCTTCTTCCATTACATCCATGACATCATCAAAGGTTATAATTCCTACAAGTCGGTTTTCTGAATCGACTACCGGCATTGCCAAAAGGTCGTACTTCAAGAACTTATCGGCTACATCCTCTTGGTTTGTATGGGTTTCGACACTTATATAATCTCGATTCATAATAGATTCTATTTTAGAATCTTCAGAAGAAAGAATCAATTCTTTAAGAGAAATAATCCCTTCTAGCGTTCGTTCATTATTTATTACGTAGCAAGTATATATCGTTTCTTTATCAACTCCGATTTTTCGGATTCGGTTGATAGCGTCTCTTACTGTCATGTGTTTCTTTAAGTCTACAAACTCTATTGTCATTATGCTGCCGGCTGAGTACTCCGGGTAATTTAAAAATTGATTAATTAGCCTGCGTTCATTTTCGGGAGTGTTCTGCAAAATCTTTTTAACTAAATTAGCAGGAATCTCTTCCAAATAGTCAATCTTATCGTCAAAATTGAGTTCATTTACCAGCTCTCTTAGCTCATTTTCTTTAATTAGCTCTGAAAATTCCGCTTGATATGAAGGCTCCATATGAGAAAAGACTTCTACTGCCAAATCTTTAGGCAACAATCTGAAAATAAGAAGGCTTTCTTTATTATTTACTTCCTGCATTGCTTCTGCAATATCTGGAGCGTGAAGGGTGGAAAGATATCCTCGGAGATCCTTAAACTTCTTTTCTTCAAGCAATGTTAACAATTTTTCCATAGGAAGCACCTCCTTATAATGTCTATACCCATATTGAAAACCGTGACACCCGGCTACCATTTATATTATAAATATTATTTGCCAAGATATCAACAAAAAAGGACACATCATTGACACATGGACAGTCTATAATGTATATGCCTGCATAAATAAGTGGTATAATATATTAAAAAAGAACTGTAAGGTGACTATCATGAAAAAAATATTTGTAGTGGAAGATGAAGAAAACATAAGAAATCTTATAGAAGCTTATTTAAAAAAAGAAGGTTATTTTGTCATAACTGCAAAAGATGGTGATGAAGCCATAGAAAAATGGGAAGAAAATTTGGTAGATATAATAATTATGGACATTATGATGCCGGGCTATGATGGCTATGAAGTGCTTGAGTATATTAGGCAGGAAAGCAAGGTGCCGGTAATCTTTCTAACGGCTAAACGTGAGCTTGAAGACAGGATAAGAGGCTTTGAAACCGGCGCAGATGACTATCTGACAAAACCTTTCAGCATGAAAGAGCTTGTTATGAGGACAAAAGCCATACTTAAAAGAACTAATAGCATAGATGACAATTTAAAAGATTATGGAGATTTAGCAATAAATGAAGAGAAAAAGGAAGTCATGGTAAAGGAATCTATAATAGAACTATCCCAGAGAGAATATGAGATTTTATTATATCTAGTTAAGAATCAACATATTCCCATAAGTCGTGAGAGACTACTTGACAGGATTTGGGGATTGGATTTTGAAGGCGATGACAGAGTTGTGGATACGGCTATAAAGAGGCTTAGAAAAAAAATGGGCAAAGCCGAAGGCTATATTAAAACGGTTAGAGGCTTAGGCTATAAATTTGAGGTATGATCGATGAAAAAAAGCATTTTTAATAGAATATTTATTTACATGTCTATTTTAATATTTATTATTGCCGGATTCATTGTTTTAATGGTAGAGTTCTTTCTGGATGATTTTTATTACAAAAGCCAAGAAAATACCATACAAAAATTCGCTGGCGATATATCAGATCATTATGACGCAAGTAGTGGCGACATGGATGAAATTTTAAGTGATTACGCTGAAAATCTAGGCATGACCTTACAAATAATATCCGAAAGAGGGCAGGTCTTATATTCAAGCAATGGTCAAGAATTGTCAGGAAGCATGCGCAATATGATGAACATGATGATGGGGCAAGGCAGGTTTTACAGAATGAATTCAAGCATAGAGCAAGATTGGCTTATTTTCAACCAGGAATTAAGCGATGGAAGTTATTTGGTTGTCAGGACAGGATACGAATCATTTCAAAGAGCTATCGATGCGTTAAAAAGATTTGTAATATACTTATTGATCCCTATATTTGTTTTGTCATTAGCGGTTATCTATCCACTCTCAAGGGGAATTTCCAGACCTTTGATTGAACTCAATAAAGTTGCTCAAAAAATGAAAAAATTAGATTTCAAGACTAGATACACTGTAAGTTCACAAGATGAAACAGGACAGTTAGGTCAGACTTTAAATGAATTGACGGTAAAGCTGGAAAATACCATAATGCAACTGAAAGAAGAGCTGGACAAAGAAAAAAATCTCGACAAGATGAGAAGAGAGTTTGTAGCAAGGGTTTCCCATGAGCTTCAGACTCCTTTAGCAGTGATAGAAGGTTATATAGAAGCTATCGAAGACAAGGTATATGTAAAAGAGCACGACATGGAAAAAGCCTATAAGGTAATTTCATCGGAAGCCGAAAAAATAAGCAAGATGACCCAGGATCTCCTCGACCTTTCACAACTGGAATCCGGAAGCTATAAGCTACATAAAAGAAGATTTAATTACTCTGATCTTGTTAGGCAGGTATATGAAAAATACGTCAGCAGTAAAAGAGATATGATAGTCGAGTTTAAACTGAATATGGATTCAGTTAATGAGTTTTATGTGGATGGGGATGAGTTCAGGCTTGAACAGGTTCTCAATAATCTGCTTAACAATGCATTCAACCATGTTTCGGAAGGTGGGAAAATAGAAATATCTGTTGAAGCTAATGATGAAAAATTAAAAACAGCTGTGTATAATGATGGCGAAAAGATAAGGCAAGAAGATCTGAAATTCATATGGGAGAGCTTTTATAAAAGCAATATTCAAAAAGAAAAGAAAGGTGTAGGTCTTGGGCTTTCTATTGCAAAAAATATCATAAGCCTTCACGATGGAAAATATGAGGCTGAAAATAAGGATGGAGGAGTAAGTTTCAGTTTTGAAATTAAAAGAAGCAAATGACTCAATGCTTTATTTGATGATTTACAACAAGCTTATTTTCATGTAAAATAAGTATGTATTTTTAATTTTATATTTAAAGGTTATGATGAAGAGGAGTATAAAAGACCGGTCATAGAGAGGAAAGTTCCAGGCTGAAAGATTTTCCGTCAAAGGCTTTTAGAAGGTAGCTTCTGAACCTCCTTGCTGATTGTAGTAGGCAGGGACGCAAAATGCGTTAAAATTTGAGTTGGGTTTAATACCAATTAGGGTGGAACCGCGGTAAATATCGTCCCTTGCTATAATTGCAAGGGATTTTTTGATTAAATCAATTAAACAGGAGGAAAAAATGAACAAAAAGCAATTATCTAAATCTTACAATCCTATTGAATTTGAAGATGAAATTTATGAAAACTGGGAAAGGAAAGGATATTTTAAACCAGAAGTTAATAAAGATGGAAAACCTTATACAATAGTTATGCCGCCTCCAAACATCACAGGCCAGCTTCATCTCGGACATGCTTTTGACGGAACCCTGCAGGATATAATCATAAGATGGAAAAGAATGCAGGGCTTTAGTGCTCTATGGCTTCCAGGAACAGATCATGCCAGCATAGCTACCGAAGTAAAGGTCGTTGAAAAAATAAAAGAAGATGAAGGCAAAACAAAGGAAGAACTGGGCAGGGAAGAATTCTTGAACAGAGCATGGGACTGGGCGGTAATATATAAAAAAAGGATCGTCGACCAATTTAAGAAATTAGGTGCATCATGCGATTGGGAAAGAGAACGCTTTACTATGGATGAGGGGTGCAGCGAGGCTGTTGTCGAAACTTTTGTAAGGCTTTATGAAAAAGGACTTATATACAGGGGCAATAGAATTATAAACTGGTGCCCTGACTGCAAAACAGCTTTATCCGATGCTGAAGTTGAATACAGTGAAAAAAGCGGGAATCTGTATCATTTAAGATACCCTATTGAAGACAGCGACAAATTTTTGACTGTAGCGACTACAAGGCCAGAGACAATGCTTGGAGATACAGGTGTTGCAGTAAATCCTAATGATGATAGATACAAAGATCTTATTGGCAAATATGTCATTTTGCCGCTCGCAGACAGAAAAATACCGATAATAGCAGATGATTATGTGGATATGGAATTTGGAACAGGTGCGGTAAAGATGACTCCGGCCCATGATCCAAATGACTTCGAAGTAGGATTAAGACACAATTTGGATCAAATAAGGGTGCTGGATGATTCGGGTATAATGAATGAATATGCAGGTCGCTATAAAGGACTTGATAGGTATGAAGCTCGTAAGAAGATACTGGAAGATCTTAAGGAACAAGGGCTTATAGAAAAAATTCAAGAGCATGTACATAATGTAGGAGCTTGTTATAGATGTGATACAGTTGTTGAGCCGATAATATCTAGACAGTGGTTTGTGGATATGGAGCCCTTGGCAAAACCTGCAATTGAAGCGGTAAAAGAAGGCAAGACCAGATTTGTTCCAGAGAGATTCAGCAAAATTTACTTTAACTGGATGGAAAACATAAAAGATTGGTGTATTTCAAGACAACTATGGTGGGGGCACAGAATTCCTGCATACTATTGTGATGACTGCAACGAAATAATGGTATCAAGAAAAGAAGTCAGCTCTTGTACTAAATGCAAGTCAACCAATATCAAACAAGATGAAGATGTGTTGGACACTTGGTTCAGTTCGGCTCTGTGGCCCTTTTCAACTCTGGGGTGGCCGGAAGATACACAAGATCTAAAAAAGTTCTATCCAAACGATTTGTTGGTAACTGGATTTGACATAATTTTCTTTTGGGTTGCGAGGATGATTTTCTCCGGTATAGAACAAATGGGCGAGACGCCTTTTACCGATGTATACATACATGGATTGATAAGGGATGCACAGGGAAGAAAAATGAGCAAATCTCTTGGAAATGGCGTCGATCCCCTTGAGGTAATAGATCAATATGGAGCAGACCCCTTAAGATTTACAATAGTCACAGGGAATGCGGCAGGTAACGACATAAGATGGCATGAAGAGAAAGTCATAGCTAACAGGAATTTTGCAAACAAAATATGGAATGCTGCCAAATTTGTAATCATGAACACTGAAGATGACAATATACAAATAATTGATAACGTAAAAGATGATTTGCTGTCTATGGATAAGTGGATAATAAGCAGGCTGAATCAGATAACAAAAGAAGTAAATGAAAATATGGAGAAATACGAGCTTGGCATAGCTGCTCAGAAATTATACGATTTCTTATGGAATGAGTACTGCGACTGGTATATAGAACTTGTCAAAGGAAGGCTATATAATGATGACGGATCTAAGAAAGCTGCACAATCTACGCTTAAACATGTTTTGGAGACTTCGCTAAAGCTATTGCATCCATTCATGCCATTTATAACGGAAGAGCTGTTTTTGGCGATTCAAGAAGATGAAGAGACTATCATGGTCTCGAAGTGGCCACAATGGAAAGAAGAAAATGATTATAGCCAGGAAGAAGCTGAAATTGGATTTGTGATGGACTCAATCAGAGCCGTTAGAAACATAAAAGCAGAACTGAACGTTCCGCCTTCAAAGAAGGTCAGTATTTATGCCGTGCCTTTTGATGATAATATAAAGCAGATAATACAAAGAAACGATTCGTGCATCGTAAATCTCTCCAATGGATCAGGTATAAATATAGTAGGTAAGGATCATGGGCTGGAAAATACTGCTGTTGCATTGATCCACGGTGCGGAAATCCTTATACCCCTAGATGAACTTGTCGATAAGAAAAAAGAGTTGGAAAGATTAAATAAAGAAAAAATAAACCTAGAAAAAGAAATAGACAGGGTCGTAAAAAAGTTGTCAAATGAAGGCTTCACAAAAAAAGCTCCGGCCAAGGTCGTAGAAGAGGAAAAAGCAAAACAGGAAAAATATCAAAAAATGTACGAAAATGTCCTAGAAATGATTATGAAGTACGAAAAATAGAGCATGTGCATGGCTTTCATGTTGATTTCTGAAAGGTAGATGAAAATGTATAATCTATACAACAAGACCGTCGAAGAAATAAGCGAACAATTTAAAACAGATTTAAATATAGGCCTAACTGACGAAAAAGCATCTGATATACAAAAAGAGATCGGATATAATGAATTGGTAGAAAAAGGATCTAAAACCATGTTTCAAATGATTGTAGATCAGTTCAAGAATTTTTTGATATTGGTGTTGCTGTCAGCGGCTATAGTATCAGGAGCGGTAGGAGAAATAAAAGATGCTATTTTAATAGTATCTATTGTAATATTAAATGCTGTGTTAGGCGTTGTTCAAGAAAATAAGGCAGAAGAATCATTGCAGGCATTAAAAAAATTAGCAAGTCCTGAAGCCAAGGCGATAAGAGGAGGTTCATTGGTCAAGATACCGGCTAAAGAACTGGTTCCCGGAGACTTAATCGTATTGGAAGCTGGCGATAACGTGCCGGCAGATGGAAGACTTGTAGAAGTATCGACGTTGAAGATTGAAGAGGCTGCTCTAACAGGTGAATCCATTCCGGTAGAAAAGAATTCAGGTGTAATTAAAGAATCTTCAGTGCCCCTTGGAGATCAAAAGAATTTAGCATTTATGTCGAGCGTAGTTGTTTATGGAAGAGGAAAGATGGTAGTCACTGCAACAGGCATGAGCACTCAGATAGGAAAAATAGCAGAAATGATACAAGAGAATGTATCTCCGATGACGCCGCTACAAAAGAAGTTGGATGAGATAGGTAAAATTCTTGCGATAATGGCTTTAGGAATTTGTACATTGATGTTTGCTATAGGTATTTTTCAAGGCAGGGATGCTCTGGAGATGTTTATGACTGCTGTGAGCCTTGCAGTTGCAGCAATACCTGAAGGACTGCCAGCGATTGTTACAGTGGTTTTGGCACTTGGCGTGCAGCGCTTAATTAAGAGGCATGCAATAATCAGGAAGCTTCCTGCAGTTGAAACCCTGGGTTCGGCTTCTGTCATATGTTCTGATAAGACAGGCACTTTGACTCAAAATAAAATGACGGTCAGGGCAATTTATTGCGACCTCAAGATAAGTGATGAAAGCGACATAGACTTTGAAGCTCAAAGTGATTCTTTAAAAAGGCTATTGGAGATTGCCCTTCTTTGCAATGACGGAGAAATTAAGGAGACAAAAGACGATACCAAGGAAATTGGAGATCCCACAGAGACTGCGTTAGTACATTTTGCATATAGATTTGGCCTTGTAAAAAATGAGGAATCAAAAAGACTTCCAAGAATAGATGAAATTCCATTTGATTCGGATAGAAAGCTTATGAGCACAATTCATGAAAAGGGAGAAGACTATTTATCATTTACCAAAGGCGCTCCCGATGTAATGCTGGAAAGGTGCAATAGAGCTTATATCAAAGGAAAGGTAGTTGAGCTTGATGAAGAATCAAAGAAAGGCATAATTGATGCAAACAGGATGCTTTCTGAAAAAGCTTACAGGGTGTTGGGATTTGCCTTTAAGGAAATTAAAAAGGTGGATGAAGAATTAAGTTCTGATCTGTTAGAGAATGAAATGATTTTCGTTGGGCTCATGGGAATGATTGATCCACCACGGGAGGAAGCGAAAATTGCCATCAATAAATGTAAAACTGCTGGAATAAGACCGGTGATGATTACAGGAGATCACAAAATAACGGCTATGGCAATCGCAAAAGATCTCGGAATAATAGACGATAAAAAACAGGCATTATCAGGCAGCGAATTGGATATGCTCACAGAAGATGAGCTAAGTGAAAACATTGAAACATATAGCGTTTATGCCAGGGTGTCTCCCGAGCATAAGGTGAGAATTGTGGAGGCTTGGCAAAAAAAAGGTCATGTGGTAGCTATGACCGGCGATGGGGTAAATGATGCTCCGGCGCTGAAAAAAGCAGACATAGGCTGTGCAATGGGGATTACAGGCACCGATGTAGCAAAGGAAGCTTCTGAAATGATCATGACTGATGATAACTTTGCAACGATTGTAAGCGCTGTTGAAGAGGGAAGGGTCATCTACGCTAATATTAGAAAAGCAGTGCACTTTCTTCTCTCCTGTAACATAGGTGAAATAATTGCTTTGTTTACCGCCATACTTTTAAACTGGGCTCAGCCTCTTTTGCCGGTACATATACTGTGGGTAAACCTCATTACTGATAGCTTGCCGGCATTAGCCCTTGGACTGGATCCCAAGGATAAGAATATTATGAATAAAAAACCTAGACCATCTACTGAGAGCGTTTTTTCAGACGGTTATGGCTTTCGGATAATTTATCAGGGATTTATAATTGGAGCTGTTACTCTTGGAGCATTTAAGATAGGGTTTGACAATTACGGAGTGGAAGCTGCAAGGACCATTGCCTTTGGCGTGCTGGGACTGGCCCAGATATCTCATTCGTTTAATGTAAAAGCCGGAAAGCATTCCGTATTTGCCGTTTCACCTTTTGGGAATAAATATTTGATATTTGCAGGTTTGTTCATTGTCGCATTGCAAGTTATTGTTTTAAGCGTACCATTTATACAAGAAATATTTGATGTTGTAAGTTTAAATGGAACACAATGGTTGATAATTATCGGATTTTCAATAATGCCGTTGATTGCAGTGGAAATAATCAAAGCTATCAGGAAATTAATAAGGGGAAATTAAAAAACAGCTTAAGCTGTTTTTTATTCTTTTATGAGAGTGTTTATTATGTCTGTATAGATATTTTGGCCTTTAGATTGCCAATTGGAACATATGTATTTGGCTTGAGTCTTGCTTGGCACATTAAGAGAAATAGAAATTAGAGAGACATCGTTTTCCATAAGGTTTAGAGTAACTTCAAATTCACCATCCCCTGATAATTTGTATGAAGCAAGATTCTTTACCTGTCTGAGTACTTTGTCTTTGTTTTGTCTTATAAATATATCTAAAATCTCTTTAATGTATGTAGGTATCCTATCGGAAAATAGAGAAAGAGTTTCACGGCCTTTTTCGGATATAGAAAAATAGTCTATTTTGTTATCGTTCATCTTATATAGGAAGTCATCATCCAAGAGGCTATTTATTAAGAACTGTATATCAAAGTAACTTATTTGAACGTTTTCTAATACTATCTGACTAATTTGTTCCTTGTTTACAGGAACCTTGAATTGATCCAATGCATATAATATAATTAGTTTATTCTCAAGTATATTTTCAGAGTCAAAATACAATTGGTACACCTACTTTCTGTATATATTATAACAGAAAAAGAAGGTTCATATAAGTGCTAAATACTATAAGGAGCAAATTTAATGACAGATGATTTGATTAGTTACATAAATTCTTTAGGGGTTTCCCGGTATGGTTTTTTTGACGCTGGGAAAGTAATCCCAGATAATTGGAAAGGGCTTGGTTTTGGCATATCCTTTTCAATAAAATTATCTGAGCCGATAGTTAGAGACATAAAAAATGGTCCGACAAAGACTTATTTTTCTCATTATAGGAGTGTCAATAACCATATTAATGAAGTAGCCCTCAAGCTGACTATTTATCTGCAGAATATGGGGCATAAGGCTGTGCCGATACCTGCATCTCAAACTGTAAGCGAAGGCAATGAAATAAAGGGTGTCTTTCAACATAGGACAGCCGCGACACTGTCAGGGCTGGGCTGGATAGGAAAAAGCGGAATGTTCATAGATGAAAAGCTTGGACCGGCTGTGCGATTAGGAACGGTTTTTACCGACATGGAATTAACGCCACAAGTTCCGGTCAGAAAAGGAAAGTGCGGAAGTTGCAGGCTTTGCGTACAAAGTTGCCCTGCAATGGCAATAGAGGGAAAAGAATGGAAAGCAGGGATGGAAAGAAACTTGCTTTATGATGCAAGAGCTTGCAGCAGTTATATGAAAGAAGCCTACAAAGACATCGGCAGAGGGGTGGTTTGTGGAATTTGCATGAGCATCTGCCCAAGAAATGATAGTTGAATTCCAATAAAGAAAAAGATCCGGAACAATATATATATGTTCCGGATCTTTTTGATTGTTATAGTTCAAAGGCTTCAGCAATCAAATTGACAGCCTTTTGTTGATCGCCAGGATCTATTGCGTAGCTGATTTTTATTTCAGAAGTAGTAACCATCTGCACTTCTATTCCTGCTTTGGCAAGAAGCACAAATATCTGAGCAGCAACTCCGCTGTGGCTTCTCATGCCTATTCCTACGACAGATAGCTTGGATATGTCTTCGTTTATCTCATATGATATCTGTGGATGTTTCTTAGACAGAAAAGCCAGTATGTCCTTAGCATCATTTAGCTCGCTTTTCGGCGTCGTAAATGAAATGTTTACTGCGTTGTCTTGTGGGGAAGTCTGGCTGATCATGTCGATATTTATATCTTTTTTAGCCAGCGAATCAAAAATGTCCGCTGTTGTCTGAATACTGTATGGGACATGGTTAAGTGTAATCATTACATCGTTATTGTCAATTGCCAAGCCCGTTATAACCGCGCTTTCCATATTCTCTTCACTCTCCTTGATAACTGTACCTGGTTTTTCCTCCATGCTTGATGCAACTATAATCGGTATATGATATTTTTGGCCCAATTCGATAGCCCGAGTATGCATTACGCCTGCACCTAAACTGGCCATTTCAAGCATCTCTTCATAACTGATCACATCTAGTTTTTTTGCATTGGGATAAACCCTTGGATCCAGTGAATATATTCCGTCTACATCGGTATATATTTCGCAAGGACACTGCAACTTGCTGGCTATAGCAACAGCTGATGTATCCGAGCCGCCACGTCCTAAAGTGGTTATATCATCTTCTTCGTTGGCACCTTGAAATCCTGCAACTATGACTATTTTATCTTCTTTTAAATGCTTTTTTATGATGCTGTCATCTATATCTGCAATTTTTGATTTTGTATGGTGGCCGGTAGTCTTTATCCCGACTTGAGACCCTGTCAATGATATGGCTTGATGTCCCATGCTGTTGAGAGCCATTGACAATAAAGCGATAGATACCTGCTCGCCAGTGGAAATAAGCATGTCAATTTCTCGCTTAGGTGGATTTTCTGAAATCTGATATGCCATATCTAAAAGCTTGTCAGTGTTATCTCCCATCGCAGATACGACTACTACGACTTTGTGGTTTTGTTCTTTCTTTTTGATTATTCTTCTTGCTACGTTTTGAATTCTCTCTATATTACCGACGGACGTACCGCCATATTTTTGAACTACTATATTCATTTGGGCTCCTTTTATGTTATCCTCTTAAATCATCCAGCAATTCTGTTTTGCTCTTAGTTTTGTCGTCAATGTCTTTTATGACTTTGGCAGGAGATCCGGCGACTACAGTGCCGGCAGGAACGTCTTTGGTAACGATGGCGCCTGCAGCTACAACAGAACCTTTTCCTACTTTAACGCCTTCAAGAATTACTGCATTAGCTCCAATAACAACATCATCTTCTACTATTACGGGAGTCTTGCTTGGTGGCTCAAGTACGCCTGCTACTACAGCGCCTGCACCAAGATGAACGTTTTTACCAAGTTGTCCTCTTGCACCTACAACTGCATTCATGTCTATCATCGTTCCGTCACCGATATTTGCTCCGATATTGATTACCGCACCCATCATCAAAACGCAATTTTTTCCGATATGTGCGCCCTCTCTTATATAAACGCCAGGCTCGATTCGTGCGTCGACTTGAGTCATATCAAGCATGGGAACAGCAGAATTTCTTCTGTCGTTTTCAACTCTGCAAGATTTGATTTTATCTTGGTTTTTTTCAATAAAAGGCAAGACTTCATCACTTTCTCCGAATAAGGTAAATGAAGTCGGAAGACCGTAGTACTCCATACCTTCAAGATCCGTCTGCGTAAAATCTCCGTTGATATACGCCTTTACCGGTGTTTGTTTTTGTACTGCCTTTATGTACTTTGCAATCTCATATGGATTGGTAAGATCAAATTGTTTTTTTAATTCTTCATTTGTTGTCATTTTAATTTCTCCCTTCAATTATAAACCTAACATCTTTTTCATATCATACATTCCGTTTTTTTGAGCTGCGATAAATCTTGCAGCTTCAATGGCTCCTTTTGCAAAAACTTTCTTGGAAGTAGCCGTGTGCTTAATTTCGATATTTTCATCGTCTCCTGCATATAATACTGTATGCTCGCCGGCGATTGTGCCGCCTCTTACAGCGTGTATGCCAAGTTCATGCTGTTGCCGCTTAGCAGAAGTGCCCTCTCGGCCGTATGTGAATACGTATTTTTTTTCTGCATTTTCATTTATCGCATTTGCCAGCATGAGCGCTGTTCCACTTGGAGCATCAACCTTTTTATTGTGGTGCTTTTCAATTATTTCAATGTCAAAATCTTTAAGCATCTTTTCAGCTTGTGACACCAAACCAAGGAGTACATTGACTCCAATCGACATGTTTGCAGTCCTGAAGACAGGAATCAATTTGGCTGATTCTATAAGTCTGTCTTCGTTTTCTTGGCTTAGGCCGGTAGTCGCCATGACTAAAGGTATTTTTTTATCTTCCGCAAAATCGACTATTGCGTCAAATGCGCTGAAATGTGAAAAATCGATGATTGCATCGATGTTTTCCTTGACGTCATTTAATTCAGTGTAAACCGTAAAGGGGCTCCCGGAAGATTTTGTAGAATCAAATCCTGCTACAATTTCCATGTCATCTCTTTCAGATACAAGGGACTGTATTGTTTTTCCCATGCCGCCGTTGCATCCGCTGAGTAGAATTTTCATTTATTTTCCTCCATTTTAAAGTATTCCGTAAGCTTTCATTTCTGCTTTAAGGATGTTTAGATTACCTTCTTCCATATCGGTCAAAGGCAATCTCATTTCTCCGGTATCCATTCCCATAAGCTTGAGTGCTGCTTTTATAGGAATGGGGTTGGCTTCGATAAACAATGCTTCATTTAGACCGTTCATCTTAAGCTGCAGATCCAAACTTCCTTTTACGTCTCCGGAGAGATATTTTGCAACTAAATCATGCATGTCTTTAGGGACTATGTTTGCACTTACGCTGATGACCCCAAGACCACCAAGAGAAAGAATCGGCACGACCTGGTTGTCGTTTCCGGAATAAATTGCAAAATCGCTGCCGCAAAGTCTAGCTATCTCGGCAACTTGAACTATATCGCCGCTTGCTTCCTTTACAGCAGTAATATTTTCAATCTTCGAAAGTTCAACCATGGTGTCCACGTTGATATTCATTCCTGTTCTGCTGGGTACATTATATACAATTACAGGGCAGGACACATTTTTAGCTACAGCCTCAAAATGTTTTACGATACCCTTTTGAGTCCCTTTGTTATAATACGGGTTCATGACGAGTACTGCATCTGCACCTGCTTTGTCAGCAAATTTTGACATCTCTACTGCATGGTAGGTGCTGTTGCTGCCGGTACCTGCAATAACTGGCACCCTTCCTTTTACGACATCTACAGCAAATTTAATTTCATCCTGCTGTTCCTCGTCAGAAAGACAAGGGGTTTCACCGGTAGTTCCGCAGATGACGATAGCATCAGTGCCTTCTTTTATATGCCATTCTATTAATTGCTCCAGTCTGTCATAATCAATTTCGTTGTCTTTAAAAGGTGTTACGATTGCTACTCCTGATCCTTTGAATATACTCATATTATCACCTTCTTAGCAAATTATTTTTAATCAGCAACTCTGCAATCTGAACTGCGTTGGCAGCGGCTCCTTTTCTGATGTTGTCTGCCACTACCCATAAGTTCAGGCCGTTTTCTACGCTATCGTCTCTTCTGATTCGACCTACAAAGACCTCGTTTTTCCCCTCTGCGTTTCTTGCCAAAGGATAGATGTTGTTTGAAACATCGTCTTCTAAGATGATTCCGGGAGAGTTTGCCAGAATATTGCGAACATCATCTAATTCGTACGAATTATTGAATTCAAGGTTGACGCTTTCGCTATGTCCATAAAAAACCGGAACCCTTACAGCAGTTGCAGTGATCTTAAGGGAATCATCACCTAATATCTTTTTAGTTTCTTCAATCATTTTAACTTCTTCCTTTGTATACCCGTTGTCAAGGAATACATCTATGTGAGGAAGGCAGTTGAATGCAATCTGATGAGGATAAAATTTGTTTTCTCCTCCCTTGACTCCGTTTTCCAGATCTTCATAGCCTTTTATTCCTGAGCCTGAAACAGCTTGGTAAGTTGAATAAACTATTCTTTTTATGCCATACTTTTCGTGCAAAGGCTTTAAAGCCACTACGGCCTGGATTGTAGAGCAGTTTGGATTTGCGATTATGTTCTTATGCCAATTTAAATCCTCAGGATTAACCTCCGGCACTACTAATGGAACATCTGGGTTCATTCTGAATGCTGAAGAGTTATCTACGACGACTACGTTGTTTTTAGCTGCTATTGGAGAAAATTTCTCGCTTGTTCCACCACCGGCTGAGAATATTGCGATATCGATATCTTGCTCAAAAGATTTTTCAGTCAATTCCTGCACTGTGTGGGTTTGACCCATAAAGGTCAGCTGTTCACCTTTAGATCTAGCCGATGCCAATGGATAAAATTTATCAACTGGGAAATTTCGTTCTTCTAATACTTCAAGAACCTTTCTTCCCACCATACCTGTTGCACCAACTACGGCGACATTGTATTTTTTCATTTAATTAAAACCTCCTAAAAGTTTTTTATAATTATCATGCAATTAAAATTCTTGCAGATATAACTGCATGCGTTTGAGTAAGGTGTAAAATTCTAATAAAAAAGCTAGTTTATATAAACTAGCTGAACGTTGTCAAGACATGCATAAATTATGTATATCTAAGGCAGTTTCAGATAGCGCTCCATCTTTTGGATGACAATTGCAAGGTTTTTCACCAGGCAACCAGCATTCGATACTTCAGGGTATCGAAAACTTCGGCATCTTCTCCTTTCATTGCAGTTCAACCAATCCTGAAATCGTTCCTGCAAATACTTATAGAAGATGCACCTCTATCTTAAAAAATATTCGATTGTATAGTAGTATAACATATTATAACAAAATATTGCAAAAAAATAAACATAAATGTGTATGTTTTTTACTTATCATTTGCGATATAATATTACAGTAAGTTTATTGTACATTAAAATCGATAAAGATGCAAATTACTGGGAGGAAGAGATGAAGGTAAGAAATAACATAGCAATTATGCTTGATGAAGCAATTAAAATAAGAAGAGATCTCCACAAGATTCCTGAAGAAGGATACGGCGAATACAAAACAAGCGCTTATATAAAAAATTACTTGAGAAATTTGGGTTATGAACCTAAAGAGATTACAAAGACAGGCATCTACTTATTAATTGAAGGGAAAAACAAAAATTTCTCTACAGCGTTTAGAGCGGATATGGACGGTCTGTCAGTTAAAGAAGAAACCGGATCGAAATTTGCATCTATACATGAAAACATGATGCATGCATGCGGCCACGACGGGCATATGAGCATCTTGCTTGTTTTTGCGAAATATTTGATAGAAAATAAAATCAAACCGGAAAACAATCTATTGCTGATTTTTCAACCAGCAGAAGAAGGTCCGGGGGGAGCAAAAGCCATAGTTGAAGAAGGTCTCCTAGAAAAGTACGGAGTAGATGAAGTGTACGGATGCCATGTCATGCCGGACGTTGAACAAGGGATTTTAGCAGTTAAATCAGGAGCCATGATGGCTCAAACCGGTGAATTTTACATTGATATAAAAGGGAAGAGCTCTCATGCGGCAGTACCTCACCAGGGAGTTGATGCGGTTGTTATCGCAGCGAACATCGTAGGAGCGCTGCAGACAGTAGTCAGCAGGAATATCAATCCGGTGAAGACATCGCTTTTATCTATTGGAACAATATCAGGCGGCGAAAGGGTCAATGTAGTCGCTAGGCACGTAAGCCTTTCAGGAACAATGCGTTCATATGAAGAAGCAGTTTACGATCAAATGAAAAAGCGAGTAATTGAAATTCTCAAAGGTTATGAAACTGCTTTTAATTGTGAAATAACCTGTAGGTTCGTCGATATGTATCCACCGGTAACCAATGATCCCATATTGCATAAAAAATTCATATCATTGCTGGAAAAAGATGAATATAAAGAGGCTGATCCAATGATGATAGCAGAGGATTTTTCTTATTATCAAAAGGCTGTTCCAGGAGTGTTTTTCTACTTGGGATCTATGAATAGGGAAAAAGGGTATACTCATGGACTACACGATTGCAGATTTAATTTCGATGAAAGCATTATTTTGAATGCTGTTGAAATGTACGCAAGACTTGCCGGTAGGGAGAGAATTTGAAATTGAAAAGATTTATGTTTATTATAGTTCCCTTGATTGTTTTTTTCATGATAGGTTTGTTTGCTTTACCCGCTCAGATTTTTGCAGATGAAAGTGAAGGGGTTTTTGACGGACTCTACCTCATTGATGGAGGAGAAGCAAATCTCAAAAAGGTAGATATATCGATATCCGTAAACAATAAGGATACATCTAGAATCAATGCTTCGTACGAAATTGAAAATACGGGGAAAGAGACCATATATCTGTATATGGGAATACCGCTTTCGAATCTTAAGATAACAGATGTCACTTATCGCTTCACGCCTTACGTGTATAATTCGACTATCGTTGCAGGCGAAAAGATAAATCATTTAATAGATGGAATGGCTTTAGACTATTCAAACTGGAGGACATACGGTTTTGAGATTCCTTTAAGAGCAGGTGAGACAAAAACGGCAAGTATATCCTATACCGTTGAGAATTATTACTCTGCTGATGGAAGACTTGGATTTAATGTGGATCTAGAGCATATAAAATCATGGAACAGCGAACCGGAAAGTATCACTTTAACTGCATCATTTAATCCTAGATCAGTTAAGATATATAATTTTGACAACCAGTATCAAGTACCGCCAACTGAGATGACCCCGGAGTATAGCTTGGTATGGAACGTAGAAAAAGCAGGGGATTATCAAGATATATCATTCAACTATTATCCTGTAGACGATAAGATAAAAGATGAGCTGAAAAAAATAAAGAGCACAAGAGTCGATGCGTTCTTAAGAGAATACGAAAAAAGAGATTATTCCAAGGCAATAGAAGCCGGCAAACAATACATTCAAAATTCTCAAGCATCAGAGGCTCATAATCTTGTTTATCTTTTAATGGCCGATGCTTATGTTCAACAAAAGGAATACAGTCAGGTTTTAACAGTTTATGAACTGATCGAATCCACAGAAACAAACTTTGGCGAGCTACATAAACGCGTAGAGAACAAAATGTTGATAAATAAAATTACTGCTTTTGAAAACTTAAAAAAATATGAAGAGATGTATGATCTTATAATATATGAAAAATCGGATCCTGATCTTAACCACTATCTGGGACAATGGCTCGATGAATCCATGGATAGAATCCCAGAGAGCACATTAGAAAAAATAATGGAAGAACGAAAACCACCAACTGCTCTTGAGATGTTCGTCAGGAGGTTCCTAGAAGGGAATTTTACCGTTATATTCATAGCGGGAGCAGTGATAATATCATTAATCGTTTTTTTGATTTACTATATTAGAAGGAAAAAAAAGAAGAATCTATTCTTTTGATGGAGAGTCATGTACGATAAACTAGCTTGTGTTTACGATAATTTAATAAATGAAGATGTTGATTACGAGAAAATGGTCTCTTGGCTTGATGAACGTATTAAGAAAGTTAACCCGGCAGCACGTGAAATTCTTGAAGTTGGCTGTGGAACAGGCAACGTCGCAATTCCTCTTTCTAAAATAGGCTACGATGTTACAGGCATGGATATTTCAGAAGAAATGCTCTCTGTTGCAGACGAGAAGTCATTTTGTGAACATGCTTCTGTTAAATGGGTCAAAGGAGATGTGTGCAGCATTGTCCTAGGGATGAAATTTGATGTCGCTATAGCATGCCTTGACACAATCAATTACATAACGGATGAATACAGTTTGCAGACAGCTTTTAAAAACATTTACGATTCGTTGAAAAAAAACGGGGTATTTGTTTTTGACATTAATACCGTGTACAGATTGAAAGAAGTATATGCAGATAATTCTTTCAACTATATATCCGAAGATTTGTGCTATATTTGGAACTGTTTTTACGATTCGAAAAACGATACTAGTGAGTTTGAGATTGACTTCTTTGTAAAGAGCGAGCACTCTGATTTATATGAAAGATTTGATGAAGTTCACGTGCAAAAAGCCTATAACTGGGAAAAATTGACAAATATGCTCTTGGATGTAGGATTCGAAAGGGTAGAGGTTTATGAATTTTTATCGGAAACCCTTCCTAGCTCTACATCAGAGAAGGTTGCGCTAGTAGCCGTGCGCAACTAGAAAACATGGAAATATCTACAATTATATTTTGACAAATAAATATAATGATGTTAAAATAATAACCGTAGCAGTAAATTATATTTTTTTAATTTAGGAGGAATTTTTGAATGACAAACGGTACTGTGAAATGGTTTAATGCTGAAAAAGGATATGGATTTTTATCTACTGAAGAGAGCGGAGACGTTTTTGTACAGATCGGAAGAGC
>DMAW01000130.1 GCA_003446375.1 Eubacteriaceae bacterium | reverse complement strand
CTTTTTATTCATTAGATCACTCCATTTTTTGATATTATCTATAAATTTATCTTTCGAGTTCCAGTTGGCATTTCTGGCAATAACCGAAAAGCTCTATGTGATGGTCGGTGAGTCGAAAATTATTTTTTTGTGCAATGCTATTAAATTCGGATATGGGACAAAAATCAAAGGTAAGGATTTTTCCGCACCCTACGCATTGGAGATGATGATGGTGAGAGTGGGAGCATATAAGCTTGTAAAGGGCTGTGCCTTTAGAGTCTATTGTTTTATGGATCAGGTTCAGCTTGCCCATGATTTCGAGATTTCTATAGATCGTAGTCATATTGGTCGCAGACATTTTTTTGATGCATTTTTTAAAAAGAGTCTCTGCAGATATCAGAGTGTCAGAAGAATCAGCAAGAACCTGAAGTATGATCNGCCTCNNATGGGTNATCCGNNGACCTGATTTNNNTATCAAANTGTAANGNTCATCTATTTTCATNACTATCTCCTCGCTTTGCTTCATTATAATATAAGAGGGTGTTGACCTTCAATTAAAAAAAAAGTAAAATATAAGCAAATGCAAATAAGTTGCAATAAGGAGTGGTGAAGTTGAAAAGAACACTTAAAATAGCGCTCTATATAATAATTATGGCTGTATTTTTGGTTTCGTGCAGTTCAAGGGAAGTCGATGAAGGCGATGAGAAGAAACAAATAACGGCGGCTGTGTCTATAGTTCCTCAAGGGACGTTCGTGGAAAAGGTTGCAGGGGATCTAGTTGAAGTCGTTACTATGATTCCGCCAGGGAATAATCCGGAAAATTATCAGCCTAAGCCTAGAGACATGGTGGCTTTGAGCCATGCTTCGGTTTATTTTACCATTGGGGTGCCGGCTGAAGAAGCAGGACTTTTAGAAAGCGCCGGAGATTTAAACGAAAAAATGGAATTTGTCCATCTTGCTCGTATCGTGGACGATATTTATCCATATATTGAGTATTCGAAAAATGATTTTTTGCACGAAGATGAAGAAGAGCATGAAGATGAATATGAAGATGAAGATCATGATCACGAAGGCAGGGATAGCCATATTTGGATGTCGCCTAAAAGAACAATAGTGATGGTTGAAGCCATAAGAGACAATTTGTCAAGATTAGATCCTGAAAATAGCGATGTTTACCAAAAGAATGCCGCTGATTACATAGCAGAGATACAAAAGGTAGACCAAAGCATAAAGGAAACGATGGACAGTCTGGATTTTAAGACATTTCTAATATATCATCCTTCATTAGGTTACTTTGCCGATGATTACGGCCTTGAGATGATAGCAATAGAGGAAGAGGGAAAAGAAGCTACTGCCCAGAGAATTAAAAATATAATCGACTTTGCAAATGAGAACAACATCAAAGTGGTTTTCTATCAGCAAGAGCATGATAAAAACCAGGCTGAGACAATTGCTGAAGAAATAGGAGGAGAAGTCGTAGAGATAGCTCCTTTGTCTGCAGGCTATTTAGAAAATCTAAAAAATATGGAAGAGGCTTTCGTCAAGGTATTGGACCGGGAGGGTTGATTTTGGAGATTATCAGATTAAAGGATGTTTTTGTCAGCTATAATGAAGAAACCGTGCTTGATGGAGTCGACCTTAAAGTAAACGACAAGGAGTTCTTGAGCATCATCGGCCCCAATGGCGGAGGAAAGACCACATTGGCAAAGACAATGCTTGGGCTTGTAAAACCCTGGAAAGGGGAGGTCTTTGTGGCCGAAGGGCTCAAGATAGGTTACGTGCCTCAACATACTAAGTTTGACAGGGGTTTTTCCATCAATGTTTACGACGTGATCATTTCAGGGAGGATTCAAAGCAGCATAAGATTTTTCAGAGGATTTTCAAGAGAAGATAAAAGCCATGCAGCAGAAGTAATTCGAGCTTTGAAGCTTGAATCCATACAAAAAAAGCAAATAGGCAGTCTTTCCGGAGGCCAGCTTCAAAAGGTCCTTATAGGAAGAGCTTTGGTCGGGAAACCCGATGTGCTCATACTAGACGAGCCAACTGCCAACCTGGATTCTGAAAACAAAAGAGAAATATATGAAGCCCTTCATAATTTCAACAAGAACAAAGCAGTCATTTTGATTACCCACGATTTGGAGTACCTTAACGAAAATAAAAGAGATGTCGTACTTCTGAACAAAAAAATCATGTATCGGGGAGAGTCGGTAAATAGAATGGATGCCGGCCATGTTCACTCGTAGAAAGTAGGTAGGCCATGCTGGATACAATATTCGAATATACATTTATGAGAAACGCATTTTACAGCGCCTTGCTTTCCAGCGTAATCTGCGGAATAATAGGTACGATCATCGTTGAAAAAAAATTGGTCAGCATGAGCGGCGGCATTGCCCACACTTCTTTTGGAGGAATTGGGCTGGGATATTTTTTAGGCATTGAACCACTGATTGGCGGGCTTGGGGTCTCCCTTGGGGCGGCTATAGGGATATCGACTATAAAAAGAAGGACAAATACCGAATCAGATACTCTTATAGGGATGTTTTGGGCAGTGGGGATGGCATTGGGCGTAATCTTCATTTCAATAACGCCTGGATATCCTCCGGACATGACGTCATATCTTTTTGGAGACATACTGACTGTTTCGAATACGTATGTAAAAGTTATAGCACTGCTTGCCACAGGAGTAGTTCTAATAGTGGCGGGCTTATATAGATACTGGAAGAGCTTTTTGTTTGATGATGAGTATTTAAAGATTCTTGGAGTAAATACGAATATCTTGGAATTTATTTTGTACGGTTTGATTTCATTGAGCATAGTGATACTGATAAAAGTAGTGGGAATAGTGCTGGCAATAGCTTTGCTGACCATACCTCCTGCCACTGCAAAAATTTTTGCTAAAAATTTAGGTCAAATTATGATATACTCTACCCTGATAGGATGTGCCACTAGCATAGGAGGCATGTGGATTTCTTATTTGTACAATATACCCTCAGGAGCTACCATAATCATGTTTGCCATACTAGTTTATGGTTTGATGTATCCTGTCAAGATGGTTTTTACAAAGTCAAGGATGTGATATGATGTTTAATGACAGAAAAATTTCAGTATGGTTAAAAACAGCAAACCTTTTTGGATTGGTCCTGGTCATTGCGGTTAATGCCTTGGCGAATATACTGCCCTTAAACGGAATCACGACGGGAGAGGTGTCGGATTCGTTTCCTAATTTGTTTGCTCCGGCAGGGTTCACATTCTCCATTTGGGGCGTTATTTATGTGGGATTGGCGATGTTTGTTGCGTATAATTTCGATGCGGTCGCAAGAGGCCGATATAAGGAATCGGTTGATAAGATAGGCTGGCTTTTTTTTGTTTCCTGTCTCTTGAATGCTGCGTGGATAGTATTATGGCACTATTTACAGATAGAATTGACGATGGCGGTAATGGCATTGCTTCTTTTAGTCTTGTTGCGAATTCACGGCCTGGCTAGGGAAGGATCAAATCACGATATACAGGAGAGTATTTTCGTCAAATGGCCTTTTTCCATATATGCAGGCTGGGTGACGATAGCCACTGTAGCAAATGCGACGGCTCTTTTGGTAAAGCTCCGTTGGGACGGTTTGGGGCTTTCTGAAGAGATATGGACAGTCGCGATGATCATTGTCGCAGCTTTGGTCGTTTCAACTGTAACCACGACAAGGCGGGATGTGGTTTTCGGAGGGGTTTTTCTTTGGACTCTTTTTGGAATATACTCAAAGCATCAGGCTGTATTTGAGGGTGCCTATCCAAAGGTGATCATTGCCTGCTTTGCCGCAGGAGCATTTACTATTGCCGCGATGGCTTATGGATTTGCACAAAAGCAAAAAGATAAAAGAAAGATGTTTTTCTAATAAAAATAAAGGCAGTTTCCGGCTTGTGGGGAAACTGCCTTTAATAAATCTTACGCTTTATCGTAAGCAGAAGGTGCAGGGGATTTAACTACAAAGATTTCGGTTAGATCGCAGCTGTCGTTGAATACGTTCATTTTGGTTTTGTAGGGTATGTTTATTATGCTTCCCTTTTCATAGGAGTGTTTCTCCTGATCGTCAAGCTGCAGGGTTATTATTCCATTTGCGACTATCATGTATACATTGGAATTTGAGTAGTGTTCCGGCAAAGCATCACCATTTGGCAATATCATATGGTTGATGTTGACATTTTCATCATCTACGATTTTTTCAATAGTCTTCTCTGGGGATAGTGAATAAGAATAAAGTTTTTCTAACATTTTAAAACCTCCGTTTGTTATATTGTTTTGGAAATTATCATACTTCGATTATGCTTCCGTCGGTGCCGACTGTGACTACCTGCCAAGGAATCATCACATCGGCGTTTTTCATCGCTGTAACAGCGGCATGGGTTATCCCACCGCAACAGGGAACGGACATCCTTAAAACCGTTACGCTCTTGATATCGTTATGAGTGAGGATTTCTGTAAGCCTTTCAGAATAATCAACCGAATCTAGTTTTGGGCATCCTATGACTGTTACTTTATTTTTCATGTAGTCTTCATGTATATTGGCATATGCAAATGCTGTACAGTCTGCGGCGATCAATAAGTGAGCTCCTTGAAGATAGGGAGCATTTGGCGGCACCAATTGAATCTGAACAGGCCATTGCCTAAGTTGTGATTCAGGTTTCTTGAAAGACTCGGTATCTGTTTTAGCTGTTTCAGCTTTAGAATCAAAGATTTGGACTCTGGAACCCGGGCAGCCTCCGGAAACGGCATTGGATGGCCCGGTTTTTTTTTCAGGGTCTTTGGCGAATGCTTTTGCTTCTCTTTCCTCTAAAGTCATAGCTCCCGTAGGGCACTTGGGCATGCATTTTCCAAGTCCGTCACAGTAGGTGTCTGAAATCAGCCGTGCTTTGCCGTCTATTATCTGAAGCGCTTCCTGATGGCAGGCCGATACGCAAAGACCGCATCCAACACATTTTTCTTCGTTTATCTTTATTACAGTTCTTTTCATAAATAATCTCCTTATTAGTAATTTATATTTATTTTATCAGACCGATGCAGGTCTTGATAGGTTTTATTGCTTTACAGGCTACATTGTATTATAATTAAACGGGATCTTCCGTATCCCAGGCTACAAAACTAATTGAAGGTGAAAAAATGTTAAAGAAATATTATAAGACTCTTGAGAAAAACCCTTTATTCGACGGCATCGACGATTATAGCATAGACCAGCTGCTGGGATGTCTTCAGCCAAAGGTTAAAAATTATGAAAAGAATCAATTCATTGCATTTGCAGGAGATGAATTTACTTCCATAGGCGTAATATTGGAAGGACAGGTCACGGTTATCAAGGAAAATGCCACCGGCAACAAGGTGATGATTTCTCTTTTAGATCCGGGAGATATGTTCGGAGAGATGATAGCATTTTCGAATTTTACCAAATGGCCCGCTACCGTGCAGGCGACAAAAAATTCAGCGATAATGTTCATGGAAAAAAGCGCAATAGTAGGAGAATGCCCTAAAATGTGCTCGTGGCATAAAAGCCTTATTCAAAATATGCTCAAAATCGTAAGCAACAGGGCTCTGATGCTTAACAAGAAGGTGGAATACCTCTCAATAAAGAGCATGCGTGGCAAGCTAAGCACTTTTTTTGTAGAGGAACATAAAAAATCAAAGGGAAACGTACTGAATCTGACGATGAACAGAAATGAATTGGCAGATTTTTTGAATGTTTCAAGGCCTTCCATGTCGAGAGAGATGGCAAAGCTTAAGGATGAAGGGATAATAGATTATAAGAAAAATCAGATAGAGATCAAAGATCTGGAAAGCTTGATGGAAATGACGGAATAATCAACAAGATCAGAAAGGGGGCAAGAGGTGGATATAAAAGGTTTTGAAGCTCTTTGGAATCAGATTCCGCTGGAAGAGGAGCTTCTTAGTACCAAGGAGTACTGGGAGCTGAGAGCAGATGAGTTTAATGAAAAGAGCGGGAATAATTGCAATGAAATAAAAAAAATACTAAAGGACAAAGATATTGATACAGCGGATATGGATCTTTTAGATATCGGATGTGGTCCTGGAAAATGTGCAATAGAACTGTCAAAAGATTTTGGCAGGGTATGTGGGATTGACATCTCAGAAAAAATGGTAGATTATGCCACGAAAAACGCATCGGCTGCAAATGCGGAAAATATCGATTTTATGGTGATGCCATGGGAGAAGGCGGATATATATAAGCTGGGATGGGAGGAAAGATTCCATGTGGTTATGGCGTTGATGACTCCCGGCATAAGCAGCGTCCAAGCTCTTGATAAGATGAACAAGGCAAGCAAGAGGGTATGCATCCTTTCTTCTTTTGTTCATAGGAAAGATCTTAAGATGGAACTTGAGGAGCACTTGGGGATTTCAGACTACAAAGATCCTGCAAAAAATAAGATATATCTGGCTTTCAACATTTTATGGCATATGGGATATTATCCTGAAATTTTCTATACCGATGCAAAGATCACAGGTGAATACAGCTTAAAGGAAGCGCTGAACCTATATGAAAAACAGCTTTCCCTAAGCGAGGGTCAAAAGAATAGAGCTAAAGAATTCTTAAAAGGCAAAATGAATGAAAACAAGAGGGTCGTTCAGAGCTACAATGCAAAGATTGCATGGCTGTACTGGGAAAAGACAACCTTATAATAAAGGAGACGGACTATGTTTAAATTGGAAAACTGCGTATCGTACATAGCTACCAATGCGAGCAAGGATTTAGCAGAAGGATTTGACAAAAAATTAAAGGCTCATGGAATCACAAGGGTGCAGTGGACGGCTCTTTACTATATTGGAAGAGATGAAGAGATGAGCCAAAAACAGCTTTCTGATCTTATGAGGATCAAGGAATCTTCTACGACCCGGCTCATAGACAGGATGGAAAAGGAAGGCTTGATTCAAAGAAAAAGCGATCCTGAAAACAGGCGTAAGGTATCTCTAGGACTTACTGAAAAAGGTAGAAGATTGCGAAAGAACAGCTTGCATTACGGTGAGGAATACAGCGACTATATTTCAAAGGACATAAGCGAAGAGGAAATGGAGATATTCATGAAAGTTTTAGATTTTATGCGAAAAAGAGCCAATGAGTATTGATAAATCAGTCTAAACTTGCTATACTAAGTATTAGCGTGCTATAGTCTTTGTTATTAGTATGTCAATATATTCAGGAGGAGGATAATTAATGTCTGATTTGAAATTCGGTGTAAAAGCAAGAAGTGAAAATCCAACCAAAACCGTTGTAGAGGCCAGGGGCTTTACCATGATCATTGACGAGCCAAAGAGTTTAGGGGGAACCAATGAAGGAGCAAATCCCGTTGAGTATCTAGTTGCAGCATTGGCAGGATGCTTAAATGTAGTAAGCCATATGGTGGCAAAGGAAATGGGATTCGTTCTTAAGGGAGTGGAATTTGAAATCGAAGGAAACTTAAATCCAATGAAGTTCATGGGAAAGTCAGATGTGGAAAGAACGGGCTATAAAGAAGTGAGAGTAAGCATAAAGCCTGATACAGATGCGGATGAAGAGACCCTGAAAAAGTGGCTTGAAGAAGTAGAGAAAAGATGTCCGGTAAGCGACAACATAGCAAATGTCACACCGGTGGTCATTGAGCTTGGCTAAGTTTTTTATAAAGCCTTGCCTCTAAATATTTAGAGGCAAGGCTTTAGTTAATTAAGAATCTCTGATTTAAGCCTGTTGTGTTCTTCTAAGGTAGAGGAATAATAGGTTTTATTGTCTCCATAGATATCGGAGAGGAAATAATAATAATCGTGTTCCTCAGGGTTGAGAGCTGCATCTATAGATGGTTCCCCCGGTGAATTTCCGGGTCCTACGGGAAGTCCGTCTACCAGGTATGTATTGTAAGGAGAGTCGACCTGCATATCAGAGGTTGAATAAATCTGTTTGTGAACTCCTAGAGCCATCTGCAGCGTAGCGCAGCTTTGAAGGCGCATGCCGGTATTGAGCCTATTGTAGAAAACTCCTGATACAATGGGCCTGTCTTCATCAAATATAGCCTCGTATTCGATGATTGATGCAAGCGTAAGCACTTGATGAGGGGTCATAGAAGCTGCATCTATTTGATCTTTGTACTTGGACAAGACTTTTTCCATTTGATCTAACATTATTCTGCCTGCTTCCTGAGGGGTCACGTCTTTGTTCTTAAACTGGTATGTGCTGGGGAAAAGGTATCCGTTTAAAGCGTATTTTAAATTTGGGTCTTTGACTTCTTCCGTGACGAACCAGTAATCTTCGATGGCCTGATCTATAAAGTCGCTGCTGTTCCAAAGGGACAATATATCTTCTGAGCTGCTGTTGGTATTTTCTCCTAGGATTGCCGCCATTTCATCGATAGTCTTTCCCTCCGGAAACGTAACGTTGATGGAGTCGGGAAAGACGGCATCCCCGGAAAAGATCTTTTGAGCTATATCCTTCGCGCTCATAGTCGCTGAAATCTCATAGAAGCCTGCTTGAAGGTTGTTGTAGTTTTCTAACTTGGCGTGGATTCTAAAAGCCAATGAATTTTTTATCAAGCCTTCGCTTTGTAGGTTTTCTGCAGTGGACGTTATGCTGCTGCCTTGACTGACTTCAAAGACAAGCGTATCTGCCTGGGAGGCAGCGGGATTTAACATCGAGCTGTAGGCCGCGTAGATACCTGCAAAAGCTATAGCTGAAAAAATTATAAAGCCTATTAAAAAATACGCCGTTTTTTTCCTGACATGTACATCACCTCTTGAATTTATGGTATATTAATTGTTGATTGAACCTGTTATTTTGTGTGCAATATCATGATAACATAGAATTCTTATAAAAACATTTAAAATCAATCAACTTACAATCTATGATATACTATTTTAAAATGCCGACGGGCTTTAAATGCAGGAGAAGATAAATGTATGATAATGATGTAGACGAAATGACTCATTCTGCCTATATGGAATTTAGCCAGCTGCTGAGATATCACTACAAGAGGCTGCATGTTCTTTTAGAGGAAATAAACATATATCCGGGACAACCGCCGCTTTTGTTTATTTTGGCAGACAAAGGAGGCCTCAGCCAAAAGGAATTAGCTGAGAAGGTAAACATAAAGGCCTCTACGATGACTACGATGATAAAATGTATGGAAAACAACGACATAGTGACCAAAGTTCAAGATGAAAACGACAAAAGGGTTACTAGGGTGTTTTTAACAGAGAACGGAAGGGATACCGTGGCGAAGGCAAAAAAAATAATGAGGCAAATGGGCAAAGAGGCGTTCAAAGGATTTACAGAAGGCGAAAAAGAAGCTCTAAAAGGACTCTTGACTAGGATGAAGTCTAACTACATAGAGCTGTGCATCAAAGATGACTGAGTTTTCAAGCAGGGAGTAGATGGTATGATAGAATCATTAAAAGAAAAAGATATAATTTTTGCCTTGGACATAGGGACGAGGAACGTCGTGGGAGTTATAGGTTACGAAGAAGGCGAAAAGCTTAATATAGTCGAGTCCTGTACTTTGCAGCATAAGACCAGGGCAATGATGGACGGGCAGATACACGATATTCAAAAGGTTGCCGAGGTAATCAAGTCAGTCAAAAAGGATTTAGAGCAAAAGACAGGCTTGACACTTAAGGATGTTTCCATAGCAGCGGCAGGAAGGGTTTTAAGGACAGTTTTTTCTGAGGCTTCCATTGATTTTTCAGAGGAAAAGAGAGTTCAGAAAAGCCACATAATGGCCCTTGAGATGCAAGGAGTAGAAAGTGCAAAGCAGATGCTGTACGATCGAGAAGATTCACCTGTGGATTTTTTCTGTGTTGCCTATACGCCGGTGAGGTACAAAATTGACGGTTACGAGATGGACAATCTTCAAGGGCACATGGGAAAGCGCATAGAAGGCTTGATACTTTCTACGTTTTTGCCTAAACAAGTGATAGACAGCCTCTATCGTTCAGTTGAAAATGCAGGGCTTGCGGTATCGAACCTTACCCTTGAACCTATTTCTGCGATGAATGTAGCTATTCCAAAAGAATTGAGGCTTCTAAACCTAGCCCTGGTGGATATAGGGGCTGGGACTTCGGATATTGCCATTACAAAAGAGGGAACGGTTGCGTCTTACGGAATGCTTCCCATAGCCGGTGATGAATTTACCGAAAAGCTCATTGAAGAATACTTGGTGGACTTTAAGACTGGTGAAAAGCTGAAGCAGATGGATCCGAAAGAAGAAATATCGGTAAGGGATATTTTGGGCTCGGATATAAAGATAACAAAAGACAAGGTCAATGAGGTCTTGGAGCCTCTCTTGGAGAAAATTATCCACCAGGTATCAGAAAAGATACTTGAACTTAATTCGCAAAAGGCTCCCAAGGCGGTATTTTGCGTAGGTGGGGGAAGCAAGCTTGACAATTTGTCACATAGGCTGGCTGAAAAGCTGGGGATGGCGGATAACAGGGTTATCTTAAAAGATTTGACTTCAGTGGGCGAAGAGATAGATATAAAAGATCCTTTAATAACCGGGCCGGAGTATATAACCCCTATTGGGATATGCATGACGACCTTGATGGAGCAAAGAGACAATTTCATTCAGGTCAGCGTCAACGGCAAGACAGAGAAGCTTTTAAATACCAGGCAACAACATGTAGTGGACGCGGCGATAAAGGCAGATTTCTCTTCTGAACATTTTATAGTAAAAAGCGGAAAAGATGTTCATTACAAAATAAATGGAGAGAACGCTGTGGCAAGGGGCACTATGGGAGAGCCAGCAGAAATTTTGGTCAACGGAAAGCCTGCGAACCTTAAAACAGAGATAAATAACGGCGATGAGATCGTTTTAAAGCCTGGAATATCAGGTTGTGATGCAGTGGTCAAAGTAGAGGATTTGATAAAAGATTACGATAAAAAGACCCTTTATTTCGGAGGCAAGCTCATAAGCGTGAAAGGGCATGTAAAGGTAAACGGAAAGATGGAAGAAGAAGGGCGCTTTATAAAAAAGGGTGATGAAGTAGAAATTCGACCTGTGGAGACATTGCAGCAGCTTGCGGAATATCTTGGCATAGAGGGCAAAGACTTCATATATTATTTAAACGGCAATCTTTCATCACCTGTGATGAAGCTTTCTGACGGAGATAAGATCGACTTGATGCTGCCGGAAGGCGCAGTCAAGGGTGAGAAAAAAGATCGAGACGGCATAAGGGTAGAAGTAAACGGCAAGGAGCTTTCTTTAAGCGGGAAGAAGGAGTATATATTCATAAATATTTTCAACCATCTTGATTTTGACATAAGGACCGGAAAGAAAAATATCAGCTTAATGCTAAATGGCAAAAAGGCATCTTATACAGATATCTTAAAGGATGGGGACAAGATAGAAATAACTTGGGAAGAATGAAAAAAGCGACCGGATTCCGGTCGCTTTGATTTTAATAATTAGTGCTTCTAAGTTCGAAATGAGCTTGAGGATGATCGCAAACAGGGCAGATCTGAGGTGCCTTCGCGCCTGCGTGTACGTGTCCACAGTTTCTGCAAACCCAAACCTGTTCGGCAGTTTTTTCGAAAACGGTTTTGTTCTTGACGTTTTCGAGAAGAGTTTGATATCTTTCCTCATGAAGCTTTTCTACTTTTGCCACGCCTTCAAGCTTAGCAGCAATTTCAGGAAAGCCTTCTTCTCTTGCAGTCTGAGCAAATTCTGCATACATCTCAGTCCACTCGTAATGTTCGCCTTGAGCAGCTGAAAGCAGGTTTTCTTCAGTTGTTCCAATGCCGCCTAAGTATTTAAACCAAAGCTTGGCATGCTCTTTTTCATTTTTTGATGTCTCTTCGAAAATACCTTTTATCTGCTCGTAGCCTTCTTTTTTTGCGACGCTTGCAAAGTAGTCGTATTTGTTCCTAGCTTGAGATTCGCCGGCAAATGCCGTCCATAGGTTTTTCTCTGTCTGTGTTCCTTTTAAATCTTTCATTAGTTGAATCCTCCTGTTGTATTGATTGGGTCTTGCCCTTGCTAAATCCATTATACCCTGAAAAGTTAAGTGCAAACCAAAAAAATTAGTTTATTTTTGATTCAAGTTCGGTGTATCCTCCTATGAATTCATCGCCCATGAAAATAAAAGGAACCGTGCGCTGATTGGTTGCCTTGGCGAGCTCTTCAAATTTTGCTTTATCTCCGTCTATCCCTATTTCCACAAAATCAATATTTTTTTCTTTTAGCAGGGCTACGGCTTTCTTGCAATAAGGACAGTAGCTCCAAGTGTATATCCTAGTTTTGTTCATGTTATCCTTTGCCTCCTTGAGTAAATGTAATACGTAAATATTTACCCAGTGTAAATAAAATAAAACAAAGGATCCGCTTTATTCGGATCCTTTGATAATGATACTTAAATATTAGCTGTTGAGTATATCCATTGCCTCTTGTCTGTAACAATCCATGAGATATGGAATCTTTGTTACATTAGCACACTCTTCTGTAAGGGACATCAGCTCTCTTCTTGTTATTGAATCCAAATTGAAGCATCTGGCTCCTGCCATAAGCTGCTGCAAGCCAACCTTGAGCTTGTCAGCATAGCTGAAAATACCGATGGCTCCCAGTGGGATATTGTTTATTTCCTTTGAACCGACCATAGATTTTACTCTCTCGTAGTTGACAAATATCTCTTCAGGCGTAGATCCGAATGAACTGATAGTCTTAGGAAGATCACCGTCTTTAATCCACTGCTCCATGTTCTTTCCTACCATGCCTGGAATCATAAGAGCTCTTCCCATGCAGACGGCTTTGACGTATGGTGCGCCAAGCGCAATGGCTTTGAATAGTCCGTCCTCTGAGCTGAAGCCTCCTGCAAAAGCCATATCCGGAACGCGTTCGCCTTTTTCGTCCAGTATCTTGGCAAACTCATATGCAGCAGAATGAAGGTAAAGGGAAGGCATGCCCCATTCTTCCATCATTCTCCAAGGGCTCATTCCAGTCCCGCCAGGAGCTCCGTCTATGGTAAGAAGATCGATTTTAGCCTTTGAAGACCACTTGATTGCCATTGCAAGCTCTCTTAAGCCGTAAGCGCCGGTTTTAAGGGTTATTCTCTTGTAACCAAGGGCTCTAAGCCTTTCGACTTCGTTCATAAAGGATTCTTCATCTACGAAACCTAATCTTGAGTGTCTTTCAAATTCTTTTATGGATCCATGCTCAAAAGCTAACTGGTTGACAGGATCAGATGGATCAGGAGTTACTATGTAGCCTCTTCTTTGAAGCTCTAGAGCTCTTTCTAAAGAGTTGATCTTAATTTCCCCACCGATGCATTTGGCTCCCTGGCCCCACTTAAGTTCGATAGTGTCTATTTTGTGTTTGTCGATTATATACTCGGCTACGCCCAAGCGGGTATCTTCGACGTTCATTTGAATAAGCATCTCGCCCATATCGTTATGGTAGCGCTTGTAAGCTTCTATTCTCCTGTCCATGTCGGGAGCTTTGATGACCATGTTGTCTTTATTAAGCTCAAGCTGAGGATCTATGCCGCAGACATTTTCTCCGCATACGATTGTAACCCCTGAGATTGCAGCGCCTATTGCAAAGTGCTCCCAATTTTTTCTGGCGATTTCAGTTGAGCCCAGAGCTCCCGTGAAAACCGGCACTGCCATTTTAACTTTTTTATCCCAGCCATAAGCTGTCTCCGTATTTACATTTGGGAATCTAGCAGTATCCGGATTGCCCTCGACTCCTTCCGGAAGTCCATTAGCGCCCATTGCATATCCCTGAATGTTTAAATGAGAATAATCCACAGGGTAATCTTTATCGCCCCCGGCAGTTATATCTCCAAATGGACCTGGATAAATGAGCTCCCTTCCTCTAAATGTCGCTTTGAAAACCTCGCAATTTCCTTTACAGCCGTCGATGCATCTGGAACATAGCCCGCTTGAAGGCACTATGTCTTTTGAACGGTTGAAGGTCCTTGTGACGTCGGTTCCGTTTGGTCTTTGCAAATTCATAAAAAAATCCTCCTTTAAGTCTGTTTAAATGTATTGCTTTACATTATAATATTATATATAAAGTAAAGGACAATTAGTAGGGTAAATAAAAAAATATCAAAAAATACTATATGTTTGGCGGTGTTGCATGAAGATAGCGGTAATAGATGGACAAGGCGGAGGAATAGGCCGCGTAGTAATTGAAAAGATCAGGCAGGAATTTGAGCAAAAGGTTCACATAGTGGCATTGGGAACAAACGGGCTTGCTACGGCGGCAATGCTTAAGTCCGGAGCCAATGAAGGCGGAACGGGAGAAAATGCCATAGTGGTAAATGCGAAAAAAGCAGATATAATTGTCGGAAGCATAATGCTGTTGGTTCCGGACTCCATGACTGGGGAGCTTACTGATAAAATGGCAGGAGCCATAGCCAGAAGCGAGGCTAAGAAAGTGTTGATTCCCCTTAACAAATGCGATGTATATATAGCAGGGGCAGTAAGCGAGCCTCTTCCTCATTACATAGACTATTGCATAAATATAATCAAAGAACTGATGGGAGGAAAGAAAAATGTGTGAATCTAATGTTTATATGCTTGGCGCCAATGGGGACAAGAGCCTTATAATGGAGTCTGTAGATAAAATAATCCCGGGAGAAAAAGACATCTACCTTGAAAATATTTTTGGAGAAAGAAAAACGGTAAAAGGGCATATCAAAGAGATGGCTTTGGTAGACCACAGCATTATTTTGGCGGAATGATGAACCTCGAAGCACTATTTCGAGGTTTTTTTCTACCAAAGAAACTGCCAAAATGTTATAATGTCTATTAATATCTTATTTTTTCGATATGATTATTATTTTCAAACGAGGAGTGAAGAAGGATGCCAATTAAGATACCGGATAATTTGCCGGCCATAGATATCCTGGCAAGTGAAAATATTTTTGTAATGGGAGAAGAAAGAGCAGCTCATCAGGATATAAGGCCGCTTAAGATAATCATACTGAACCTGATGCCTACCAAGATAGTCACAGAAACTCAGCTTATGCGTCTTTTGGGCAATACTCCATTGCAGGTAGAGGTAGATCTTTTAAACACCAGCACCTATGTTTCTAAGAATACATCTAAGGATCACATGGAAAATTTTTATAAATGTTTTGAAGATGTCAAGGATAAGAAATACGATGGAATGATCATTACAGGTGCTCCGGTAGAAAAGCTTGAGTTTGAAGAAGTGGACTATTGGCAGGAACTGACTGAAATCATGGAATGGAGCAAAACCCATGTATTCTCTACCCTGCATATTTGCTGGGGAGCTCAGGCAGGGCTCTACTACCACTATGGGATAAAAAAATATTCCCTTGATAAAAAAATGTTCGGAATATTTCCTCATTACCTAAAGAACAATACCACGATGTTGGTGCGAGGCTTTGATGATGAATACTACGCGCCCCATTCAAGGTACACAGAAGTGAGAAGCGAGGACATAGAAGCAGTAAGAGGGCTTGAGATACTCTCTGAATCTGATGAAGCGGGAGTGTATATGGTCAGAAGCAAAGACAACAAGCAGGTTTTCGTGACAGGACATTCTGAATACGACTGGGATACGCTGAAAAACGAATATGAAAGGGACGTAAACCAGGGGCTTGAGATAGAAGTGCCTAAAAATTACTTTCCAAAGGACGACCCTACACAAAAACCCATTGTGAGATGGAGAGGACATGCGAATTTGCTGTTTTGCAACTGGCTGAATTATTATGTATATCAGGAAACACCTTTTGATCTGGAAAAACTATAACAATCAGGGAGAGTGATAAACGATGGAAAATAAGCTATACGGATTTGAGACGTTGCAGGTGCATGCAGGCCAGGAAGCAGATCCTGCTACTGGATCTAGAGCGGTGCCCATATATCAGACTACGTCGTATGTTTTTGAGAATGCAGACCATGCGGCTGATCTTTTTGCCCTTAAAGCGGCAGGGAACATCTATACAAGAATCATGAATCCTACTACTGACGTCTTTGAAAAGCGAATGGCGGCATTGGAGGGAGGAGTAGGGGCTTTGGCCGTAGCCTCGGGCTCTGCAGCCATCACCTATGCCATACTCAACATCGCAAAGGCAGGAGATAATATAGTATCGGCCGGCACTTTATATGGAGGGACGTACAACTTGTTTGCAAATACCCTTCCTAAAATGGGCATTGACGTAAGATTCGTGGATCCTGATGATGTCGAAAATTTTGCCGGCGCGATAGATGAGGATACAAAAGCGCTTTATATCGAGTCCATAGGCAATCCCGGCATTAATTTGATAGATATCGAAGCTGTGGCAAAAATAGCCCATGATAACGGGATCCCCCTTATCGTAGACAATACCTTTGGAACGCCTTATCTAATAAGGCCTATCGACTTTGGAGCGGACATAGTGGTGCATTCGGCAACAAAATTCATAGGAGGCCACGGCACGTCCATAGGTGGGATAATAGTAGATTCCGGTAAGTTTGACTGGACCCAGAATGATAAATTTGGTGAGATCACAAATCCGGATCCCAGCTACAACGGTGTAAGCTATACGGAAGTATTCGCTTCTGCAGCCTATATCGTAAAGTGCAGGGTACAGCTGTTAAGAGATACAGGAGCTGCGATCAGTCCGTTTAATTCGTTCTTGTTGCTGCAGGGGCTTGAAACCCTTTCATTAAGAGTTGAAAGGCATGTGGAAAATACCAGAAAGATCGTAGATTTCCTAAAAGACCACCCCAAAGTATCTTGGGTCAACTACCCGGAGCTTGAAGACAATAAATACAATGTCCTATGCAAAAGGTACTTTCCAAAAGGAGTGGGATCAATATTCACATTTGGCCTTAAAGGTGGCACTGAAGAAGGCAAGAAGTTTATAAATTCCCTTGAAATTTTCTCGATGCTTGCCAATGTGGCAGATGCAAAGTCTTTAGTCATACATCCTGCAAGCACCACCCATGCGCAGCTTTCCCCGGAGGATCAGATGAAAGCCGGAGTCAAGCCGGATATGATAAGGGTTTCTGTAGGAATCGAAAGCGCAGAGGACTTGATAAAAGATTTAGATCAAGCTTTAAGCCTAATATAATGAAAAAGCTTGAAGAATGCCCATTGCTGGAATCCTTCAAGCTTTTGATTTTAATTTTCGAACCATTCCTCCATGGTCAGTCCGCTTTCAAATATTTTTTCAGCCAATTCTTTTCCTACGTATCTTAGATGCCAAGGCTCGTAGGAATATCCTGTTACAGAGTCTTTTCCTTTGGGATATCTTATTATGAAACCAAACAGATGGGCATTTTTCGCTGCCCACATTCCTTCGGGAGTCTCTCCAAAGGAATCAGTGAGCTGGTTGTTTGCCGATGAGGCTGTTATGTCTATTGCAAGCCCCGTTTGATGTTCGCTGTGTCCGGGCTGTGCCGAGTATTTCTGAGCGTATTCAATGCCTTTGTTTGCTACATTGGAGCTGTAGAGGGAACTTTGCGTCGAGTAGGATCGATACCCTGACCTGGCGCTTAAACTGTAGCCTTCGGCTGAAGCGGCCTTGAAAAGCTCTGAAAGAGCATCTGATGCAACTTTCCTCAGCTGATTGATTTCAGGGTTTGGAAGTACTGTGGGAACTGATAGCTTTACCAAATCCGAAGGAACGTAATCTGAAGGAAGCGATCTTTCTTTGTTCACCAAGCTGTCTATTGCTTCAAAATCGGTTATGATTCCTTGAGGATCTATGTAGTCTGCAGGATTTTTCCTGACAGTAAGAACTGCAAAGATCTGGAAATCTTCCTCTGGGAGCGAAGTTTTGACTGTGATGGTTTCGCCGCTTAAGGCATCCGGAGATATCCTTAAGGAGCTGTCAAGAGACGATACTAAATGCTGTCCCTGGGTTATATTTGTTTCCACAGAGTCTTTAGTTTCCGTAGCGCTTGTTCCCTCGGAATCCACATAAGTGACCTTAGCCCTTATCTCAAGGAGTTCTCCCGGACGAACAAAGCCGTTGTCTTGGGGAAGGTCGATGAACTCTGCACTATGGACATCTATATCTCCTTTTAATTTTATCCCGTTTATTTCTGTCGTCTTATCAGATGAGCATGAAGATGATAAAACCGTGAGTATGAGAAGGGTTGAGATAAATAATCTTTTCAATGTAAAACCTCCTTTACAACTTGCAAACCCGTATATTTTTATGTTAATATAGTAATTGTCCTTGCGCCTGTAGCTCAGGGGATAGAGCAATGGTTTCCTAAACCATGTGTCGGATGTTCGAATCATCTCAGGCGCGCCATCTTAAATTATAACATAAAACCAAGACTGTCACCTGGTCTTGGTTTTGTTTTTTTTCTTGAATTCTGCTTTTTTCAAGTACATTTCTTCATCGACGATTCTGATGATTTCTTCAAGGAGCATCTTTCTGTAAGGCTCTTTTTCGAAAAGACCTGTGCTTATGGATATGTCGTAGGGCAGAGTTCGGGACAGGGATTCAAGGGAATTGTCGATACGTTCCATAATATCCTGGGCTTGGCTGTAGTGGCATCCGCTAAATGCTATTACGAATTCATCGCCGCCGACCCTACAGATTATATCACTGCTTCTCAGATTGCTTTTGATTATTGAAGCGGTCTCGATTATGCTGCGGTCTCCTTCAAGGTGCCCGTACCTGTCGTTTATGAATTTTAAGTTGTTCATGTCTATGAAGCCAAAGGTTATATAGTTGTTCTCAGAAGCGGCTTTTTTCATCAGTGCCTTCATATATTTAAGCCCTGAATTTTTTGACATGGTTCCTGTCATGGGATCAAGCTCGACTTGAGCCTTTAAGATTTCGAGACCTTTTTTTTCGTAGATAAAATCCTTTAGCATTGCAACAAAGGACAGAGTCGTCATTAGCAACAAGGATAAAAAGAATATCTTAAAGGCACTATAGCCGGGAGGTATCTCAGGGAGCAGGCGAAAGATGATTTCCAGGGAGCTTAATATCAAGATGATTCCAACCATTATAACGTTGAATCCGGCTTCAAACCGTGAGGGAAGATGCCTGTCGACGTATATCGATCTAAAAATGCGGTTCATGAACCCTGTTAGGAACAAAGAAAAAACAAAGACCAAAAGCCCCAAAAAGGCTATGAGGGAATTGCCTGATAAAAAATCTATGATTCCATAATCTAAAAGTAACGTGACTGTGAATTCGGCCAAGGAAAAGGATGTCCCGATGACAAAAATAGCTATAAATGAAGCTATTGACGAGGTGAATATGGAGACTCCGTATTCCTTTTTTAAGATAAGTACTGAAGCCAGAAAAAATAAAGGGTAAGAATAATATTCAGGAAACCAGGATAATATAAAAATAAAAAGGGCATAGAAAATAAACAGATCGGACAACAAGGTTGTTGAGCGGACTTTTTGGTGATTGATCTGCTTTTCAATCAAAAATACGAATAAGATAGATAAATAAACGCAGCGTATCATAAGAAGCGGCAAATTATCTGTCAAAGAGTCACGTCCTTCCAAGGGGAACGGAAATGTTTTGGGGTGTAATTACATTTTACTCTATAAGAGGTAAAAAATCAAAAGATATGAGACTCGAAGGCGGAATAAATTGAAAGCATGGAGATAGGCGAGCGAGCATACGTCAATGAATGTTTGGAATAGAGATAATCTTGGGCTGGAGAGAATATCTCGGCCAGCCCCCTCTATAAATCTCTTTTGTGGTTACAAGCAAGACGGGTTGTTTCAGTTTAAAAAATCTAGGCACATCTTGACGCCGGCTGCGGCATTTGTAGTAAATGCATCGGCGCCGATG
>DMAW01000004.1 GCA_003446375.1 Eubacteriaceae bacterium | reverse complement strand
TAAAACACTCTCTGACTCAGTCCTGACAAAATCCTTTCAGTTTTCTTCCTGTCAAAATTCCCACCGGTGACTGCTCCTTCAAGCCCATCCATGACTCTCATTTTATCTCTTTCCGTTTGAAGCCTTCCTATAAACCATGTACCTGCATTGGATAAAGCCTTGTAGTCAAGATCAACAGGGTTTTGAGTGGATAGCACCAACCCCAAGCCATAAGCCCTTGCTTGCTTTAGCAACGTCAACAACGGTCCTTTTGAAGGCGGATTGGCCGTTGGAGGCAGATATCCAAACAGCTCATCCATATATAAAACCGCTCTAAGGCTTCCCGTTCCCGGTTGACTCCTAGTCCAAGAAACTACTTCATTTAACAACATGGCAACAAAGAACATCCTCTCTCTGTCAGACAAATGCGCTATGGAAAATACTGAGATTCTGGGTTTCCCATTATTATCATATAACAATCTATCAACATCTAATTCATCCCCTTCCATCAACGACTTAAAAGAAGGAGATGCCAAAAGATTGTTGATTTTCATAGCCAAATCGAATCTGTCTTTGCCGGGGTAGATGTTTTCTATATCCATTATGCCAATCTTCTTAATAGGAGGATTTTGTATCGATGCTATTAAATCTTCAATGCTTAAATTTGCATCTAAATTCCAATAATATTCGATGATATTCGAAATCAGTATATGCTCCCTGCTACTTAAAGGATCTGCATCTATTTCCAACAATGTCAGCACACTAGTTGCCGTAGAATGAATCTTGTCCCTATATGAATCTATGTCTTCTTTTACTTTCTTACTAGGACACTTAAATGAGCTTAATATAGATATGCTTTTTCCTGCAGAACTTCCGGGAGTATATATAAAAACGTCTGATGACTGTTTTAGCTTGCTTATCCTATCTTCTCCTTGTCCCCAATCTGACAGTCCCTTTTTCCACGTTTCTGATTGATGCTGCGCATACTCTTCTAAGCTCATTGCCTTATTTTCTGCTTCTGTCTTATTTACCCATGGGATAAAATCCTCTGGCTTCAGTTGCGGAAATGTAAGAGCCATATTCCCAAGGTCACCTTTAGGATCTATTGCAATAACAGGTATATTGTCTATAGCAGCTTCTTCCAAAAGTCCTATCCCCAAACCTGTTTTCCCGCTTCCTGTCATCCCAATTATCACGGCATGGGTAGTGAGATCCTTTGATTTATATAATACTAAATCATCCTTTGACTTGGCATTTTCTGCATCGTATTCTCTTCCGATATAAAACACGCCCATTTTTTCATAGTCCTGCATGGTTATACCCCCTTTATTTGATTGACTGCATTTACTTCCCTATAGATTAATTATATCCATTTTAAGAGTAAATCAACATAAGAAAATCCACCGACAATAAATTCAATATCGCCAGTGGATTTCACTTAATTTCAATCTAACTTCTCACTCCACAAACCTCTGCCTTCATGTCTAGCTTTTTTCTCAGCTTCGATAAAAATTTCGGCATGTTTTATATCCGGAGGGTACGTAACTGCATGGGCGTAACCTATTCTGCCGGCTCCCACTTGCACCGCACCGGAGAGACTATCGCATTTTCTTTTTTAAGCTCCTTGAAAGCCTTGTCGATTTCTTTTCTGTCCAAGCCAGTAAGCTTTTCTACTTCCCCTGCACTTACCGGCTTCCCTGCTTCTTTCATAGCCTTTATGACATCTTCTTTAACACTCATATTATTTCACTCCTATTTATTATATTTGAAATTAAAATATACCCTGAAGAAAAAGTTTCTAAACATCCGGCTCTATTCTATTCCGTTCATTTTGAAATAGATTATCATATTGCTTTCTATGAGTTTCTTTGTCATCATTTCTTTGAACCTTAGGGATTTGCTCTTGCCTTCCAAACGCATCTTTTCCAGTTCTTTTGACATCATCTCTTGATTTTTCACCAATGCTTCAAACATAGCTTCAAATTGTGCCAGCCTGTCCACAGCCTTTCCACAAAAGCCTTTATCAGTCTTAAAAATCAAATCTTCAGCCATGATATAAAATCGCTCTTCTTTGTTGATTGTATACCGATCCATGTGCCTCACCCATCTCTCTATAAATCATTTATTTTCATCTATCTCAGCAGGAATTACATCAAAATTTTTTACGCACACTCTGAGCTGCTCTTGTATCCTGGAGGATTTGCTTGCCAATATTATTTAAAAACTAAAGATGCTTACTTCTATCTTGCATCTTCTTTTTTTAATCTGTTGATCCTAAGTTTTATCAATGCCGCCAAAACAACTATAAAAGCGCTTAGGATGACCAAATTTCCCGTTTCTAAATTTCCTGTGCTAAGAATTTTCATCCCATGGGTCGCAGGAAACAGATGCCCGACATATTGTAATGGCCCCGGAAGCATTTCAACTGGAAACATTATACCTGACAGCATCATCGAAGGAAGAAAAGCAACTTGAGAAAACATTGTTAACTGAGATGTGCTCTTTGCATAAAGTCCCAACAACATTCCAAAAAGCAGCGTGGCCGTCAAAAAAGCTGCAAATCCGACTAAGAACAATCCTGTATTTTCAGGGATAATGGCATCAAATGCAATTGGTGACACCACATATATTATGCTGCTGACGACAGACAGATTGAGAAACCCTGATATGAAGCTTGATGCTGCCAAAACATCTAATGGAATCCCTGCTGACTTGAATGATTTTCTTAAATCATTCTGAAAATATTCCATTATAGACCCAGGTATGCCAATCAAAGCTCCCATAGTCACAGAAAATATTATCATGCTGGCAATAAGCGTGCTTTTATATTCAGGCATTATTGATGTGAATACTGCTCCCATGACTCCAAAAAACAGTAGCGGCACCAAATAGTTTGTTATCAGTATATCTGCGCTCTTAATATCAAGTTTCGTCTTTAAATAAAATGTGTATAGGAATGCTTTCATTTTTATTTTCCCTCCCTTGCTATCTCTATAAATCTTTCTTCTAGAGTCGGCTTGTCCACTGTAAGATCTAAAATCTCGATTTCATCTTCTTTTAAACAGCTTAAGAGCTCGCTTAGTCCGTCCAGCAAATTTGTCGTGCTAAAATGATAGTAGCCTTCCTTGAAATCCTTTAATTCTATTTGATCGAGCTTTAAATCTTTCAACATTACAGAGAGCTTGATCTTTATAAGCGTTTCTCTTCTTACATCTGAAACGATTTCACTTGGAGAACCGATTTTTTTTATTTTTCCGTTCACGATAATCGCTACTCTGTCACATAAGGCTTCTACTTCGGCCATATCGTGGGATGCCAATAGTATAGTTGCCCCCTTTTTTTTCAGATTCTTTATTTCCTGATGCAATGCTACCCTTGCCTCTACATCTAGTCCCGCAGTGGGTTCATCTAAAAATATAATCCTCGGTTCACAAGCTAAGGCTAATGCAAGATGAAGTCTTCTTTTTTGTCCGGTAGACATTGTCTTATACTGTTTTTTGCTCATATTCTTTAAACCGAATTTCTCCAACAAGTCATATCTAGAATCAGCGTTGTTCCAAACGCAAAATAAATCCATTGCGTCTTTGACCGAAATATTTGAAGGCAGGGATGAAGATTGCAGCTGTATGCCTATAAGTTTCTGCTTTGCCGCTTCATCCGGATTCAAACCCATAATTGATATGTTCCCGGAATTAAAGCCTCTTAACCCCTCCATGCATTCCATGGTCGTTGTCTTGCCGGCTCCATTCGGCCCCAACAGACCAAATATCTCATTTTTGCTGACACTAAAGCTTATGCCTTTTAGCACCTCGTTTTTACCATAACTTTTAATTAAATTTTCAACTTTAATCATTTTCATTATCCTCCTTTGTCAGCGGAAACGTCAATATGCCTCTTTCAAAGCAATAAGTTAAAGCTTTGCCTATGTAATCTTCTACTTCCTTATACTTATTCATAAATTCAATATTTATTGAATTTTCGTCATCAGTCATCCGACTCATCTGCTTTATCATATCCACATCTCCACCTGTAAATTCCAGTATCTTATTCCACCATCGTTTTACCAAGTCAATAGATTTTATATCACAACAATCAATTTCTTGGTCTTTCAACACTTTTGCCTCTTCACATAAATTTTGCATATATTTCATGTGCGCCTCACCCTTATCATCTTTAAAGCGGTCTTTGATCTTACTGTAGGTTTCCTTGTCAAAGTGTTTCACTACCCAGAAGTTTTCATCGTTGTTTCTGAGAAGAGAAAGTATCTCTACCAACAGATTCCAGTCCAGTTTCTTCATCGCCTTCATTTCTTGTCTGAACTTGTTTATAGTATCGTGTTTTGCCTCCAGCATTTCAATGTCATGTTTAATTCTCGTTTCCTGCTGTTTTAAATAATTGTCAATTTCAGCTGCTTCATTCGATGGCATAAGTCTTTCTCTTATATCCGAGAGAGTAAATCCAAGTTCCTTAAGGCTTACTATTTGATGGAGCAGCATATAATCCTTTAAAGAATAAAGCCTTCGCCCTCCTTCGGATGTTTCACTTGGCCTTAACAGCCCAATTTTATCGTAATACTGAACTGTTCTGACTGAAACGTTCATTTTTCTTGCTATCTCCCCTGTCGTCATAAGATTACTTTTTCTCATATAATTCACCTCACCTACATGATACTACGTTACGCAACGTAACAAGCAATACTTTTTTCAAAAAATATATACAATTTCAGAAATAGTTATTATAATACGATATACAGAGAAAAATTTTACAAGAAAGAAGGCTATACATGGATTATTTATTATTGGCTTTTGGTTTGGGACTTTTAGTAAAAGGAGCCGATTTTTTCGTGGAAGGCTCTTCAAGCATCGCAAAGCTCTTAAAAATTCCCCCTATATTGATAGGCCTTACGATAGTTGCATTCGGAACAAGCTCTCCGGAGGCTGCAGTGAGCATATCAGCCGCAATAAAAGGAAACGGCAGCATCGCCCTTGGCAATGTAATCGGAAGCAATATTTTCAACGTCTCTTTGATTGTTGGCGTAACTGCCATCATTTACCCCCTAAAAGTACAACGGCAGACAATAAAAAAAGAGATCCCATTGGCTCTCCTTGCAAGTATCATGCTATTTGTAGTTATATCAGATGTTTTTCTTCAAGGATTTAATGAAAACACTCTTACCAGATCAGACGGACTTGTGCTTCTTGGATTCTTCTCGATTTTTTTATACTATGTATACGAATTAGCGACTCATAGCAGGGAAAAAAATAGCGAAAATGACGTAAAATCTCACTTAAGCACGCCAAAAAGCATTGCTTACACTGTCGGAGGATTGGTAGGCATTATCTTTGGAGGCAATTTTGTAGTCAACAGCAGCATAAATATAGCTCTATCTCTTGGGATGAGCCAAACATTGGTTGGCCTAACCATAGTTGCCGTAGGAACGTCCCTTCCCGAGCTTATAACTTCCATTACAGCTGCCCGAAAAAAAGAAAGCGAGATAGCCCTTGGAAACATTGTCGGCAGCAACATATTTAATATACTGTTTATACTTGGAGCATCTTCAATTATTTCTCCATTAGATGTGGATCCTAAAATCTTTTTGGATGCTTTTGCAGCTATTTTTATAACTTTTGTATTATTGATTTTTTCATCAAGCCATAAGAAAATCTCAAAGAAAGAAGGATCTTTTCTTCTTTTAGCATATATAGCATATACCGCTTATATAATTTTGAGAAACTGATTTACTAGACATGTCGGAAATATCTATCTTGCTTGATTGCAACACAATAATGTGTTACAATTGTATTACAACAAAAAAGGAGAGATATTTATGTTAAGTGTTCGATTAAGCAAAGATGAAGAAAATCTCATAAAAAAATTCGCTAAATTCAACAACATGTCCTTGTCAGAATTTGTTAGATCTACATTATTAGATTCCATTGAAGATCAGTATGATTTAGAAATTTTTGAAAAAGCTTGGAATGAAATGGAGTGTACTTATACCCTAGAGGAAACAAAGAAAGAGTTAGGCTTATAAAAATGCATTATAAGGTTGTGATTTCAGACAAATCCTTAAAACAATTAAAAAAACTTGATTCTGCCGTACAGCGCTTGATAATTAATTTCATAGAAAAAAATTTAGAAGGATCTACAGATCCTAGATTGTTGGGAAAAGGTTTAAAAGGAAATCTCAAAGGCATTTGGCGCTATAGAGTCGGAGATTATAGATTGTTAGCTAAAATAGAAGACGAAAAGTTGATTATCGTGTTTGTAGATATAGGACATAGAAAAAATATTTATACCATAAATAAGTTTTGATTTGAGGTAACCCATGCGAATTTTAATAGACGGGGACGAATGTCCCGTAATTGACGAAACAATTAAAATATCTAGTTCATATAACTTTGAGTGCCTGATCTTGTGCGACACCTCACATTCTTTTGAAAAGGATGGGGCCAAGACCCTGACATTTTCAAAAGGTGCAGACAGCGTGGACTTTGCTCTTGTCAATATTTTGAAAAAAAACGATATAGTCGTGACCCAAGATTATGGTCTTGCTGCGATGTGCCTAGCAAGAAATGCTCTTCCCATAAACCAAGACGGAATGGAGTATACCGCAGAAAACATCGATTCGCTGCTTCTTGCAAGGCATACTGCAAAAAAAATCAGAAGCTCAGGGAAACGACTTAAAGGACCCAAGAAAAGAACCAAGGATCAAAATAAGGTTTTTGAGGATAGGCTGAAAAAGCTAATACAAAAAAACTCCCAAGATTCCTGACAGGAAAATAAGTCCTATTGGATGGATCTTAAACTTCTTCAAAATAATCAATGAACTTGCTATGATTCCTAAGCTGATTACATCTATGTAAGCCAAAGGTGTTTTCATTATCTCTTTGAATCCGGCAGAAAAAAAGCTTTCTCTTATCAAGCACGTCTCTGCAATTACCACTGTAGCCGAAAGCACCAGTGCTGTTATCACCGGTCTTATGCCATAAAAAATCGAATTGCTTATTCGGTTCCTTTTAAATTTCAAATAGTAGCTGCTTATCAATACAGCTAATATAAACGACGGCAATGCTACTCCAAAAGTTGCAAGAATCCCTCCCCACACTCCAC
>DMAW01000034.1 GCA_003446375.1 Eubacteriaceae bacterium | reverse complement strand
ACAATTCGAACTGATTGCATTACGGGAATTAGTCGAAAAGGAAGTCTTGAGTGAAAAGGTTCTTCCAATAATTGAACCGGTTAAATTATCTTCTACACTTATTAAAACAATTACTAAATACAAAGAAGAAGATAGGGTTTTGTGTATAATTGTTAACCCACAGGTTGGTAGTTTTTACGATGATTATCAAGATTCCAAAAATGAAAAGATGGTGGAACAATTTAATAAAGTAATAAGTGAAGCAGACTCTTTACTATTTGCAAAAATATTAAAGCCTAAGGATGATTCAAAAGAGGAATTTATTAAAAAACATGGTAATACCATGATAACAATATGTACGAATAAGGACGCTATACCTATATATGAGAAATATTTTGCTAATCAAGATGTGAAATTCAACATAATTCCTGATGATAGTGGTTTTCGAAGGAAAATACGAAGTAATCGCGTTATGATAGATGACAAATTTAACAAACTTGAGAGGAATACCGATTATAGTAAAATTGATGATGAACCTTTTTCTGAAGATCATTTGTTTTACTTAGAGGATGGTTACAAAGGTTTTTCAGATTATTCAGTTGTAGGGGATGAATACAGTGATACTGGATTTGCTCCTTATGCAGTAGCCATACATATTGTTTACTTTGCAGATGATGACAGCTTACGCGTTAAGCATTTTGTATCTGATTCAAATGATGATATAAGTGATCCTGCTGGTAAATTTAAAGAGGCTCTCTCTAAGTTGGTGGAATGGAACCAGACTATGAAACTTAAAACTTTGGGGATGATTGAGTTTGAAGATTTATATAAAAGAGAAGCGTATCCGGGACTTGGTACTGTTAAAAAATTTTCAATTATGCATCATATTGAACTGTTAGGAAACTACTTAGACAAGGGGCAATAAGATGATATTTTGTGAAAAGTGTTTTCTTGATAGCGAAATAATTCCGATTATTCATGAATGTGGTGAGATTGGAGAATGTCAAATCTGTCATTCCAAAAATGTATATATATACAATACGGATAAGCATGATGAATTAACCAATTTGTTTGAAGAATTGATCAGTATCTTTACACCGGCTATATTACTACCAGATACTTTCCCAAAATCAGAAATTAGGATGATAAAGAGTGAACTTTTTTCGAATTGGAATATTTTTAATCGACGAACTGAATCGGAAATATATGGCATTGTAACCAAGGTTTGTAAAGAAAGATATGAGTATAGCCCAGAACTATTTGATAGTCCAATCGGATTGAAGGAACTATATGAAACTGATTATATAGAAGAACATTCGTTATTGACCACTAAAACTTGGGAAGGTTTTGTTGAGTCATTAAAATCTAAAAATAGGTTTCATACACATTATATTAATTTGCAATTATTAGATAAGTTTTGCTCGTATATTCGTAAACCATATAAAAAGGGAACTCTCTTTTATAGAGGGAGAATATCTACTGAAAGTGGATATTCAAAAGATGATATGGGTGCGCCTCCGAATGATCGTGCATCTGAGGGAAGAGCAAACGCCAAAGGCATCAGCTGTCTATATTTAGCAGACTCCATTGAAACAACACTCCATGAAGTTCGGGCAGGTGCTTTTGATTATGTTACAATTGGTACATTTGAATTGCTTGAAGATGTAATTGTTGTTGATTTAAAAAGAATAAATCTGATTAGTCCGTTCATTTTTGAATTAGACTGCCGAGAACATGCCATAAATAAAGAGCACTTAAATAAAATAAATAATGAGATGGGTAAAGCTCTTCGAAGAAGTGATAGTCCTCTTGATTATGTTGCAACACAATATATTTCTGATTTCATAAAGAGCCGTGAGCGAGATAATAAAGCTGTTTACGCTGGTGTTGAGTATAAAAGTGTTATGAATGAAACAGGATACAATATAGCAATATTTGATGAAAGCTTATTTAAATGTACTGATGTGGAAGTCTATGCAATAAAAAATATCACTTATAATAAACAGAAGATTTAGTAGTTATACATGCATTCATTGTGTATCTTGGTGGCCGGTTCCAACCCCGTATCAACAATTTATTTATCTGCTTCTATGCGAATTTTTTTCGATAAGTTGTTGGCGATAAGCCGAAGTTCTTGCGGAAAAGTCTTGAGAAGTAATTAAAATCGTCTATGCCACATTGTTCAGATATTTCCATAATGCTTTTGTCAGTTGTTAGAAGCATCTGGCTTGCCTTGTCAAGACGAGCGACTTGAATGTATTGACCTAAGGTCATACCAAATTCATTTTTAATTGCACTGTATATGCTGTTTTTGCTTAAGAACAACTCACGGGCCAAGATATCTGCATTAATTTCATTATTGATGTTGATCCTAATGTAATCTACTATACGTCCGACGGTGTCCTCTCTTTTGGTTATCATGCCTTTTGCAATTATGTGATCAGCAATTGTAAGCACCAGTTCTGACAAGGCAATCAGTTTTTTTGTTCCCTTGATTTCTTCAAATATTTCGCTTTTATTGGATGAAGAGGTAATGTGTTTTGTATCACAGCTTGATATGTCAATCTGAACGTTATCAACTTTTGCAATGTAGATTACTGCAATGGGTACAAATAAAACATGATCAAATCTCTACTTTCCACAGGATTTCCGACTAAAGGTATTTACGACTCAATAATCGAGGTAAAAAAAAGGCAATAAATCCAGCAAAATCAAGGGCTCCGGCAAATCGCCATTGCATTTTGCGGCACTCTGTGGCAAATTATATTTAGTAGGAATTACGACTAAACATAGGAGGCCAAAAATGTATCTG
>DMAW01000184.1 GCA_003446375.1 Eubacteriaceae bacterium | reverse complement strand
CACGGATCACAAGGATGTTGCTCCTATCATAGGATGCATCTTACAAGACATTATAGGGATCCAATAGTCGCTTCCACAAGTTCGTTTACTGAAGGAGCTTGCGTCTTTGGAGGCAAAAGCAATCTGAAAAAGGGTATAGAAAACGTATTTGAAATATACAATCCGGATGTTATTGCAGTAAATACGACCTGCTTGTCAGAGACTATCGGTGATGACTTAAACGACATAGTGCTAAGCACAAAAGTACCTGAAGGAAAAACTGTGATTTATGCCAGTACTCCAAGTTATCAAGGTTCTCACGTAACAGGTTTTTCTAACATGACAAAAGCCATGGTTACTCACTTGGTAAATAAAAACAAGATAATCGAAAATGGCAAGCTTGCGGTTATACCAGGATATGTTGAGCCTAGCGACATGTCGGAAATAAAGCGAATGCTTAAGATGTTGGACGTGCCCTTTACGATGTTCCCGGATACAAGCGGCGTAGTGAATGCTCCAAATACAGGAAAGTACGAAATGTATCCTCAAGGAGGAACGACCGTAGAAGAACTGAGTGATCTTGGAAATTGCGAAAAAACTATAGCAATGGGTAAATTCTCATCAGAAGCTGCCGCCTTTGAGTTGGAAAAGCTTTGTGATGTAGAGGCGAATGTAATAAATATCCCTATTGGAATCAAGGCTACCGATGACTTCATCATGAATGTGCTGGAGGCCACTGGAAGTGAGATGTCTAAAGAACTTGAATTTGAAAGAGGGCAGCTTGTAGATTTGATGATAGATATTCACAATCACTATCATGGCAAGAAAGTAGCTATATTTGGAGATCCTGATATTGTCATTCCCATGACAGAATTTGTCATAAGCTTAGGGATGGTTCCAAAGTACATACTAACAGGAACGCCGGGAAGTGCATTTGAAAAAATGATAAATAATCTGCTTGCGGATGCCGGAATAGAAGGATCAAAGGTAAAGGCCGGAGGAGATTTGATGACGCTTCACCAGTGGATGAAAAATGAACCGGTTGACATGCTTATAGGAAATACTTATGGAAAATATATCGCACGGGCTGAAGATGTGCCTTTGATAAGGGTAGGATTCCCGATACTTGACAGAGTTGGACACAGCTTGTTCCCAACAGTGGGATACAAAGGTGCAATGAGGTTAATAGAAAAGATAAGCACAGCCTTCTTGGATAAATACGACAGAGAATGTACAGACGAAGATTTTGAATTGGTAATGTAAAAGTCAATATTAAGGCGAGGGAGCAGATTTTAAATTTGCTCCCTTATTTTATACAAATGAATGTGAAAACAAACGGAAAGATCTGTTTTAAATATATCGTTGTCGAATTCTGGTTATAAATGTTTGGAGGCTAAAGATATGAAATCGGAAAAAAGTTTTGCGTTGGATGAAAGAAAAGAGCATATTCTTATAAATAAATCAGGTTCGAATGCAATCAAATGCGATCAGAACAGCGTTTCAGGAGCTGTAAGCCAAAGAGCATGTGTTTACTGCGGTGCCAGGGTTGTATTAAACCCTATAACGGATGCTGTACACATAGTTCACGGACCTATTGGATGCGCCAGCTACACATGGGATATAAGAGGGAGCCTTAGCAGCGGGTCTGAAAATTTTAGAAACAGCTTCTCCACGGATTTACAGGAAAAAGACATAATTTTTGGAGGAGAAAAGAAACTTGAGTTGGCTATTGCTGAAATTGTTGAGAAGGTCAATCCTAAGACCGTATTTGTTTATTCTACTTGCGTCGTAGGTGTAATAGGTGATGACATAGAAGCCGTGTGCAAAGAAGCTGAGAAAAAATATTCAATCAAAGTCATACCGGTTCAATCGTCAGGATTTGCCGGCAGCAAAAAAGACGGATACAAAGCTGCATGCAACGCAATAATCTCATTGATGGACAGTGGCTCTAAAATGGCTGACATTAAAGACAAGAGAAGCTTCAACTATTTAGGAGAATTCAATTTAGCCGGAGAAATATGGATACTGGGAAGGTATTTTAATGCGCTGGGATTAAAACTGATAACGGGAATGACTGGAGATTCATCTACGGAAAAGCTTAAAAAAGCTAAAGACGCATCATTCAATATAGTGCAATGCGCAGGTTCGAGCATTTATTTGGCAGAACAGATGAAAGAAAAATATCAGATAGATTATGAAAGAGTAAGTTTTTTTGGCATCGATGATACATCAGAATCCTTGAGAAAGCTAGCTGGTCTTTCAAAGGACGAGAAGGTCATGGAAAAGGCAGAAGCGTTCATAAATTTAATGATAGAAGAGACTAGGGGAATTCTGAAAGATTACAAAAATAGATGCAAAGGAAAAAAAGTCGCAATATATGTTGGTGGTGGATTTAAGGCTATTTCATTAATCAAACAGTTTAATGAGCTTGGCATGGAAACAGTAATGGTTGGAACTCAAACAGGAAGAAAAGAAGAGTATGAAAAAATCAAAGAACTTTCAAATGAAGGCACAGTTATCTTAGATGATACTAATCCATCTGAACTCGAATCGTTCATTAAAGAAAAAGGAGCAGATCTTCTTGTAGGGGGAGTAAAGGAAAGACCGCTTGCATATAAGCTTGGCATTGCATTTATAGATCACAACCATGAAAGAAAGCATCCTCTTTGCGGATACGAAGGAGCAGTCAACTTTGCCAAGGAAGTTGATATTACAGTAAATAGCCCGGTATGGGACTTGGTGAGAGGGGGCGGACTTGATGAAAAATAAAAATTACACGAACATGAATGTGAATCCTTGTAAGATGTGCATGCCTATGGGTGGATCCTTAGCTTTTAAAGGGATAGAAAATTCGATGATTTTGATGCATGGATCCCAAGGATGTGCAACGTACATCAGAAGACATATGGCTACTCATTACAATGAGCCTGTAGACATCGCTTCTAGCTCACTAAGTGAAAATCAGACGGTTCACGGAGGAAGCAAGAATTTAAAGCATGGGATAAAAAATGTTATAAAGCTTTACAATCCGAAAATAATAGGCGTATTGACTACTTGCTTGGCAGAGACCATCGGTGAGGATATCAAAAGAATAATCGATGAATTCAAAAATAAGCATCCCATAACCGAAGTAGATATAATACCAGTTTCAACACCAGGGTACGGAGCTACTCATTATGAGGGGTTTTTTCACACTATAAGATCCATAATTGAATATTATGCCGTTGACATACCTGAGAAAAACGAAAAAATCAATATCATCGCAGGTGACTTGACTCCTGCAGATATCAGAGAATTAAAAAGGATAGGTAAATTATTTGACGTTGATTTTAATCTTATACCTGATATATCAGACACATTAGATGGCTCGTTCCAAGAAGATTACAGCAAAATCCCTAAAGGGGGAACAACTATAGATCAAATCAAGTCAATGTCAGGAGCCAAAGCTACAATAGAACTCGCTCTTTTGTTGGAGGATAAATACAGTCCGGGAATGTTTTTAGAGGAAAAATACGGTGTCAAGCTTTATAAGATGGCAATGCCTATAGGATTGCAAGGTATGGATGAATTCGTAAAAACCATTGCAATGATCACCGGGAAATCCATTCCGGAAGAACTGAAAGCTGAACGAGAGAGAATGCTTGACGGAATGATAGATTCTCATAAATACAATGCAGAGGGAAAAGCCTTGATTTATGGAAATCCCGAAATAACATATTCGATAACGAGGCTTTGCTCGGAAAACGGAATAACGCCTCTGATAGTTGCAACTGGTGCAAGGGCTAAAGCATTAAATAGATATTTCAATAGCGCTGACTCTCTAGTTATGAATGATGTTGACTTTGAGACTATCCATAGCGAAGTAAAAAGGTTAAAGCCTAATCTTTTGATTGGAAATTCAGATGGAAAATTTATCTGGGAAAAAGAGAACATACCGCTTATCAGAGTTGGATTTCCAGTACACGATCATATAGGCGCACAAAGAAAACTTGTGGTTGGATATACTGGGAGCATGGGGTTCTTAGATGAAATTACAAATACATTGCTGGATTTGAAACATAAAGGATATAGGCAAAGGCTATATGATGAGCTGTACGATAAAAGCGGAGGTGAGAAATATGCGTAACTGTAGAGGATGTGATGGGAAAAATACAGAAAGCCCTTATCTAAAATCAGGATTATCCGATGAAGTGAAAAAAAAGACACTAAAGCACCCTTGTTACAATAAAGAGGCTCATGACAATGCCAGGATACACCTGCCGGTAGCTCCAAAGTGCAATATAAAATGCAAGTTCTGCAACAGAAAATTCGATTGCCAAAATGAAAGCAGGCCTGGTGTCACAAGCAATTTGCTGACGCCGGAAAAAGCGTTGGAAGCATTTGATTATTACAGTGAGCAGGTGGATAATTTGACAGTAATGGGGATAGCGGGACCGGGGGATGCTTTGGCAAATTTTGAAAAAACCAAAAAGACTATAGAGCTTATAAAAAGCAAATATCCGGAGGTTGCCATATGTCTTTCAACAAATGGACTCATGCTGCCTACTTATGCAAGAGAGCTTAAGGAACTGGGCATAACTCATTTGACGGTCACGATAAATGCGGTGGATCCTGATGTAGGAGAGCAGGTATATGACAATATATACTATAAAGGAAAATTAATCAAAGGCAGAGATGCTGCAGAAATTCTGATGCACAATCAGCTAGAAGGTCTTTCTCTATTAAAGAATATGGATATAATGTGCAAAGTCAATATAGTAGCTATAAAAGGAATCAATGACGGACATGTTAAAGATATCGTTGAAAAGGTAGAGACATTGGGAGTAACGTTTACAAATATAATGTCCCTGATTCCTGTGAAAGGCACGGATTTTGAAAATCATGAAAAATTGACGGAAGAAGAGCTTAAAGAAATTAGAAAAAGCTGTGAAAGCATTGTTACGCAAATGTATCATTGCAGACAATGTAGGGCGGATGCAGTTGGCAGACTCGGTGAAGACAAAGATTTGAAAAAAAGAAAAATAGGATAGGAGACGGAAAAATGGAAAAATTGAAGCATCATATTTTTGTGTGTGGAAGCGCAAGGCTCGTAGGAGAGAATAAGGGTTTTTGTCTTCAAAAGGGTGCAGTAGATATTGTACAAAATTTTAATGAAGAGATTCAAGATAGGGATTTAGACAGTGAGGTAATGGTAACGAGCACCGGTTGCATGGGTATTTGTTCAAAAGGACCTATAGTAGTGATCTATCCGGAACAGACTTGGTATGGGAAAGTAACTTCTGACGATGTCGAGGAAATAATAGATGCGCTTGAAGAGGGAGAGAAGGTAGAAAGGCTCATGATTTAGATTGTAGCTAAACCGGAGGTGGCAGTGATGAAATTGAATATTGTAGATACCACTTTGCGGGACGGAGAACAAGCTCCCGGAATCAATTTTTCATTCAAGCAAAAGATTAATCTGGCAAAGGCCATGGACAAGGCGGGAGTTAATGTTATCGAAGCCGGAATTCCCGCCATGGGCAAAGAAGAGATTAAAGTGTTGCAGGCTCTAAACTCATTGGATTTAAAGTCTGAATTGATGACGTGGAACAGGATGAGACAGGAAGATGTGGATAAGGGAATTATGACGGGAATTGAAAATCTCCACATATCTGTACCTGTTTCTGAGATAATGATAAAAAGCAAGATGCGTGCTGACAGGAATCACATATTGAGAGAAACCGGCAGGCTTATAGAATACGCAACAAAAAAAGGCTGCAAGGTGTCTGTTGGCGCTGAAGATGCTTCTAGAAGCGATAAGAAATTTCTGCAAAAATTCTTTAAAGCTGCAGTGGAATCTGGTGCAGTCAGGGTAAGGTATGCCGATACTGTTGGGAGGATGAATCCTCATACAGTGTGGGAAGATATATCATCATTAAAAATGAATCTTTCGGTGTCAATAGACTTTCACGGACATAATGACTTTGGCATGGCAACAGCTAATGCATTCAGTGCATTTAAGGCTGGTGCCGATCATATAAGCTGCACGATAAACGGGATTGGAGAACGGGCCGGGAATACGTCCTTTGATGAGATAGTTCTCAGCCTCATATACATGGAAAATATTATTACTACAATAAATGTAGGAGAAATATCAAAACTTTCAAAACTGGTGGAAAAATACTCTAAAATAAAGATACATCCTGCAAAGCCTGTAGTGGGAAAGGACGTTTTCACACATGAGTCAGGAATCCATGTAGATGGAATGATAAAGAATAGAGAAAATTACCAATATTTAAATCCGGATATTATCGGAAGAAAACACAAATTCGTGTTGGGCAAGCACTCAGGTATAAAGTCTGTAAAATACATTTATAAGTCTCGGGGTATAAATCTAACAGACTTACAGGCAACGAAAATTTTAAATAATCTTAAGAAAAAAACATACTGATTCTAGTCAAGCCGACTGTTGAGATATTCAACAGTCGGCTTGCTTTATTTACGTTTATCTAGTATTATATTTTAGAAGATTTACGAACAGGAGAGCTTATGAAAACAAAAGATTTTTATTTTGATTTGCCCCAGGAGTTGATAGCTCAACATCCTATAGAAAAAAGAGATGCATCCAGACTTATGGTGATAGACAGAGATGGTGGAAATATATGTCACAGAAACTTTTATAATATAGTAGAATATCTAAAACCGGGCGATACGCTTGTCCTTAACAATACAAGAGTAATGCCAGCGAGGCTTTACGGGAAGAATAAAGCCAGAGAAGGCACTGTAGAGATACTCTTGCTTAGAAGAACCGGGAAAGATGAATGGGAAATAATGGTCAAACCTGGGAAAAAAGCAAAGCCAGGTGATATTTTAGTATTTGAAGATATCTTGCAGGGAGAAATAACGTCTGTAAAAGAAGATGGACTAAGAATAATCAAGTTTGATTATGAAGGAGTATTTGAGAACATCTTAGATCAACTCGGACATATGCCTTTGCCGCCGTATATAAAGGAAACTCTTGCCGATAAGGAGAGGTATCAGACGGTTTATTCAAATGAAGTCGGTTCAGCTGCCGCCCCAACGGCAGGACTTCACTTTACAAAAGAATTATTGGAAAAAATCAGGGCAATGGGTGTCAATGTGACATATATAACGCTGCATGTGGGAATTGGAACGTTCAGACCGGTAAAGGTTGACGATGCAACAAAGCATAAGATGCATTCAGAGTATTATTCAATAGATGATTCAACCGCTAAGGTTCTCAACGACACCAAAGATAACGGAGGAAGAATAATCGCAGTCGGAACAACATCAGTAAGGACCTTGGAAACTGTCGCAAAAAAAGGATTGCCTATTGAAGCTTGCAGTGGATGGACGGATATATTCATTTATCCTCCCTACGACTTTAGATTGGTGGAAGGCATGATAACAAATTTCCATCTTCCAGAATCTACTCTTTTGATGCTGGTTTCTGCTTTTGCACAAAAAGATCTGATACTAGGTGCATACAGGCAAGCGGTGGAAGAAAAGTACAGATTTTTCAGCTTTGGAGACAGTATGATTATTATATAAATTTAAATGGAGGATTGTTATGGCTGTTAGATACGAGCACATAAAGACATGCAAGCAAACAGGAGCCAGGCTTGGAAAGCTTCACACCCCACACGGAATCATAGAGACCCCGATATTCATGCCTGTAGGCACTCAGGCTACTGTAAAGAGCCTTACGCCGGAAGAAATAAAAAGTACAGGCGCCCAGATAATACTTTCAAATACTTATCACCTGTATATTAGGCCGGGAACTAAGGTAATTGAAAAAGCCGGGGGGCTTCATAAATTCATGAATTGGGACAAGCCTATACTTACAGATAGCGGAGGATACCAGGTTTTCAGCTTAGGTGACTTGAGACGCATTGAAGAGCAGGGAGTAACCTTTAGGAGTCATTTAGATGGATCGAAGCATTTCATATCGCCAGAGGAGGCAGTAAAGATTCAAAATATTCTTGGTTCAGACATAATTATGGCATTTGATGAGTGTACTCCATATCCTGCTGATTATCAGTACGCAAAAAAGTCTATGGAGAGAACTTTAAGATGGGCAAAACGGTGCAAGGAGGCACATAAAAACACTCAAAGACAAGCGTTGTTCGGCATAGTGCAAGGAGGAATGTACGACGACTTAAGGGTGGAAAGCGCTAAGGAAACTGTAAAGATCGGGTTTCCGGGATATGCTATAGGAGGACTCAGCGTAGGAGAACCAAAAGAACTGATGTATAAAGCACTGGATGCGGTAATCCCTCATCTGCCTGAAGACAAAGCCAGATACCTAATGGGGGTAGGAAGTATCGATGCCCTTTTTGAAGGAGTGGTAAGAGGAGTGGACATGTTCGACTGTGTTTTGCAAACAAGGATAGCAAGAAATGGCACTGCCATGACTACAAATGGAAAAGTTGTAATAAAAAATGCCAAATACGAAATGGATTTTTCTCCACTAGATCCGGAATGTGATTGCTACACATGTAAAAACTACACTAAAGCGTACTTAAGACATCTTATAAAAGCTAACGAAATACTAGGACTTAGGCTATTGTCATCTCATAACCTGTATTTCACGCTAAAGACCATGGAAAATATCAGAAAGGCAATATCAGAGGACAGGTTAGCGGATTACAAAGAGGAATTTTTCAATAAATATAGCTATTAGAGCATAAAAAATGCTATAATAAAAATCAATAATATGAAAGGGGAGCATTGACATTATGAATTTTCAGGAATTACTTTCATTTGTACCAATTATTGCGGTTTTCGGGTTCTTTTACTTTTTTGTTATCAGACCGCAAAGCAAACAACAAAAGAAAATCCAAAGCATGAGAAATGAACTTAAAAAGGGTGATAAAATCGTTACCATTGGAGGTTTTTACGGAAAGATCATTGCATTCAAAGATGACGTCTTGACTATAGAGCTTAAGCCTGACAATATTAAAGTTCAAATAACTAGATCTGCGGTTGCAGACGTTTTAAACAAGGCGGAAGAAGGATCTGAAAAAGCTGAATAGATCAACCAGCCATAAGAACCGAAAAGAAAATATCTAAAGGCAGGGGTGAAAATATGAAACACATTAAAGTGATCAACTTGGGAGAGTTGAACAAAGTCGAAGGCAAGGGCTGTGGCGAATGTCAAACATCATGTCAGTCGGCGTGTAAAACCTCGTGTACTGTAGGAAATCAAAAATGTGAAAATACCGAGCAGTAAATTTCGGCAGTAAATATTTTTATATTTACTGCTTATTATATTTTATATTTAATTTTTATTAACAGATATATTAAGCAGAATTGCTTCTATGATATTTGGTTGTTGACAAGGAGGAGAAAAGTGATACACAAATACGAATTAAATGGATATTATATACTTTTGGATATTAATTCCGGATCGGTATTTGAAATAGATAAAGCGACATATGAGCTTTTAGATTATTACCCTGACAAAACAAAAGCTTGTGAAAATTTAAAGGGAAAATATGACTTGGCTGACCTTGACGAGGCTTGGATAGAAATTGAAAATCTAAAAAATCAGGGGATCTTGTTTAGCGAGGATATAGCCTTGGAAGAAGATTTAATGAGAGACCACGACATAAAGGCGATGTGTCTGCACGTTTCACATGATTGCAATATGCGGTGCGGATATTGCTTTGCATCTGAAGGCAGCTTTGAAGGTGAAAAAGTCCTTATGGATATTGAGACAGGCAAAGAGGCAATTGATTTTTTAATTAAAAACTCTGGAAAAAGAAAACACCTGGAAATTGATTTTTTCGGGGGAGAGCCTTTAATGAACTTTGAAGTAGTAAAGTCCTTAGTTGAATATGCTAGAGAAAGAGAGCTGGAGACTGAAAAGGTATTTAGATTCACAATGACTACAAATGGTCTTTTGCTAAATGAAGATATCATTGAGTACTTAGATGAAAATATGGCGAATGTTGTCCTTAGCATTGACGGAAGAAAAGAAACTAACGATAACATGCGTAAAACGATAAACAATGAAGGTACGTACAAATACATTATTGATAAAATAAAAAGAATGTCTGAAAAGAGAGGATCAAAAGATCACTACATAAGAGGGACTTTTACCAAGAATAATTTGGATTTTTCAAAAGATGTATTAGATTTGGCAAATCAAGGTTTTCCCAGCATATCTGTTGAACCTGTAGTTGCAACTCCTGACAATGATTATGCACTCACTGGAGAAGATATTTTAGATCTTGAAAAAGAATACGAAAACCTAGCTGTTGAGTACTTAAATTATAATAAACAGGGCGATAAATTTAATTTCTTTCACTTTAATATAGATCTTCATGGAGGCCCGTGTGCATATAAAAGGGTGTCAGGCTGCGGAGCAGGCACTGATTATGTAGCAGTGACTCCAACCGGAGAAATATATCCTTGTCATCAGTTTGTAGGAAAGGAAGATTTTATCCTTGGGGATCTTGAAAAAGGGATATTAAATCAAAATTTGAGAAAAGATTTTGAAAAGGTAAATCTGACTGATAAAAAAGCATGCAGGGATTGTTGGGCGAAGTACTACTGCGGCGGCGGATGTTTTGCTAATGCTTACAATTTCAATAATGATATATCCGTGCCCTACGATATAGGTTGCAAACTCGAGAAAAAACGCATTGAGTGCGCTATAATGATACAGGTTGCTAAGCAGAACCGATAATTTAACATTATACAAATTGACGGTAAAAAACAAAAAATATATAATTAATTTATTGTTTATGATTGGAGGACTAATATGAAGAGCAAAAGCAGGATAAAGTTTGCGGTATTGTTGCTTATTGTGATATCCGCTGGATGGATTCTCATGAATGGACTTTCTATAGGAACTTACAGGGTGCTTCCGGTTAAAGAGGCTATAAATTATGGCCTGGATCTGACTGGAGGAGTTTACGTAGTGCTGGAAGCCCAAGAAAGCGAAGAAGATCCGATAACTGACGACAAAATAAACAGAGCGATAGCAACAATTAGACAGAGAATAGATGCATTGGGAGTTTCAGAACCTGTAATAGCAAGACAGGGTGATGAAAGGATAAGAGTGTCGCTTCCGAACATACAAGATCAGCAGGAAGCTTTAGAGATCATTGGCAAGACTGCTCAGCTGGAGTTTCTAGACCCTGAGGGTGAGGTCGTGATAACAGGTGCACATGTTGTAGATTCAAGTGCGATTTATCAAACGAATAACTTGGGTATTGAAGAGGCCGTGGTGTCTTTAGAGTTAAACGATGAAGGAACTGAAGCCTTTGCTAAGGCCACAGAAGAGCATTTAGGCCAAGTCATAGAAATAAGGCTTGATGGAGAAGTTATTTCCGCTCCGGTAGTTAACAGTGTGATATCTGATGGACAAGCTGTAATCCAAGGCATGTCCAATATCGATGAAGCTGGAAATTTGGCTGTTCTTATAAAAGCGGGAGCTTTGCCCGTACAATTGGATCCGGTAGAAATACGTTCAATCGGGCCGACGCTTGGCCAAGATTCATTCGACAAAAGCTTGATGGGTGGAATGATAGGGATATCATTAGTTCTTGCTTTCATGTTTTTATATTATAAGGCTCCGGGCTTTGTTGCCTGCATATCATTAGGGATATACGTATTGTTATTTTTGTTAAGCTCCGCATTGATAGGTTATACGCTTACTTTGCCGGGAATTGCAGGAATAATATTATCCATTGGTATGGCTGTAGATGCAAATATTATTATATTTGAAAGGATACGGGAGGAATTAAAGATTGGAAAATCCTTACTGCCCTCTTTGGAAGCGGGATTCAGAAGAGGCTTTACAACGATTATAGATTCAAACGTGACGACCTTGATAGCCGGAGTGGTTTTGTTTGTGTTGGGCAGCGGTTCGGTAAGGGGATTTGCAGTGACTCTTATGCTAGGTATAGCTTTAAGCTTGTTTACTACATTGCTTTTGACTAAAAGAATATTGAAATTATTTATAAATACTTCCCTGATCAATAACAAAAAGATGTACGGGGCGTAAAGGAGGATGATAAAATGAAAGTCAACATAACAAAAAATCATAATAAATTTTTCATACTCTCTGCCATTCTTTTGACTATCAGTGTAGGAGCATTGTTATTTAGAGGATTAAACATGGGTATAGACTTTATAGGAGGTACAATCGTTCAGATTGATTTAAATCAAGAGTTTGAAACTTCTGATATTAGAGGATTTACTGATAAATTTGACGAGAGCGCAGATATTACTTATGCAGGCGAGGATAGATTCCAAATGATAATAAGCACTAAAGTGGATCTTGATGAAGATCAAAGGGCTCAGTTAATCGACGATCTTACAGAAAATTACGGAGATGATACGGAAGTGCTCTCAATTGATAATGTAAGTGCCACGATAGGAAATGAGCTAAAAGCACAAGCGATTTTAGCTGTAGGCGTCGCAATTTTAGGAATGCTCGTTTACATAACTTTTAGATTTGAGTTTTTGTTTGGGATTGCCGCTATAATAGCGCTTGTTCATGATGTCATTATAGTTTTAGGAGTTTATGCAATCTTTGGAATACAGGTAAATACTCCTTTTATAGCAGCTGTACTGACCATATTAGGTTATTCGATAAATGATACCATAGTAGTATTTGACAGGATAAGAGAAAACAGAGGCAAGTACAAAAGAAATGATTTTGTAAGCCTAGTAGATAACAGCATTCATCAGACATTGCGAAGATCAATAAACACTTCGCTCACAACAATATTAGCAATTTCAGCTCTTTATTTTGTAGGCGTACAGTCCATTAAAGACTTTACTCTTCCAATGATCATAGGGTTCTTAAGCGGTACGTATTCATCTATTTTTATAGCCAGTTCATTTTGGTATGTGATAAAAGAAAAAAGAATGACGGATATAAAAGTAAAATAATTTGAAGAGGGGGGATTTTCATGCAAGCGGGTTTTATCGTATCGATTTTGTTTGCGATTATAGTTACTGTTTTTGCATTGCAAAATGCGCAACCGGTTGATGTGAAATTTTTCACATTTCATGGGCAAGCTTCTTTGGCGCTTGTCATACTTATTTCTGTGGCTTTTGGCGCTGCGATCTTGGGAGTATTTAATTTTTATGGGAGGCTTAAATACTCAAGGGAAGTAAAAAAACTTCAAAAAAAAGTGACTGCGCTGGAATCGGATTTAGAGAGCTGCATATCTGAAAAAGATGCACTTTCAGCATCAAACCAGCAGAGTGGATATATTTCAGAAAAAGATGCTTCTACGGAAAAATCCTTTGAACCAAATCAAAATGATATTATTGATAATGAAGAGATAAAGTAAGCTTTATCTCTTTCAATTTATCATAACTTCAAACAGTGAATACGGAGAATCATAATGAAAAAGTGGATATTAAAGAACAAAAAAGGAGATTTGGAAAAAATGTCAATGGAACTTGGCAAGTCCAAGGCATTTTGTAATCTTCTTATCAACAGAGGATTTGACACTTTGGAGTCGGCGAGGGCTTATCTAAATTCGGAACAAATTTTATTGAATCCGCCAGAGCTAATGAAGGATATGGAGAGAGCCTGTGATATACTGGCTAAAAAAATTTTTCAAAAGAGTAAAATCAGAGTTGTTGGCGATTACGATGTTGATGGTATTGCCAGCACTTATATTCTATTAAGCGCAATTTCTAAATTCGGCGGAAATGTCGATTGGGATATTCCTGACAGAGTTAACGATGGGTATGGAATAAATGACAGGATAATACAAGATTGCATATCTGACGGAGTAGATACGATTATAACTTGCGATAATGGAATCAGTGCTTTTGAGAGCATTGAGATGGCAAAGAAAAATGACATATGCGTAATTATAACTGATCACCACGAACCGATAGAGTCGGGTGAGGTTCCTTCTTGCGATGCAGTAGTAAACCCAAAGCAGGGGGGATGTAATTACCCGTTCAAGAGCCTATGTGGAGCGGCAGTCGCATATAAATTGGTTTTAGCACTGGGAAAACGCATCGGCGTAGCTGAAGAAAATTTGATGGAATATCTTCAATATGCAGCCTTGGCTACAGTATGTGACATCGTGGATCTAACAGAAGAAAATCGATATATTGTAAAAAAAGGTTTGGAATTACTAGAAGGCACAAATAATATAGGTCTGACTGCTCTTTTGGAAGTCAATGGATTAAAAGGCAGACAACTATCGTCGTATGATCTTGGTTTCTTGTTGGGGCCATGTCTCAATGCAGCCGGACGTCTTGATACGGCAAAATCTGCAATCAAGCTTTTGATGTGCCAAAATACTGAAGAAGCTGGACTATTGGCTTTAGCACTAAAAGAATTAAATGAAGAGCGAAAGGAAAAAACTGAAGAAGGAGTAAAAAGGGCTTTAGATCAAGTAGAGTGTTTTTATAAAGACGATAAATTCTTGGTAGTTTATCAACCGGAGCTTCATGAAAGCATAGCAGGGATAGTTGCTGGCAGAATAAAGGATAAATACCACTTGCCTACGCTGATACTTACTGACGGGGAAGATGGAGTCAAAGGATCAGGAAGATCTATCGAGGCATATAACATGTTTTTAGAGTTGTCAAAGGAGCGTAAATTGCTTGATAAGTTCGGAGGACATCCCCTGGCTGTTGGATTATCTTTAAAGAATAAGAATATAAGGGCATTGAGACGAAATCTAAACCTGGACTTTCCTTTGAAAGAGGAAGAAATTCTTCCCAAGGTAAAACTAGATCTTTTTTTGCCCCTGAGGTTTGCGAGCAGGACACTTGTAGAAGAAATAGAGCTAATGCAACCTTTTGGCAAAGCCAATCCCTGTCCTGTATTAGGAGACAAAAGAATTAATTTTAGCAAAGGAAGAATTGTTGGTACCAACAAGAACGTTTTGCTAATAGATTTAATAGATTCATTTAAAAAAACATATAAAGGCATAATGTTTAATTATTCATCAGAATTTGATAGATATATCGAAAGGAAATATGGAATAAGCGAACTTGAAATTTTTTTTGGAAAAGGAAGCTCACAGATTAAACTTGATATCGCTTACCAGGCAAATCTCAATACTTATAACGGTAACACCAATTTACAGATAGTAATCAAGGATTATAAATAATCTTATATAAAAAAATACACAACAGTGATAAAATAATAATACCGAATTTAGACGAGGTGGGATAAAAGTGGACTTGAAAGAAAAAATAAGAGTAATTCCGGACTTCCCGGAAAAAGGCATCAGTTTTAAGGACATAACTACGCTATTGAAGGATAGTGAAGCTTTAAAAGCTACTATAGATAAGTTTACGGAGCTTTCAAAAGACCTTGATGTAGACTTGGTGGTAGGCCCTGAGGCAAGAGGTTTTATTTTTGGAACTGCTCTTGCGTATAATCTTGGCGCGGGTTTCATTCCCATCAGAAAACCAGGCAAATTACCCCATAGGAAGCTTACGCAAGATTATGTTTTAGAATATGGAAAAGATTCTCTTGAAATACATGAAGATTCTATCATACCTGGGCAGAGGGTGCTTATCATTGACGATTTGCTTGCAACAGGGGGAACGTTGCTTTCTACGGCTAAGTTGATAGAGCAGCTTAATGGAGAAGTCGTAGGAATAATTACTCTTATCGAACTTACGGAGCTAAAGGGGCGGGATAAACTGGATAAGTACAAGGTAGAGTCCTTGGTATCATATCCGTATTGATATTCAAAGCTGACCATGGTCAGCTTTGAATAATTTTAGATCTTCATAAATCAGGTGGTGAAATACATTGATAAATAAGCTCATAGAAAAAATACTATCTTACAACAAGGACGCAGATATTGAAACTATTAAAAAAGCTCATTCGATTGCCGAGGGAGCACATGAAGGTCAAAAAAGGGTTTCAGGCGAGGATTACATAATACATCCCATGGAAGTTGCCATGATACTCGCTGAACTGCAATTGGACGTACCCACTATAACGGCAGCTATACTTCACGATGTAATAGAGGATACCAGCTACCCATTCCAAGAAATGAAACAAGTATTTGGAGACGAAATAGCAGATCTTGTGGATGGAGTTACAAAGATCAGCAAGCTTGAATTTAAGTCAAAGGAAGAACAACAGGCTGAAAACTTAAGAAAAATGATTATAGCCATGGCAAAAGATATCCGGGTAATTATGATAAAGCTGGCAGACAGGCTCCACAATATGAGGACCTTAAAATACATGCCGGAAGACAAACAAAAGGCCAAGGCACAGGAAACATTGGATATATACAGTCCGATTGCTCACCGCCTGGGTATTTCAAAAATAAAATGGGAACTTGAAGATATAGCCTTGAGGTATTTAGACGAACCGGGTTATTACGATCTGGTAAACAAAGTTGCTCAGAAAAGAGAAGTGAGAGAAAAATATATCAAGGATGTTATGGATATACTGAAAAAAAAGCTTACAGACGTAGGAATTGAAGCGGATATTCAAGGACGGCCTAAGCATTTTTACAGCATATATAGGAAAATGTATCAACAAAACAGAAGCTTTGAAGAAATTTACGATTTAATAGCTGTGAGAGTCATAGTTAATAGCATCAAAGATTGTTATGGAGTCTTAGGAGTTGCACATACCATGTGGAAACCGATCCCCGGCAGGTTTAAAGACTATATTGCTATGCCAAAGCCTAATATGTACCAGTCTCTGCATACGACAGTGATAGGCCCCAAGGGAGATCCTTTTGAAATTCAGATTCGTACTTGGGACATGCATAGAACTGCTGAATTTGGAATTGCCGCTCACTGGAAGTACAAAGAAGGAATCGACGAAACAGATAACTTTGAAGAAAAACTTGTTTGGTTAAGACAAATACTGGAATGGCAAAGAGAGCTTCAAGATGCCAGTGAATTTATGGAGACATTAAAGGTGGATCTTTTTACAGACGAAGTGTTTGTATTTACTCCAAAGGGAGATGTCATAGAGCTGCCTAAAGGCGCCTGTCCATTGGATTTTGCCTATAGGATACATAGCGACATAGGAAATAAATGCATAGGAGCAAAAATTAACGGAAAGATAGTCCCATTAAATTATACTTTGCAAAATGGAGACATAGTAGAGGTTCTGACATCTGCCAATTCAAATGGACCCAGCCGTGATTGGCTTAAGATAGTCAAAAGCTCTCATGCAAGAAACAAGATAAAACAGTACTTCAAAAAAGATAAAAAAGAAGAGAATATTCAAAAGGGCAAGGATTTATTGGATAAAGAAGTTAAAAGACAAGGTCTCCAACAGGCAAATATCTTAAAGCACAATTATTTGGAATATTCCGCACAAAAGTCTAATTACAATTCCATTGAAGATTTGTATGCAGCCATAGGCTATGGAGGAATCAAGCCTAACTATATAATACAAAAGATCAAGAATAAATTTAAAAACGAACTAAATTTAATGCCTGAAGTCACAATTTCTGAAGAAGTCATAGAACAAAAACCGCTTCAAAAAAGTGCCGACTACGACAAGCTGGAAAAAGCTGTTAAGGTATCAGGATTTAAAAACATGGCAGTAAGGTTTTCAAGGTGCTGCAATCCTGTTCCGGGAGACAAAATAATAGGCTATATAACAAGAGGCAGGGGAGTAAGCGTTCATAGAACCGATTGCGTAAACATTAGAAATGCCGATGATGCCGGTAGGTTGATCGATGTAGAGTGGGTTAAATACACTACGGCAAACTTTGTTTCTGAAATCAATATAAAGGCAAAAGATGCCAAGGGACTTTTAACTAAAGTGACCACAGTGATTTCAGATCAAAATATCAGCATAGTTTCTTTAAATGTTAAAACAGATCAGGATTATGCGTATTTCAACATATCATTTGAAGTTAAGAGCACCCGGGAACTTAATCAACTTATCAAGAAGCTAAATAAAATACCTGAGATCATAACGATTTATAGAATATAGAAGGAGGCTCTATGAGGGCAGTAGTTCAAAGGGTTAAAAGATGTAGCGTTGAAGTGGACGGCAAGATAGTAGGCAGTATCGGAAAAGGTCTGCTGGTATTGTTGGGTATAAAAAATGACGACAGCAAAAGAGACATCGAATATATAAAAGACAAGATCCTAAATTTAAGAATATTTGAAGATGACCGGTCAAAAATGAACCTGTCTCTTAAAGACGTAAGTAGTCAGATTATGATAGTATCACAATTTACCCTGTATGGAGATTGCAGAAAGGGAAGAAGGCCAAGCTTCATAAAAGCAGCCAGCCCTGAGACAGCACAAGGTATTTATATGGATTTCGTAGAAGAGATCAAAAGCACAGGAATATACGTGCAGCAGGGAGTATTTCAAGCACATATGGATATTTCAATTGTCAATGAAGGGCCAGTAACGATAATATTGGACAGCGAAAAAAGGATTTAATAGGTGATAGAATGATAAAAAAATTTATGGCAAACACATATAATACAAATAGCTATTTGGTAACAGAAGGTCAAGAGGGGGTTTTAATTGATCCTGTTGCAGATAAATCATACATAGAAGAGCTTCTTTCTGAAAATGACATCACTTTAAAAGGTGTAATCTATACTCACGGACATTTCGACCATATTGCATCTGCAAATGAGATATATAAACAATTCGGATGCAATATATACGTTCATGAAAGTGAAAGTGATATGTTGGTAAAACCTGAGCTGAATCTTTCAGTTTTTTTTGGGAAAAGATTTGTCTTTGAAGGAATCGACAGGTTAATTCTGGTTAGTGGAAACCAGGATATATCAATAGGGAATATAAAATTTAAAATATTGCACACCCCCGGTCATACGCCAGGGTGCATATGCATCATTTACGATGATTCTGTGTTTACCGGAGATACGTTGTTTAAAGGCTCCATTGGAAGGACTGACTTTCCCGGAGGGGATTTTTATGTTATGAAAAAATCATTAGACAAGCTAAAAACATTAGATTCTTCGCTGTCATTTCATCCGGGGCATGGTGAGAGCGGTACAATAGGCGATGAAATTGCGTCAAATCCATACATGGAGTAGGTTAAATGTCTAAATGTCTTAAAATAATATTGGAAGGAGATTTTTTCTCCAACGATATAAGAGAGTTGGTCATACAATTTTTTCCCGATTATATCATAAAAAAAGAATCAAAAGATAAAGCTGACTTGAGGATTACCGTTATAAGAAAAAAAAGCTGGGTTAACTCAACGGTTGCGAGAAATGGCAAGGTTGTTGAGAAATTCACAGAGCTAACAGGCCAAAACGATAGAAGGCAGATAAAAACACTTGTATACAAAACCTTGTCGGAATTTACTGGAAAAGAGCTTAAGTGGGGAACTATGACAGGTATAAGACCTGCTAGGATAGCCCATGGTAAGCTTGTCGAAGGGAAAAAAAAGACCCTTGTAGCCTATGAGATTCAAAGAGAATACGGTACAGATAACATCCGCACAGAGGACTTAATTAAGATTGCAGGACTGGAAATTGAAAGATTGTATCCTTTGGATAAAAATAAAATACAGTTATACATAAACATCCCTTTTTGCCCAACTAGATGCAACTATTGTTCATTCATCACCAGGGATGCTAAGGCTGATTCTAGTGAATTGGAAAAGTACCTCGGAAATTTATTTGTGGAAATATCCAAAGTAGGAGATTTTATGTCGCAAAATAATTTCAAAATTGAAAGCGCATATATTGGTGGAGGAACGCCCGGAATCTTGAATTGTTCAAGCACAACAAGGCTTCTAGAGAAAATTCGAGAAAAGATGCCGGTGCAGGGAGTTATAGAATATACTTTTGAAGCCGGCAGGCCGGATACCGTTACTGAGGATAAGTTAAATATATTAAAGCATTTTGGAATAGATAGGATTTCAGTAAATCCTCAATCCCTCAATGAAAAGACATTAAAGACAATTGGCAGAAGTCATAGTGCAGATGATTTTTACAAGGCATATGAATTAGCAAGGAAGGTAGGATTTAAGACTATCAATTGCGATATGATAATGGGCTTAGAAGGAGAAAGCTCAGCGGATATGATAAGAACTGCGGAAAGCCTGATAGCTTTGAATCCGGAAAACATAACTGTCCACAGCTTGTCTGTAAAGAAGTCTTCGTATTTAAAGAATTCGATATATAAGGATAATCTTTTCAACGATCTTGAAGAAAATGAAGCAGCTGAAGATATTTACAGGATGCTAAAGTCAAAATCTTACAATCCGTATTATATCTACAGGCAAAAGTACACTGTTAATAACGGAGAAAACATCGGATTTTCAAAGAAAGGCCATGAAGGCTATTATAATTTAGCCATCATGTCGGACAAAAGGAGCATAGTTGGATTGGGAGCAGGCTCCACGGGCAAGATTTATTTTCCGGATACTGATCGTTTTGAAAGAATGGAAACAGTAAAAAATATAGATTTGTATAATAAAAATATCGAGAGTATCGCAATAGAAAAAATAAAACAGATAAAAAGTCTGACAAATAATATTGACATGATTTGATGAAAAATTTATAATTATAAACAATTGCATATAAACTGGCTATGAAAAAGCAAGTAGAATGCCTAATGCAAACAGGGAAGAAGCGCCTTGACTGGAAGCGCATCTTTGTAAATTCATTTGAAAAACACTTTGGAGTCAAATTCGCTAATTGCGTTATCAATCAAAGTGGGTTTTTACCAAACAGGGTGGCACCACGGGTTTATTCGGCTCGTCCCTGACTAGTACAGTCAGGGAGGGCCTTTTTCTTTTAAAAGCAGTAAATGCCAATAAAAAAATATCCATTGGTAAGTAGAAAATTACAAGCAGGAGGAAAAGATGAAAACATACTACAGAAGCGGAATGTGTGCTGACATTTCAGAAGAGAACATAGGACAAGAAGTAAAGCTTTGCGGGTGGGTGCAAAATAGAAGAGACCTAGGCGGAGTTGTCTTTATAGATTTGAGAGATAGAACAGGAGTCGTTCAACTTGTATTTAATGAAGAAAATGATGCGCAAGCTCTTAAGATAGCTGACGGCTTGAGAAATGAATACGTAATACAGGCAGAAGGCGAAGTTGTGAAAAGAGATCCTGCAAATTACAACGACAACATATCCACCGGGACAATTGAAGTGATGTGTTCTAAAGTCAAAATTCTGGATTCGGCAAAAACGCCACCAATATATGTGGATGACAGCGATACGTCTAAGGAAAGCGTAAGGCTTAAATACAGATATCTAGACCTAAGGAAAAATAAGATGCATAAGAGCATGGTTACTCGTCACAAGGTTGCGAAATACATTAGGAATTTCTTGGATGATAGTGAATTTGTCGAAGTGGAAACTCCGTTTTTAACAAAACCGACACCTGAAGGTGCTAGAAGCTTTTTAGTTCCAAGCAGGGTGCAAAAGGGCAATTTCTTTGCTTTACCACAATCTCCGCAGCTTTTTAAGCAAATTTTAATGGTCAGCGGATTTGACAGATATTATCAAATTGTCAAATGTTTCCGAGATGAAGACCTAAGACAGGATAGACAGCCGGAATTTACACAGGTAGATATCGAAATGTCTTTTGTCGACGAGGATGATGTTATCGGAATAAATGAAAAGATGATTGCAGGTCTTTTTAAGGAGATGCTGGATATAGAAGTCGCTCTTCCCCTTAAGAGGATGACATACCTTGAAGCTATGAACAGGTTTGGTTCTGATAAACCAGATTTGAGATTTGGCTTTGAGCTGAAAGACATTAAAAAAGCTGTCGAAAACAGTGAATTCAAAGTTTTTGCCGACAATATTAAAAATGGCGGAGATGTAAGAGCGGTAAACGCTATAGGATGCGGAGACATATTCAGCAGGAGAGAGATCGACGCTTTGGTGGATTTTGTAAAAATATATAAGGCTAAAGGTTTGGCATGGCTTAAAGTCACAGATGAAGGAGTTAAATCACCCATAGAGAAATTCTTGTCTGATCAGGAAATAAACGACATACTTGTTGCGACAGATGCTAAGCCTGGAGATCTCATACTCATAGTAGCAGACAGCCAAAACATAGTTTGGGATGCATTAGGTCAGCTGCGATTGGAAATTGCAAGAAAACTTGATTTTGACCTTCGTGGAAAATATGAATTTGTCTGGATAACGGACTTTCCACTTCTTGAATACGATGAAGAAGAAAAAAGATACGTAGCAATCCATCACCCATTTACCAGCCCAAAACCAGAAGATATCGATCTTTTAGAAACGGATCCTTTAAAAGCAAGAGCAAGAGCTTACGATATTGTTTTGAATGGTGCGGAAATAGGCGGAGGCAGCATCAGAATACACAATAAGGATCTACAAGAAAAGTTATTCAAGGTGCTTGGATTCAGTGAAGAAAAAGCATCAGAAAATTTTGGCTTTTTACTTGAATCATTTAAATACGGTACGCCTCCACATGGTGGAATAGCTTATGGACTTGATAGGATCGTAATGGAAATCTTGGGTACCGATAATATCAGAGATGTAATAGCATTCCCAAAAACACAAAACCACAGCTGTCCTATGACAATGGCACCAGATGCTGCAGAAGATGCCAGACTTGATGAATTGGGGTTAATTCTAAAAAAACTATAAGAAGGTGTTTTTTATGAATGAATCTAAGAAAAATATTCTAGTTAGATTAAATAGAATAGAAGGACAGATTCGGGGTATACAAAAGATGATAGAAAATGATGAAGAATGCAAGTCGGTATTGACCCAGCTCAGCGCTGTGAAGTCTGCTTTGGATTCAACATCGGCAATAATACTGGATGCCCATGCAAAAAAATGCCTCAGAGGAATAATTGACAAGGATGATGAAATGGACATTGAAGAGTTGATGGCATTGATGAAAAAATTCTTAAAATAAATAGGTGGTAAATTATGAAAGAAATAGGCGTTGTCAATACTATAACAGGAAACAAAGCCAGTGTTACGATTAAAAGGCATGCAGCCTGCGGAGATTGTGGAGCCTGTGCGGTTGGAAAAGAAAAAATGACTATGGAAACAACGGCACAAAATGGAATCGGAGCAAAAGCAGGGGATACTGTTGAAGTGGAGATGCAATTTACGAATATAATGCAAGCTTCTATGATAGCCTACGGATTGCCTCTTTTGATGTTTGTAATAGGAGCTGTAGTTGGATTTTATCCTATAAATACATTGTTTGGGACTCCTGAAAATCCTATAACTGCATTTGCAACCGGGACATTACTTACGGCAATAACATATATAGCTATAAAATTTGCAGACAAAAGCGGACGTTTCTCCAATGGATTTGAACCTATAATAACCAATGTAATAAATAATGGCAACTAACTAGCAAGACAACCTTGATCCTATGTTGGATCAAGGTTGTCTTGCTATGTATCAGAATAAAATATTTTTAAACAATATTGTTAACATCATTTTAACAAATGAATAAAACAATTATAATATAATTAAAACAATAACTAATCAGGAGGTTTCCATGAATAATAAAATAGTGATAGTTGAAGATGAAGCCAATATTTATGAACTTGTGAAATTCAACCTTGAAAAAAATGGATATGAAGTCTTTGGGACACAGGATGGAAATGATGCAGCAAGTCTGATTGAAGAGGTATATCCGGATTTGGTCATACTTGATTTGATGCTGCCAAACAAAGACGGTCTGACTATCTTGAAGGAAATGAGAGAGAATCCTGATTTTAAAAATACTCCTGTAATAATCTTAACTGCAAGAGAGACTGAATTCGACAAGGTATTAGGACTTGAAATAGGAGCTGACGATTACCTTACAAAACCTTTTAGCATAAAAGAATTAGTTGCTCGCATAAAAGCAGTGCTAAGGAGGATTTCTAAAGATGAATCCAGTGAAAGTATTGTAAAATTTGACGACATAGAAGTACATCAAGATGCATTTAAAGTTTATAAAAAGGGAGAGCTTTTAAGCCTTACCCTAAAAGAATACGAACTATTAGCTCTTCTTATTAAGAATAAGGGAAAGGTCTTGAATAGAAACTTTCTTTTAGATACTATTTGGGGTTACGACTATATAGGGGAGACGAGGACAGTTGACGTTCACATAAGGCACTTGCGCCAAAAGATAGAAGAAGATGATACCAATCCGGTATATATCGAAACTGTAAGGGGAGTAGGATACAGATTTAGAGACCAGAGGTGATTTTATGAACAAAAGGATATTTTTATCCACCTTGGCGATTTTGTTTTTTACATTGTCTTTAACCGGAATTTTCACTTATTTCAATACAAAATCACTGTACTACGATTTTGTAGAAGACGGACTATCCAGATCATTGGAGGCGATAGAAGACACGATTACCGGGAGAGACAGTTTTTTTAATGCTAACGAGAATGTAATGATAAAAAACACCGTATTAAATAGCGGTTACAGAGTTACTTTGATTGAAAGCGATGGATCGGTAGCTTTCGATACAGACAGGCAGGCAGAGAACATGGACAACCACAGCTTGAGGCCCGAAATCATAGAGGCTTTAAGCGACATGGGAAGTATCAAGAGATCTATAAGATACAGCAATTCAGTTGGTGCTGATATGATGTATATAGCAAAAGGAATACAATTAGACGAAAGCGACGAGGTCGTGATCAGAGTCTCGATGAAGCTTAGCTTAACGGAAAACATATTGTACCAAAGCCTTAGAGATACGATCCTTTATATATTGCTTAGTTTTTTAGTAGCGGCTTTATTTTCAAAATATTTGATTTCGTACTTCTTGACGCCAATAAAAGTAATTACATCATTTGCCCATAAAATATCAAAAGGCAACTATCTTGAGAGGATGACCTGGTTCAGAAAAGATGAAATAGGGAATCTCACTGATTCATTAAACGAAATGGCCAATGAGCTTCAAAGTTCATTTAATCAGCTTTCTGATAGAAATGCAGAACTTGAAAGCATACTTATCAACATAGTAAATGGTATTATTGCAATAGATAAAAAATACAGGATAAAAATCATAAACAAAAGTGCCTATGAAATGCTGGGCATACCTGAAGAGCGGAATCTGTTAGAAAAAAATCTTTTAGAAGCGTTGAGAGTTACAGCTATTTATGAAAAAGTCGAAGAAGTGATTAAAAGCAAAGACTTAGAAAATGTCAAGTTTATGGAAACCACTATAGGAGAGAAGATTTTCAGAGTAACCATAAGCAAGATTAAAGATTATGATGTCGTGCATGGATATATAATAGTGCTTCAAGATATAACGCAGATCAGAAAGCTGGAAAGCATCAGAAAGGACTTCGTAGCAAATGTAAGCCATGAATTAAAAACTCCGATCACTTCTATAAAAGGCTTTATAGAGACTCTTAAAGAAGGTGGAATAGAGGATGAAGAAACGCGCAATCACTTTTATGACATAATCAATATGGAGACAGAGAGGTTAATTGAATTGGTTGAAGATATTCTCACATTATCCTTTTTAGATAATGAAAGCAAAACTAGGACTATCTCTAAAGAATTTATAGATGTTAAACTGGAAATTCAAAAAGCAGCCTATATGTTGGAGAGAGCATGTCGTGAAAAAAGGATTGAACTTAAGTTGAATATCCAAGAAAATCTGCCTAAAATTTGTTTTAACAAGGATTATTTCAGACAGATGAATATCAACCTACTGAGCAATGCGATAAAATATAGCGATGATGGTGGAGAAATAGAGATAAAAGCATTGCTTGAAGAAAATAAAATAAGGCTTAGCATATCAGATACAGGCATAGGGATTCCGAGCGCGGATATAGACAGGATATTCGAGAGATTCTACAGAGTCGACAAAGGCAGAGCGAGAAAAGAAGGAGGAACCGGACTGGGCCTTGCAATAGTAAAACACATCGCTCAATCTCAGGGGGCCGAAATAACAGTGGAAAGCACTGTTGAGAAAGGAACCACTTTTACTATATATATCGATACAAAATGTTGATAATAAAAAAATATAAATTGAAGGGAAAGGTAGAAAGAATGATACAAAGATATAAATTTGATGAACGCCTAGATAAGCTTCATAAGGAAATAATGATAATGAGCTCCATAGTAGAAGAGATGCTGCGAGATTCAGTAAAGTCATTGATAAATAAGGATGATGATCTGGCACGCAAGGTAATCGAAAGAGATGATGATGTAGATGAAAAGGAGATAATGCTGCAAGAGCTTTGCATCAAGATAATAGCAACCCAACAGCCTGTAGCAACAGATTTAAGGACCATAGCATCGGTTTTTAAGATACTTACAAATCTTGAAAGAATTGCAGATCATGCAGTGAACATAGCAGAAACAACACTTGATTTAATTAAAGAAGATTATATAAAGCCTCTGATCGATATACCTAAATTGTCTGAAATAGCTTTGGAATCGGTCAAGATCAGCATCGATTCATATGTCAACCAAGATATAACCACGTTGGATGCCATGATAGATAAAGAAAATCAAATTGATAGTCTCTTTAGAAAAATATACAGGGACTTGCTGGAATACATGATTGAAGATCCAAAGAATATCAAGCAGGCTGCCAGGTTTACATTTGTGGCATCTTACCTAGAAAGGGTAGGCGATCATGGAACGAATATTTTTGAGTCGGTTCATTATATCGTTACCGGTGAATACAAAGATTTCAAGGACCTAGAAGGAGTTAGGAATCTTAATAGCTGATGTTAAGGCAGGGCGTCTTTGGCGCCCTGTTTGTCTGTCAAGGGCAAGATAAAACTTGACCGTCAAGTTTTGTAATGATAATATACATAAAGAATTCAAAAAACAGGGTGAAATGATGAGAGAAATAAAAATTTCCGAAATTGAAAAAAACAGCATAGCGGAAGAGTTGGAGATTGAGCCTGGAGACTTGCTTGTTTCAATCAACAATAAATTTCCGGAAGACATATTTGATTATTACTACTTGATAAACGACGAAGTCATAAATATTGAAATAAAAAAGCCTTCCGGAGAAATATGGGAAATTGAAATTGAAAAGGAAATGGATGAAGCTCTTGGACTTGTTTTTGAAGAAGGGCTCTTAGATGAGCCAAAAAGTTGTAGGAACAAATGTGTATTCTGTTTTATCGACCAGCTCCCCAAGGGAATGAGGAACACTCTTTATTTCAAAGACGACGATACCAGGCTTTCATTCATGCACGGCAACTACGTGACACTGACAAATATGAAGGATGAAGAGATACAACGTATCATTGATTATAGAATTCAGCCGATTAATATTTCTGTACACTCTACAGATCCTAAGCTTCGCATGGAAATGCTAAACAATAAGAATGCAGGCAAGATTATGGATTATATTAAAAGATTTGCTTCTCACGGAATGACCATGAATGCTCAAGTAGTATTATGTCCGGAAATAAATGACGGAGAGCATTTAAAAAAGACCCTTAAGGATTTGGCTGCATTTTATCCTTATGTGCAGACGGTATCTGTGGTTCCGGTGGGAATAACAAAATACAGACAAAAACTTTCAAACCTAAGGCAGTTTACGATAAGTGAATGCAACGATGTATTAGATACTATACAAAACATAAGAACAACGATGAAACAGACTCATGGAACAGGCTTTGTATTTCCAAGTGATGAGTTCTTTTTGCGAGGAAAAGCAGCTATTCCCGATACATCTTATTATGAAGAATTTACTCAACTTGAAAACGGGGTTGGCATGCTTTCTCTTTTTAAGAAACAATTTATAGATGAAGCTGAAAGAGCAGTATGCGATGATAAGTTCGAGAAAAGAATTTCTGTAGCAACCGGAGAATTGGCATATCCACATATTGTCGAGTTGACGGGAAAATTGATGGGCAAAGTTCCGGGGTTGAAGATAAAGGTGCACAAGATTGTAAATGAATTTTTTGGTGATAAGATCACTGTGTCAGGACTTATTACCGGAAGGGACCTGATTACTCAATTGAAGGCATATAAAAATGAATCTGTGGTATTAGTGCCTGAAAATATGCTTAAGCATGATGAAGATGTTTTTTTAGATGATATTACTTTGGAAGATGTCGAAAAGGCTTTAGAAGCGAAGGTGTTTTCTGTAAAGGTTGATGGAAAAGAATTTCTGTATAAATTGATGGAAAAATAAAGGAGGTGGCTCCATGGCAAAACCGGTGGTAGCTGTAGTAGGGAGACCTAATGTGGGAAAATCCACATTGTTCAACAAAATAGCAGGTGCAAGAATATCGATCGTAGAAGATACTCCCGGAGTTACAAGAGATAGAATCTATGCTGAATGTGAATGGGTAGGGAAACAGTTTACATTAATAGATACAGGAGGTATCGAGCCGTACTCCAGTGATATAATTCTTCTTCAAATGAGGAGGCAGGCTCAGCTGGCAATAGACACTGCTGATGTCATCGTGTTGCTGGTTGACGGGAGAGAGGGAATGACGGCTTCTGATCTTGAAGTGGCAAATATGATTAGAAAATCCAATAGGCCAGTTGTCTTGGCAGTCAACAAAATTGAGAATAAAGAGCTGGAGAAAAATATATACGAATTTTACAATTTAGGGATTGGAGATCCCATGGCGATATCGGCTGAACAGGGATTAGGATTAGGAGATTTCCTTGACAAGATAGTTGAAAGTTTTGACGTATCGTATTCCAACCAAGAAGAAGACACAAGATTGAAGATAGCGGTGCTTGGAAAGCCTAATGCGGGTAAATCCAGCATAGTGAATAGGCTCTTAGGTGAAGACAGGGTAATAGTAAGCGACGTGGCTGGAACTACCAGAGATGCTATTGATTCTACATTTAAGTATTTCGGTGAGGAATACATATTGATAGATACAGCGGGACTTCGAAGAAAAAGCAAGATTTACGATGATATCGAAAGGTATAGCATCGTCCGAGCGGTTGCTGCTGTAGAAAGAGCAGATATATGCTTGATTGTAGTAGATGCTAATTTCGGAGTTAGCGAACAAGATGCTAAAATCGCTGGGATTGCACACAACAGAGGAAAAGCCTCAGTAATCGTCGTAAACAAATGGGACATATACGATAAAGATCAAGGGAGTATGAAAAAATTTGAAAAAGATGTCAGAAGCACTCTTTCATTTATGCCGTATGCGCCTATAATATTTATTTCAGCGCTTACAGGACAAAGAATAAATAAAGTTATGGAGACTGTTGTTTTAGTATCCAATGAATACTCAAAGAGAATTACGACAGGGACTCTTAATGAAGTGGTTGGTGAGGCTGTGCTCATGAATCAGCCACCTTCGGATAAAGGGAGAAGGTTAAAGATTTACTATGCAACACAAGGTGCCGTAAAGCCCCCTACATTTATTATATTTGTCAATGATAAATCATTGATGCATTTTTCTTATGAAAGATATCTGGAAAATCAGATAAGAAATGCTTTTGGTTTTATTGGGACACCTGTAAGAATGATTGCAAGAGAGAAAAAGGACAAATCATAGGGGTGAAGTTAAATGAAAATAGGAATATTGGGCGCCGGTAGCTGGGGGAGCGCCTTGGCTGTATTGCTTTCGGAAAAGGGATATCAAGTGGATCTTTGGCATAGGCGAAAGGAACTTGTGGACGAAATCAACTCTAAGAGGGTCAATTCCAAGTATTTGCCGGGCGTGGTTATCAATAAGGGCGTTACTGCGAAAATAAATCTTGAAGAAACGGTTAAAGGCAGTGAAGTGATAGTATTGGCGGTACCCTCCCATGGGGTTAGAGATTTATGCAAGCAGATCAAAGATTTTGTGAATTGTGAACAATACATAGTCAACGTGTCAAAAGGTCTTGAAGAAGGAACGTATTTCAGGCTTAGTCAAGTTATAAATGAAGAGCTATCGTACAATAATGTTTACGTATTGTCTGGCCCGAGCCATGCAGAAGAAGTAGCTAAAAAATTGCCTACTACAGTTGTGGTTTCAGGAGAAAAAAAGTCAAAGTGCGAATACCTTCAGGATCTTTTTAGTACAGACTCTTTTAGGGTATATACAAACCCTGACATGATTGGAGTTGAGCTGGGAGGGGCTTTGAAAAATATCATTGCTCTTGGCGCGGGCATATCAGATGGATTGGGATATGGCGACAACAGCAAAGCAGCTCTTATGACTAGAGGTATAGCAGAAATAAGCAGGCTCGGCAAGATTCTAGGAGCCAAGACTGAAACTTTTGCCGGCTTGACAGGCATTGGTGACTTGATTGTTACATGTACAAGCATGCACAGCAGAAACAGAAGAGCGGGCATACTTTTGGGACAAGGAGAAGCACTTGAAAATGTTTTGGAAGGAATCGGGATGGTAGTAGAAGGAGTCAGAGCAACCAAGACTGCTTTTGAACTTGCAAGCAAACACGAGTGTGACATGCCTATAACCGCTGGAATATATAAAATACTCTATGGGGGCTACGATCCAAAGGATGTAGTAACACAAATCATGACAAGAAGCAATAAGCATGAGATTGAAGAAATCAACAGCTTGTACTATTATGGTTGGAACTAGAAGCGGATATCCGCTTCTTTGTTTTTTTGAAATTCTACTTGAAATAGCATAAGACAATCATTATAATATAGTATATGTCTGGGTGTGGCGCAGTTTGGTAGCGCGC